>CAXTRS010000492.1:0-3155 GCA_964246635.1 uncultured Chthoniobacterales bacterium | reverse complement strand
GGGCGGGCCGTCGCTGAAAACGCGCGAGGTCAGCGACCGCGCGCGCGCGGTGGTTGTAGGCACCACGCGGCTCATCGCGGACCCGCGCGCCAACGTCATCATCGTTTCCGGCAGCGCCGAGGCGCAGGACAAAGTGTTCCGCGTGCTCGACCAGCTCGACGTGCCCGCGCCGCAAGTGATGATCGAGGTGCTCATCGGCGAGCTGAGTTTGAACAACGACCGCGAGTTCGGCATCGACTATCTCGTGCGCAGCGGACGGCGCGGCAGCGACGTGCTTTCGACCAACTTTTCCCGGCTGCCGCCGCCGACGAGCGCGACGACTACGACCAGCACGACCGACCCCACCACGGGCATCACCACGACGACGGGCGGGACGACCAACTCGGCGCTCTCCTCGCTGGCCCAACTTGGGCTGGCCAGCTTCGGCAATTTCGGCGGCCTGGCCGGTGTGGTGACCGCGGGCAATCGCCTCGCGGCGGCCATCCGCGCGCTGGAAACCTCAGGCCGTTTCAAGACCATTTCTCGCCCCGTGATTTTCACTTCCAACAACAAGGAAGCCACGATTCTGAGCGGCCAGGAGATCGCCATTCCAACGCAGACCTTGCAGAACACCACGACGACCACGACGACGGCCGCCATCGCATCGAGCATTCAATACAAGGAAGTCGCTTTGCAATTGGATGTGGTGCCCCTCATCAATAGCGACAACGCGGTGACGCTCGACATTGTGCAGCAGGTGAAATCGCCGGTCGCCGGCAGCGGCACCAACGTCGGCGGCACCACGGTGCCGACGATCGCAACGCGCGTCTTGAAATCGACCGTGACCGTGCCTAATCAAGCGACCATCGTCCTCGGTGGGTTGATTCAGCAAAGCCAGGGCGTCAGCAAGAACAACATTCCTTACCTGAGCCGGATTCCGGTGCTTGGCCCGATCCTGTTTTCCAGCCGGACCAAGAACAACAATCGCGGCGAACTCATCATCATGATGAAACCCGTGGTGACCAACACGCTGGCTCAACTGGAGCAAAATCGGATCCGCGAAGAGAACAAACTTTATCTTGAACCAGGGTTGTCCGAGCAACTCGATCCGATCATTCCGAAGGCGAAACCGGTGGTAACAAAAACGACGACGACCACGACGGTCACGGTGAAGCGCAAGCCGGCTCCGGCACCAGCCTCGTCGAAGTAAGGGAGGCGGACGAAATGGCGCGTCGTTTTCGGCGTGGACGTGTTATATTTGCGACCGCATGACTTCCCGCCGCCAGCAACTTCTCGACGTTCTGCTCGCTGCGGGTTGTGCGACGCCGGAAGCGGCGGCGAGGCTGGCGGACGGCGCAAAAACTCCGGGCGCCTCGTGGACGGACACCGTGCTCGACAGCGGGCAGGTCGAGGAAGCGAAGTTTCTCGAACAACTCGCCGGGCTGTTCCGCCTGCCCTTCGAGGCGCGCATCGACAGCACGCGCATCGACCGCTCGTCGCTGCCGATGTTTCCCAGCCGGTTTGTGACCCAACACGGGATCGTGCCGCTCGGCGCGGACGCGAAAGGCACGCTGCGGCTGGCGCTCTATGATCCGCTCAATCGCATCGGCCAGCAGGAAGCCGCGCGCTTGGCGGGCGGCAAGGCGGTGCAGTTTGTCGTCGTGCCGCGCGCGCCGCTCCTGCGCACCGTGAAGGCGCTCTACGGCGTCGGCGCGGAGACGTTCGACGAAATCCTGAAAACGCGCGGCGACTCGCTCGACGACCTGCTCACGGACAAAGAACTCGTCTCCGATCTCAACGCGAACGACCCCGAAGCGAGCGTCGTGAAGTTCGTCAATCAGATCATCCGCGAAGCCATCGGCGAGCGCGCGACGGACATCCACGTCGAGCCGCTCGAAAACGATCTGCGCATCCGCTACCGCATCGACGGCGTGTTGCACGAAGTTGCCGTGCCGGCCCAGTTGCGGGTCTTGCAAAACGCGATCATCTCGCGCCTGAAAGTCATGGCGCGCATGGACATCGCCGAGAAGCGCCTGCCGCAGGACGGCCGCATCAACCTCGCCGCCGGCGGCAACGCCATCGACGTGCGCGTTTCGACGATCCCGACGGTCAACGGCGAGAGCATCAGCCTGCGTCTGCTCTCCCGCAGCGAGAGCCAGACCTTCGGCTTCGAGCGGCTCGACATGGACGCGCGGCAGACCGCAATCATCAAGCGCCTGCTCGCGAAGCCGAACGGCATCGTGCTCGTCACCGGGCCGACCGGTTCGGGCAAGAGCACGTCGCTTTACAGTTTTCTCACGAGCATCAATTCGGTGCAGCGGCGCATCGTCACGATCGAGGAGCCGGTGGAGTATCGGCTGCCGGGCGTGTCGCAGATCGACGTGAAACCCGAGATTGGGCTGACTTTCGCCACCGGCCTGCGCCACATCCTGCGCCAGGATCCGAACATCGTGATGGTCGGGGAGATCCGCGATCACGAAACCGCCGACATCGCGATCCGCGCGGCGATGACGGGGCACCTGGTTTTCTCCACACTGCACACGAACGACGCCGTTGGCGGCATCACGCGATTGCTCGACATGGACGTCGAGCCATTCCTGCTCACCAGCACCGTGCAGGCGTTCCTCGCGCAACGGCTCGTGCGCACGGTCTGCCCGCACTGTGCGGCGCCCGCGGCCTATGAGTTGACCTATCTCGCCGAGAGCGGCTTCCCGCTCGCGGAAATGGCCGGCGATCAAAAGCCGAAAATCGTGCGCGGGTCCGGCTGCGACCATTGCCGCCAAACCGGCTACCAGGGGCGCACGGCGATTTACGAAATCTGCGTGATGAGCGAGCGCATCAAGCGGCTCATTTTGCAGAAAGCCAGCGGCAGCGACTTGAAAGCCGCGGCGGTCGCGGACGGCATGCAGACCCTGCGACAGGACGGTTGGCGCCGCGTGCTCGCGGGGCAAACGACGATCGAGGAAGTTGTGCGCGTGACGCAGGAAGACATCGCGCTGGCGGAGACGGATTGATTGTAGCGGCGGTCTATGACCGCCTCGTTTTTAGTGCGTCCCGCGGCAGGGGCGGGCATAGACCGCCGCGACAGGCCGAGAAAATTCCGCAACAGCCGCGTGCCCTCGACGGTGAGGATGGTCTCCGGATGAAACTGCCCGCCGTGAATGGGCAACTCCCGC
>CAXTRS010000491.1:0-3158 GCA_964246635.1 uncultured Chthoniobacterales bacterium | reverse complement strand
TGCGGGGGCAACGACTTTCGCTGGCCCGCCACTCGAGCCGGTGGAAAAACGCGCCACCGCGCAGAGTGCAACAGCGGCGAGCAGCAGGCCGCAGCCGACCCACTGCGAGGTTCCCCAGACGTAATAGTTCGAGTCGAGGTTGCGGGTAAAAGGTTCGCCGGTGAAACCATACTGCGCTCCAAACGCCAGGAGGAGGGCGAGCGGCAGGCAGACGCGATGGGAACGGAGGGCCAAAAACATCGGGCTCTCAGTAAATAGCAGCCGTCGTTCCATGCCGGCGGCACGCGCGACTGCGCCACGACGGGCGGAACGATTCAGGCGCCGCCCGCGGTTGCGGCGGGGCGACGCGAGCGAGCGGCGCGAACGAAGCGCTCCAGAATTTCGCAAGCGCGCGTCGGGCCATCTTCGTCGCGCAACGCCGCCGCGATCCTCGCGGCGTGCGCCGGCGCGTCGCTCGCGAGCAAGCTTTCGAGCGCGCGGCGCAGGCTGGCAGCATCGCGTCGTTGCGGATCGGGCGGCAGGTAAACGCCGACGCCGAGCGCCTCGAGTTGCCGGGCATTGTTGGGTTGGTCAAAGCTGTAGGGACAGCAGACGCTCGGCAGCCCGGCGCGCAACGCGTGCGCGCTCGTGCCGACTCCGCACTGGTGCAGCACGGCGATGCAGCGCGGCATCAGCCAGCCAAAGGGCGCGTAGTCGAGTGCGAATACGTTTTCGGGCAAGTCGGCCGGCGCGTTGGCCTCCCGGCCGAGCACCAGAATGGCGCGGTGCCGCGTGCCGCGCACGGCTTCGACGACGGCTTCGTAAAAGCCCTGCGGACGTGCGAACACCGTGGTGCCGAGCGTCGCGAGCAGCGGCTTCTCACCGGTTGCCAGGAAATCGACGAGCGCGGCAGGCGGCGTGTAATCCTCCAGCGGATCCCAAAAGCAAAAGCCGGCCTGCGCGACGTGCGGGCTCCAGTCGGGCGCGGGTGGGCAGAAGGCCGGGCTGTAAAGCGCCAGCACCGCCTGGGGTGACATGCTGCCATCGAGCGCCGCGTCGCTTTCTCCCGGCAGCGGCGGCAACGCGTGTTCCGCGCGGAAGCGGCGCAAGTAAGGCTCGGCGATGCCGGCAAAATCGCGCCGCGCCTGCTGCCAGAGCAGCAGGTTGGCGCTGCGGCCGAGCGGTCCTTGTCCGGGTCGGCGACCGAGGCCGATGGGCAGGGTGTAAGCCGAAGGCACCACGCAAGGCGCCAGCACGACGCTGACCCACGGAACGCCGGTGGTCTCCGCCACGGCGCTGGCCACCAGGACGGCGTGATGCATCACGAGGCAGTCGTGCCGCGGCGCCGCTTCGCACAGCGTGCGGTAGAGCGCGGAGTAGGCCGGCGAAAACCATTTTTCCATCGAGGCTGCGATGGCTACGCGGCTGTTGCCGGCCGCGGAAGCAAGCTCGGGAATGGTCTCCAAAAACTCGCCGGTCTGGCGCGGCCCGGCGGGCCAAAAATCGAGGCCGGCATCGCGCGTCACCGCGTTTTCCCAAGCCGGGTTTCCAACCAGGGTCACCGCATGACCGCGCCGGCGCAACGCCCGACCCAAACAGAGGAAAGGGTGCAGGTCGCCTTTCGAGCCCCAGGTGCTCAGCAGGAATTTCATGACGCCGGCGGCTGACAGAGACGGTGCCAACGGAGAGTCAACCCCATCGCTGCAAGTGCGCCACGACGGGCAGAAACTTTCAAGCACCCTCTCCCGCAGCGACTGCGACGCGGCGCGAACGAGCGGCGTGAACGAAGCGTTCCAGAATTTCGCAAGCGCGCGTCGGGCCGTCTTCCTCGCGCAAGGTCGCTGCGATCTTGGCCGCGCGCGCTGGCGCATCGCTCGCGAGCAGGTCTTCGAGCGCGCGGCGCAGAATGGCCGCGCTGCGGCGCCGAGGGTTCGGCGGCAGATAAACGCCGACGCCAAGCGCCTCGAGTTGCCGGGCGTTGTTGGGTTGGTCAAAACTGTAGGGGCAGCAGACGCTCGGCAGCCCGGCGCGCAACGCTTGTGCGCTCGTGCCGATCCCGCACTGGTGCATCACCGCGGCGCAGCGTGGCATCAGCCAGCCAAAGGGCGCGTAGTCGAGCACAAACACGTTTTCGGGCAAGCCAGCGGGCGCGTTTGCCTCCCGGCCCAAGAGCAGGATCGCGCGGTGGCGCGTGCCGCGCACGGCTTCGACGGCGGCTTCGTAAAAGCCCTGCGGATTCGCGATCATCGCGGTGCCCAGCGTCACGAGCAGCGGCTTCGCATCGTCGCCGCCGGCAGCCAGGAAATCGACGAGCGCGGCAGGCGGCGTGTAATCCTCCAGCGGATCCCAAAAGCAAAAGCCGGCCTGCGCGACGTGCGGCCCCCAGTCCGGCGCGGCTGGACAGAAGGCCGGGCTGTAAAGCGCCAGCACCGCTTGAGAAGAGACGCCGCCGTCGAAAGCCGCGTCGCGTCCCACCAGCGGCGGCAATCCGTGATCGGCGCGGAAACGGCGCAGATACGGATCGACGATCCCGGAAAACCCGCGTCGCGCCAGGCGCCAGAGCAGCGCGTTGGCAGCGCGCCCGAATGGCCCGCGCCAGGGTTGGCGACCGAGGCTCACCGGCAGCGAGTAGCGCGACGGCACGATGCACGGAGCCAGCACGGCGGTGGCCCACGGAACGCCGGCGGTCTCCGCCACGGCGCCGGCGACCATGACGGCGTGGTGCGCGAGGAGACAGTCGTGCCGCGGCGCCGCCTCGCACAACGCGCGATAGATCGCGGAGAACGCCGGCGAAAACCATTTTTCCATCAACGCCGCAATGGCGACCTTCCCGCCGCCGTCCGTGGACGCGATCTCGGGAATCGTGGCCAGAAATTCCGTGGTCTGGCGCGGCCCGGCGGGAAGAAACTCAAAGCCGGCGCCGGTGATCGTATCGTCCCAATCTGGGTTGCCCGCCAGCGTCACCGCATGGCCGCGCCGGCGCAGCGCCTGGCCCAAAGAAAGGAAAGGATGCAAATCGCCCTTTGAGCCCCAGGTGCTCAGCAGAAATCTCATAGCCGCTGAATCTTATGCGAAAGCCGGCGCTGCGCAGATGCAAGCACAAAGCGGGTAGTGGGTCAGTTTGGGATTTTGGGCTTGGGGATTGGGGAGCACAGGCGTCCCGCCTGTTCTGGCGGGCG
>CAXTRS010000490.1:0-3159 GCA_964246635.1 uncultured Chthoniobacterales bacterium | reverse complement strand
CCCCAGCGCAGCACCAGCTCGCGCACGTCGCGGTCGATGTCCACGTCGCCGGTGGGCGGCTGGAGCAGATCGACCGGCGGAGCGGGATTCGGCTCGGGAACAGGCGGCGAGTGAGACGAAGAAGGCGGCTTTTGCACGGGCAGGGTGGAGAAACTAAAGGCGAACCGGCGCAAGGCAACCGCCGGCGCTCGGCAACAAACGGAATTTGCCTCGCGCAAAGACGCAAAGTCGCAAAGTCGCAAAGCCAGGAGAAGAGGAAGAAAAAGGGATGCGACGGAAAGAAAGCTCGTTCTTTTTTCTCTCTTCCGACCTTTGCGACTTTGCGTCTTTGCGCGAGGCCGTTCAGGCTCCGCCCTCACTCCAACTTCGGCGGCGCTTGGCATTTTCGCCCGTCGCCTCTAGCCTGTGAATAGCGCCCATGATTGTGATCATCAAACCGCACACCGCCCGCGAAAAAATTGACGAGGTGATGGCTGAGGTGGCCAAGCTCGGCTACGATCCGCGGCCGATTTTTGGCGAAACGCAAACCGTCGTCGCGGCCATCGGCGACGAGACCGCGCTGCACACGCTCGAGTCGCTCAACGCCTTGCCCCAGGTTGAGAAAGTTCTCCGCGTTCAGAAGCGCTGGAAACTCGTGAGCCGGCTGTCGCGGGAGAGTCCGACTGTGGTCGATGTGGACGGGCTGAAAGTCGGCGGGACCGCGCCGTTCGCAATCATGGCCGGCCCCTGTTCGGTCGAGAGCGAGGAGCAGTTGCTCGCCACCGCGCGCGCCGTGAAAGCCGCCGGCGCGACGATTCTGCGCGGCGGCGCGTTCAAGCCGCGCACCTCGCCGTATGAATTTCAGGGACTCGGCAAGGAAGGGCTGCGTCTGCTTACGCTGGCCAAGGCGGAGACCGGTTTGAAGATCGTCACCGAAGTGCTCAGCGAACACGACGCCGGGTTCGTCGCCGAAAGCGCGGACGTGTTGCAAATCGGCGCGCGCAACGCGCAAAATTTCCGGCTCCTCGTGGCTGCCGCGCGCACGGGCAAACCGATCCTGCTCAAGCGCGGCTTGAGCCAGCGCATCGAGGAATGGCTGCTCGGCGCGGAATACATTCTCAGCGCCGGCAACGGCAACGTCATCCTGTGCGAGCGCGGCATCCGCACGTTTGAAACCTACACGCGCAACACGCTCGATCTCGGCGCCGTGGCGGTGGCGAAAATGGAAACGCACCTGCCCGTGGTCGTTGATCCGTCGCAGGGTTGCGGCCGGGCGGACATGGTGGCAGCGCTTTGCGCCGGCGCGGTCGCGGTCGGCGCGGACGGACTTCTCATTGAAGTGCATCCCCACCCTGCCGAAGCGCTCAGCGACGGCCAGCAACAGATCGACTTCGGCGCGTTCGCGGAAATGGTGCGGCACATCGAGCCGTTTTTGCGGGCTGCGGGGAGAATGCGGAATGCGGAATGAAGAAGAGAACGGAGTGCGGCAGACGCAGTTTTCGCCTCTCTGCTATTCCGCATTCCGCATTCCGCATTCCGCAGTCCTCCTACCTTCGGCTTAGCCGGAACATCAGCACGATACCGACCGCCAAGAACAGCGCGTTCGGCAGCCAGATCAGCAGCTCGGGATGCGCGCTCGCTTTGTCGCGAAACGTGTTCACGAAAATAATGATGAGATAATAGAGGAACGCGACGCCAAGGCTGATGCCGAAGCCGATGCTCGTCTCCTGCCGGTGCGCGGTGATGCCCAGGGGAATGCCGATGAGCGCGAAGACCAAGCAGGCGAGCGAGTAGGAGAAGCGTTTGTTGAACTCCGTGCGCAATGCGGTGAAACGAATTTTCTCGGCACGCTGAATTGCACTCGCGCTCGGTGCGCCTTTCGTGCGTTTGCCGGTTCGCGCAGCTGTCGGTTTCGAAGCCGCCTCGGCCGGCGATGGCACCGCCGTGGCATCCGGCGTGGGCGACGCCGGCGGTGCAACTTCCGGCGCGGCGGAGGCTGACGGCGTGGCTGCCGCGAGCGTGCCCGTGTCCGGTTCGGCGCGGCGCGTTTTCTTGTCGCTTTTCAGCTTGGATTTCAGCGTGCGGATTTCCGCGACCAACTCGCTGATGCTCAGCGATTCGATGCGCCGTTTGCCCTGCTTTTTGGCGTAAAGCTCTTCGAGCGAAACCGGAAACGGCAGCACGCCCGCGGTGATGCCGTCGCGCACCCGGTGCAGATCGTCCGGATTTTTTTCGTCGCGCTGTTCATAGCGCGTCCCTTCGAGCCGCATCTTGATTTGTTTGTTCGCCACGTCGCTTTCCAAGCGTCCGCGTTCCGCATAAACGACGCGCACCGGCTGGTTCTCAGCATTCAGTTCGAAGACGTGCAGATTCTGCAACTCGTTGCCTACCTTCCGGCCGACATAAATTTTTCGTCCGGGAAAAACCGTGATCACCTGCTCGCTGTTGAAAGCCGACGTCGGGTTCGTCGTGGCCATCTGAAAGAACGTGTCCTTCAGCTTCTGCTGCGCCCGCGGCGCGACGGAAAGATTGATCCACAAACAAACCCCGCACAGGGCCAGCGCGAGGAGAATCACCGGCTGCGCAATCCGCCCGATGCTCACCCCAGCCGAGCGCAGCGCGGTGAGCTCGTTCCCCGCGGACAGCTTCCCAAACACGAGCAGCACCGCGGTGAGAAACGCCCACGGAATCGTGAGCGTGAGCGAGGCCGGCAGGAAATACGCGATGAACGTAAAAATGAAACTCGCCGGCGTGTTGTGATCGACAACGTATTCAAAGAGTTTTTTGAAAATCTGCCCCAGCACGAGCACAAAACTGAGCGTCGCCACGGCAAACGCCCCGGTGCTCAACAGTTCGCGCCCGAGATAGCGATCGAGAAGACGCATGGAGAAAAGGCTAGAGGCTAAAGGCTAAAGGCTAAAAAAGAAAATGCATCGCAGCGGTGTGCTGCTCCGGGTTTTTCCCTCTTTAGCCTTTAGCCTTTAGCATTTAGCATTTCTGCCGTGTCCCGCATTTCGCCCCAGAGCATCGAGCAGGTCGCCGCGGCCAATGACATCGTCGAAGTCGTCGGCAGCTATCTGCCCCTCAAGCGGGCAGGCTCGACGTTCAAGGCGCTCTGCCCGTTTCATCGCGAGAAGACGCCGTCGTTCAATGTGAACCCGGCGCGGCAGACGTTTAAGT
>CAXTRS010000489.1:0-3162 GCA_964246635.1 uncultured Chthoniobacterales bacterium | reverse complement strand
GGCATGGGGCGCGGGGTGGGACGGTGAACTCCAAAAAAGCGTCTCTCTCGACAGTCTCCCTATCTTGGTATTACGGGATTTTTTGGTCCGCGTTACGCGATTTCTTGCGGCAGGGGCGAAATTTTTTGTCTCTGCCGCCGCGGCGAGACGACGATGGGAGACAGCGGTCGCTTGCCTCATTCAATCTCTGAATCCTGCGGAGGTCGTTGCCGAGGCTCACCGTGGCGTGGTGATTAGCTGCGCTGGCTCAACGAAGTCCACGCGCTGCAATTCTCGGGCGTGACTTCGGCGGTGCGGCCAGCGATGTTGCGGCGATGGCCGCGCTGGCACCTGCCCCTGCACCGATTCCCGCCGCAGCGCCCGCCGCCATCGACATCCGCGAGTTGCGGGTGGATTACGGAAATTTTGTGGCGGTGGCGGATGTCTCGCTCTCCGTGCCGGCGGGCGTGGTGTTTGGGTTGGTCGGGCCGAATGGGGCGGGGAAGACGAGCACGTTTCGCGTGCTGGCGACGCTGATGGAGCCGACGTATGGCGAGGTGCGGCTGGCGGGGATCGATATTTTCGAGGAACCCGGGGCGGCGCGGCAGGTGATGGGCTACATGCCGGACCTCGCGCCGGTGCCGTCGGATTTGAAGGTGTGGGAGTTTCTCGATCTGTTTGCGGACGCCTACGGGCTGGGGTCGGCCGCGGCACGGCGGATGCGGGCGGAGGAATGTCTCGCGGAAGTCGCGCTTAGCGAGAAGCGGGACGTGTTTTGCAAGACGCTCTCGCGCGGTCAGACGCAACGGCTCGTGCTGGCGAAGACGCTGCTGCACCGGCCGAAGGTTCTCATTCTCGACGAACCGGCCAGCGGGATGGACCCGCTCTCGCGGCGCAATCTGCGCCTCGCGTTGCGCCGGCTGGCAGAGAGCGGGGCGACGGTTTTTATTTCCTCGCACATTCTTAGCGAGCTGGCGGAAATGTGTTCGTCGATTTGCGTGATGAACCGCGGCCGGTTGCTGGCCGCCGGCACGGTGGAAGAGGTGCGCGCGCGGCTCGGGAACGCGGAACGCACGCTCACCGTGGCGGTGCTCGACCGCGGCGAGGAGGCGGCGGCGTGGTTGTGGGCGCAGCCGGGTGTGCGGGAATTGAAACATCCGGCCGACGGCCAGGACGCGCGGCGCGTGGCGTTCCAATTCAACGGCAGCCACGACGCGCAGGCCGACTTACTCACTGGGCTGCTCGCGCAGGGGCTGCGCGTGACGACTTTCGAGGAGCGCAAATCGACGTTCGAGGACATCCTCATCGAAGTGGCCGAGAATCCGCCCGCCGACTGATCCATCCATGAGCATCGTGCTGCCGCCGCCACCGCTTTCGCAGGCCAGCGCCATCGTCGCCGCCACGCCGACGACCCGGCCGCTGCCGGCATGGAAAATTTGGGAAAACCCGATTTGGCGTCGCTATTGCCGCTCGCGGCTGCGTCCGCAGGGGCTCGCGGTCTGGCTCACGCTCACGCTGCTGCTCGCGGGCTTCCTGTTTTTTATCCTGCGCACAGTCACGGTGTATCGCGGCGGGATGGCGGCGGCCGATGCCGAGCGCGCGCCGATCCTGCCGGTTTTGGGAATCGGCGGCTTTATTCTCTTCGTGCTTGGCACCGGACAGGTCGCCGCCGGCATGACGGCGGAGGCGGACGAAGGTGTGCTCGATTACCAGCGGCTCACGCCGCTCACACCGCTGACGAAAGTGCTCGGCTTTCTTTTCGGGTTGCCGGTGCGCGAGTGGCTGATGTTCGCGGTCACGCTGCCGTTTATTTTCTGGGGTCTGCTGCGCGGCGGCGTGCCGCTCATGACGTGGCTGCCGCTCGGAGTTGTTTTCGTTTGCTCCGCCTTGCTTTATCACCTGACCGGGCTGGTCGCCGGCACGGTGGTGAAAAACCGACGCTGGGCGTTCCTGCTCTCCATCGGCACCGTGTTCCTGCTCTACACCGTCGTGCCGCAGGCAGCCAGATTCGGGCTGGTCTTTTTCAAATACTTCACGCTCTCGCCGGTCTTGCAGGAGGCGTTGCCCAACATGGTGCCCGGCAACGTCAGCACCGTCGCCAAAATGCGCCACGCGCTGATGCCGGAGGTCCGTTTTTTTGGGCTGCACTTTTCGGAAACGGCGTTCACGCTTTTCACCCAAGGCGCGCTCATCCTGACGTTTCTCGCCATGCTCTGGCGGCGCTGGCGGCGGGCCGAAGCGCACCTCTTGGGCAAGCGTTGGGCGGTCGCCTTGTTCGCCTGGGTGCAGGTGCTGTTTCTCGGCAACGCGCTGCCGCTCATTGAGTCGGGGTTGCTGTTTCCCACGCGGGAAGTCCGCCGGCGGCTGGCGGGCACGGGCGTCGCGGGGGATTGGAAGCCGCAACTCGCGGAGGCAGTCGGCATGATCGGCGTTTACGGACTGGTCACGCTCGCGCTCATGGCGGTGCTGACGGTCATCATCACACCGACGGCGGATGGCCAACTGCGCGGCTGGCGTCGCGCGCGCAAGCTCGGCTGGCGACGGATCCCGCCGTTCTCGGATGCCGCAGGCGCGTTCCCGTTTGTCGCCGTCATGGCGGTGATCGGCGCCGTGGGCTGGACGCTGTTTGCGCGCGGGCTGGTCGAGTCGAAGTGGTTTCACGACAGCGCGCTGCCGGCGCACGCGGGGCCGACGTTCGCGCTTGTGCTGCTCGGCGCGGGGCTGGGATTTCACGCGCTGCTCGAAGGCGGCGGCGGACGCTGGGCGTTCTTCGCGGTGTTGTTTCTAGGCGTGGTGCCAGTGATGGTCGGCTCGATCCTCGGCGCGGCGAGCAATGCGCTGCTCACGACTTCGACCTGGCTCGCCGGCGTGTCGCCGCTGTCGGCGCCGTTTTACGCCGCGCAGACCCTTGTGCGGGCCAATGCGCTGGCGGGAGCGGACGCGGTGCCGGGCGCGTTCTGGTTTTGGCTGGCGGTCACGGCACTGGCGACGGGCACGCTGGTGATTTGGCTTTGGCGAATTCGGAAACGGCGGCGGACGGTCGCAGCCTCTACGGAAAAAGAAGAGTTAGCGACGTGAGTTCACGATCGATGTTCCGCGGGTAGGGTGGGCGTCTCGCCTGCCGCGGCGGGCGTCTCGCCCGGCGCACACGCTACGCGATAGATACGCGCCCGCGCTCTGCGT
>CAXTRS010000488.1:0-3167 GCA_964246635.1 uncultured Chthoniobacterales bacterium | reverse complement strand
GTCCCGCCGTCTCACGCCATTGACGGTGCAGCCGGGCAGCGTCGCGCGTTCGTCGTTTGCGTCGCTCCTCGGTTTGCTGCACCTGGACGGTGCGCCGTCCGCCGGCGGCAGCGATTCTGCGGCCGCGCGCGACGGCGCGACCGGCGTGCCGTTCTGGATCGCGCGCATGAACGAAACCGTGCTCGGCGGTTTGCTGGGGCGCGGCATCAAGCCGAAATCGTTCGCCTGGCTGATGGCGCTGGAGCGGCTGGAGGTTTCCGACGGCCGCGTGCTGGCCGATGGCTTCTGCGGGGTCACGCCGAGCGACGACGCGCTGCACGTTTGCGTCCACCGCAAAGGCGAAGGTTTTTATTACGCCGGGATGCCGGCAAAAGAAGTCGCCACGCGACTGCGCGAGAAACCGGATGGCGGCATGCACTGCGTGCTGGAATTTCCTGCCGCCACGAAGTTGCGCACCGGGACAAGTCCGGCCTTGGAAACCGCCGTGCTCGCCGGGTTCACCGCGGAGTGGTTGGAATTTTGGCGGCCGGCGGTCAATGCCGCCTTGGGACGTGAAGCGGGCGAAGCGCTGGCGCTGGGCGAAGCCAGCACGCTGGCGTCGGCAGAAGGCGCGCTCGGCCTGCGCCCGGTCGGCGGCGGCCGCGGGCGCGTAATTTTCTTCGGTCCGATGACGGCCGCAGACGGCGGCTTGGGATGCCTTCCAGCGCTGCACGATGATGACGAAGAAACGTTGGTGTCCTGGAGTGCCGCCAGCCCCGACGGCCGCGCGCTGGAATTTCTCCTTCGCGATGCGGGAGGGATGCCGGCGGTCGTGCGCTTGCGCGAGCACGTGCCCACGGGCGGGTCAGCGTCGCTGGAGCGCTGGCTGCCGGCGTTGCGTTTCGGTGAAATCCCGCGCGCCGCGGACGATGCCGCCGCGCCAAGCGAAAAGCTGCGCCAACAGGGGCGCTTCGAATTGCTGTGGGAAGGCGACACGCAGCCCAGTCGCTGCCTGCTCTCGCGCGCGGGCGACACGCTCGCGGTGGAGGATCCGGACGGCGACAAACCGCCACGCGTCATCTTCGAGCGCGGCGGTTTTGTCCACGGACGTTTTGCGCTCGCTCAAACGGCCGACGGCCGTTGCGCCCGGTTGACGCTGGCGGACGCGCACGCGCTCGATGCCCTGCCCCGATTTTCCGCTTCCGCCGCGCGACTGGAACCTCCGGCTGACAACGGCTCGCTGGGTTGCGGTGTCTTCCTCGAAGCCGCGGCGGCTGATGGTCCGCGCCCGGCCAGGTTTTCCCTGTCGAAAACGCACTTCAGCGTCGGCCCGTTTCGCGATGTGCCGCTACAGGCTGACGACAAGTTGACAGTCCGCGAAGCCGGGCCGGGATTCAGCCGTGTTGAGTTGCAGCCCGCCGCGTCGCCAGCACAAACGCCGCCGCCATCGCCCGTGACGCTGCTATTGCCCACGCCGCTGGCCTACCGGCTCTGGGAAGAATGGGATGTCGCCCACACGCAGGCGGCGCTGGCCAAGTCCAGCGTGGGTGGGTATTACCGCGAGTTCAACGAAGTCAAAAAATACAACCTGCTCGTCATCCTTTTCTCCGACATCGTCCTGCTCAACCACGCGTTGAATCGCGACATCTCGATGGAGGAAATGATCGCGCGGCTCGAAGACCTCGGCGCCGAAGCGCTCGTCGAAGACAAGGCGTTGCGCGAAACCGTGGTGGCGAAAATTCTCGCGCTGGTCGAGATGCTGCCGGGCATCAAGCAGAAGCTCGAGCTGATGGCGTCGCTCTATCCGTATTACTGGCTGCACCAGGAGAGCGCGTGGCTCGAGGCGGCGTTCGGCGCGCCCGCAGCCGCCGGAGTGCAGACCTCCTTGCGCAAGCGCACCGTGCCGCTGGTGCGCCGGCAGGTTCGCACCGTGCAGGCAAACCTCGGCCGCGCGCTGGCGGAGATCGAAGCCGCCGCGCGACCCATCGACGGATTACTCTCGCGCAACGAAATCCGCAAGACCTGGAGCGCGCGCGCCCGCAAATACGTGCCCATCGGTGTCCAGGGCGCCAGCGCGCTGGCGATGGTGACACTCACGCACGGCGCTTACGGCTGGACCGGGCTCGGCACCTTTCTCGCCTCCGGCGTCCTGGGCAACCTCTTCGAGGGTCTCACGCAGGACGCCGAATCCGTGCATCAGATCGGCCGCGCGGCGCAGAGCATTTTTCCCTGGTGGCGCGTGTTCATGCGCGCCTTGGTGACCACGCAGTTCGAGTTCAGCCAGTTCATTGACGACGAAAATCTCCTCGCGATGAAACGCGACCGTGCGTTGCTCGACAAGATCACCGGCACCGGCAACAAAGAGGCCGCGACGAGCCGGCTGGTGACGGCGTTGCGCGAACGGATCATCGACGAACGCCGCAACCGTTTTGCCGAAGTGCTCGCCGGCTCCGGCGTGCGCCTGGCCAACATGGTCAGCGATCTCCAAGAGACGATTCAGAACGAAGCGCCGCAGGACGTGGCCGAGTTCATCCAGATGCTTCAGCCCGGCCGAAGTGAAAGGAAAGAAGATCGCTCCAACCGACCCACAAAAGACATCCCATGAACCTAGACCCCGATGACTTGAACCTCGAGTCGAACGACGACGACTCCATCCTCGATCCCTTCAACTTGGAAGGAGGAGGCCCGCCCGGCGGCAGCAATGATTTCGACGATCTCGAAGAACCGCTGCCAAACGACGGCGGTGCTTTTAATCAATTCACCGAGGGGGACGGAGGCTCCCTCGAGGACCGCATCTTCGTCGGCGAAGCCGTCGCGCTAGATCTGGAAGATGATCGCGAGGCGAACGCGAATCCTTTCGACGACCTCGACGCGCCTGCCGCGCCGCCCCCGCCAAGTTCGGCTGAGGATCGCAATCCTGCGGCGACTGACAACACAGAATCGGGCAACCCACAATCGCCCACGCCCCCCGGCGCGCCACGCGGCGATGGAGCACCCAATAACCCGCCAGCGGGAGTAGACGAGTCGCCCTCGCGCGAGCGCCAGGAGCCGCAGCCTTACCGTGCTCCGCGCGACGCCGCGGGAAACCCGGTCGTGTAGAACATTCCTCTTTCGAGCCTGCCACTTTCTGCCAGCCCCGGCAGGGGCGACAGAGCTGAAGCCCACGGCGTGAGCCGTGGGAACGATGC
>CAXTRS010000487.1:961-3249 GCA_964246635.1 uncultured Chthoniobacterales bacterium | reverse complement strand
AGAAGGGCCAGACGGTCGCCTGGTGCAAGGTCGACGGCACCGTCGAGCGCGTCACGTTTTTTAACGACGAAACCGGCTTTGCAGTGTTGCGGTTGAAGGTGCGCGGGCACCGCGAGATCGTCACCTGCCTGGGGACGCTGCCGGCCGTGAACGCGGGCGAGGCGATTCGCGCGGAAGGCGCGTGGGTGCGCGACGCGCAGCACGGCTTGCAATTCAAAGCCGAGCGGCTGCGCACCAGCCCGCCGGGATCGCGCGAGGGGATTGAGAAGTATCTCGGCAGCGGGTTGGTTCGCGGCATCGGGCCGGTGCTCGCGGGCAAACTCGTCGCGAAGTTCGGCGAGCGCGTGTTCGACATCATCGAGGGCGAATCGGCGCGTTTGCAGGAAGTGGACAAAATTGGGCCGGAGCGCCGGCGCGCCATCAAGGCGGCGTGGAACGAAGGCAAGCGCGTGCGCGAGATCATGGTCTTCCTGCACACGCACGGCGCGGCGGGCAGCCGGGCGGTGCGGATTTACAAGACGTATGGCGATCGTGCGATTGAGTTCATTCGCGAAAATCCGTATCGGCTCGCGCGCGACATTCGCGGCATCGGCTTCAAAACCGCCGACGGCATCGCGCAGCGGTTCGGCATCGCGCCGGACGCCGAGGTGCGGCTGGCGGCGGCGTTGCGCCACGTCCTGCACGCGGCGGCTGGCGACGGTCACTGCGCCCTGCCGCGCGAAACGCTCCTCGTGCGCGCCGCCGAATTGCTGGGCACGGAGCCGCCTGTGTTGCACGACGTGCTCGCTGCCGAGTTGACCTCGCACGGGCTGGCGGCTGGCGAAAACGGCGGGCCGCTGATTTATCTGCCGCACTTGCTGGCCGCGGAACGCGCCGTGGCGACGAAAATCCTCGCGCTCGCGACCTTGCCCTCGATCTATCCCGAGATCGATTTCGAGCGTGCGCTGACATGGTATGAAAAGAAGACGAAGCGAGAGCTTTCGAGCAGCCAGCGAGCCGCCTTGAAAGCCGCGCTGGCCGCGCGCGTCTTCGTCCTCACTGGCGGCCCCGGCGTGGGCAAGACGACGCTGCTCGACGCGCTGTTGAAGATTGCCCGCGCGCGGCAGCTGCGCTGCGTGCTCTGCGCACCGACCGGCCGCGCGGCGCAGCGGCTCGGCGAAGCCACGGGGCTTGAAGCCAGCACGATTCATCGGCTCCTCGGACCGCTCGGTGGCGATGCGGCTGGCGGCTTCGCGCACGACGAGCGCACGCCGCTCGGCGGCGACCTCATCGTCGTGGATGTGTGCTCGATGGTCGCTCTGCCGCTCCTGCACGCGCTCCGCCGCGCATTGCCGCCAGCCGCCGGGCTGCTGCTCGTCGGCGATGCGGATCAATTGCCCTCGGTCGGGCCGGGGTCTGTTTTTCGCGATCTGCTCGAGAGTGGAGCGGTGCCGGCGGCGCGGCTCACGGAGATTTTTCGCCAGGCCGCGGAGAGCAGCATTGTCGTCAACGCCCATCGGATCAACCGCGGCGAAATGCCGGCGACGGCGGTGCCTTCCGCCCCACCCGCGGATGAGAAGCAGCGGCCAGCCGCCGATTTCTTTTTCATCGAGCGCGAAGACCCCGACGCGATCGCGGCGACCGTCGCCGAACTGGTCGGAAAGCGCATCCCGCGCCGCTGGTCGCTCGACCCGTTCCACGACATCCAGGTCCTCGCGCCAACCCACCGCGGCCCGTGCGGCACGCGCGCGCTCAACGTTCGTTTGCAGGAAGCGCTGAATCCCATCCGACCCTCGGATGAACCGCACGAGGCGAGCGTGGAAAAGTTCGGCTGGACTTTTCGCGTGCGCGACAAAGTGGTGCAGACCGCGAACGACTACGACAAAGAAGTATTCAACGGCGACACCGGTTTCATCGAAAGCGTGGACGCCGCCGACAGCTCGCTGCGAGTGCGGTTCGGTCAGCGCGCGGTCGTCTATGGTTTCGGCGAACTCGACGAGCTTGCGCCGGCGTATGCGATGACGATTCACAAAGCGCAAGGCTCGGAATTTCCCGCCATCGTCATTCCGCTGGCCGTTGGTCAGTTCCTGCTCCTGCAGCGCAACCTGCTCTACACCGGGGTCACCCGCGCGCGGCAGCTCGTCGTGCTCGTGGGACAGCCGCGCGCGCTGGAAATGGCGGTGAGCCGGCAGTCGGACCGGCAGCGCTTCGGCGGCTTGCTGGCGCGGCTGCGCAAACTGTAGCGGCGGTCTGCGACCGCCTTTTCCCTCGAAGGCGACTCCGCAACAGGGCGGTCGCAGACCGCCGCT
>CAXTRS010000487.1:0-951 GCA_964246635.1 uncultured Chthoniobacterales bacterium | reverse complement strand
GCGGGGTCGCGCCCGTTTTTTCCGTCCCCGCCGACCCCCCAACGCGGGGGGTCGCAGACCGCCGCTACGGAACAAATCAGCTCGCCTGGGCAACAAGCTCCGCGCGCAACGCGGATTCCTTCTCCTGGAGATCGCGCACCCGATCCATAAAACGCGTCAGATGACTCGGCTCGATCGGGTTCGCCCAGTGGCCGCCTTTTTTGAAATATGATCCGACGATCAACCCGTCGCAGTTGGGCAGAAATTGATCGATGTTCGTCGCGTTGACACCGGAGCCGACAAACACTGGCAGGTTGATCGAGGAACGCGCGGCGAGCACGTCCTCGATCCGCGGCGACTGACCCGTTGCCGTGCCGGTGATCACGATCGCATCCGAACGCATGAACTCGGCCGCCGCAGCAGTCTCCCCGACGCCGACATCCGCCGTCAGCGCGTGGCTGGCGTGTTTCTTTTTGATGTCGGCCCAAATCTGAACTTTCTCCGCGCCGATCTGTTTGCGGAAGCGCAGCAGCTCGCCGGCACAGGCTTCCATGATCCCTTCGTCGGCGACGTGCGCGAAGGCGAAGCCTTCCACGCGGACAAATTCCAGCCCGGCGGCGTGCGCCACTGCCACCGCCTCCTTGTTCGCGCCCGCGAGCACCTGCACACCGAGGGGTAAGCGACAATCGGACCGCACCGCCAGCGCCACGGCCGTCATCGCGGCGACGATTTCCGGCCCGACGCTGCCGCGCAGATACGGCACATCGTGCATGTTTTCGAGCATCAAACAATTCAGCCCGGCGTCCTGATACAGCCGCGCCTCATAGCGCGCCTGGTCGATGATCTCTGTCACGCTCCCGCCCCGGCTGCCGGGCGTTCCAGGCAGCGCGGGCAGATGGATCACGCCGACGATCGGCGTCGATTCCGGCGACGCATCGGGGAGCAGCGCATTGGGGGGCGGCGGCGGGGGCG
>CAXTRS010000486.1:0-3261 GCA_964246635.1 uncultured Chthoniobacterales bacterium | reverse complement strand
TGGTGTCGCACGCGCTTCCACCCGCCTGACTCTACCTGACGAAGTATTACTAGAGGCATTTGCGTGTCACGAATCGGTCACAGCAGATTAACGAAGAGTGATGAAGAATTCTCTCACGGTTCTAGCCGGGTGGCAGGGTAGCAGCACTTTCTGACTTTTCGGAGGGAAAACGGTTAATTCAAGGTGAGGCAGAAATACTTGCCACCTAAAATCTGAATCTGCCGCTACCATGCCACCAAGCTGGTGGAAAATTTTACCTATGCTTGCACGCCGAGGCGAGAGAGCCGCCATCATCATGCATGAAATCATGTTGTGCCTGTAGCAGCCCATGAGGAAGGAAACACCCAAGGCGATCCCGCGCCGTCGTTGGCACCGCGTGGCCTTCACTTTGGCGGGGGCTTACAACATCTGTTGGGGCTTATATGCCGCCTTGGATCCGCAGTGGCTCTTTCGCTTTGCCGGGATGGCTTTGGACAACCACCCGCAGATTTTCGCCTGCCTGGGCATGGTCGTTGGCCTCTACGGCATCCTTTACTTGGAAGTCGCTCGCCGGCCCGAGGAGGGCTGGCTCTTGGCGGCGGTGGGACTCCTTGGCAAAATCCTCGGCCCCATCGGACTCGTGCAACTGATCTGGAGCGGCGAATGGCCGTGGCGGAGCGCGTTGCTCTGCCTGACCAATGACATGATCTGGTGGGTGCCCTTCGCGCTTTATCTCCGAGACGCCTGGCCCGCGTTTTGTCAGCAGAACAAAGCGTCGCGGTGACCGCCGGTGGACAGAGACTGGCTCACTGGATGCCAAGATGGCGTGTGGGCTTCTCCGCGCGTGTGCCTTACGGCTTTGGAGCGAATGACTTTGCCCGCCGCATCTCCTCTGCCTCGATCCACGCGAGCTGACGGTCGAGCTCGTCAGGCTGGTTTTTCACGCTCGGGACCGACTGACGTGGAATCGCAGCGGCAATGGCCGCGCCCTCCCGGAAGGCGAGCAGCTCCCGGATGTCTTCGCTGCAGGAAGCGCTCTGGTAGCCGCGCGCTTTAATCTCTGCGATGACTTCGCGGGCCGCGAAACCACCGCGCAGCATCAGGACAATTTGCGAGTAGTTCAGCGGGCGC
Organism: uncultured Chthoniobacterales bacterium; assembly: GCA_964246635.1. Taxonomy (GTDB): domain Bacteria; phylum Verrucomicrobiota; class Verrucomicrobiia; order Chthoniobacterales; family SZAS-18; genus JAFAXH01. The sequence goes on along the minus strand of CAXTRS010000486.1, from coordinate 2,151 downwards.
GTCTCTTGCCCAAAGCAGGGAATGGAAAGGAGGCAAACGGAAGCGAGGAGAAGAGCGAGGGACTTCATGCTCCCCTTCCGTAGCAGTGGCCGTGCCGACGTCAGCACCGCTCCTGCTTCGCCACCTCCGCGCATCATTCGCTCGCCGGTTGCCCTCGCCAAGGCAGGCCGCGCTCTGCTTTGTTTGGCGGCCATGAAAACTTCTCTCCTTACATCGTCGGCAGCGGAACGGGGGCCGGCATGGGATACGTCGGCAGGATGATCGGCTTGGGCAGCAGGGGATCGCGCTTGGGCCGCTCCGTCGGGTCATCCTTGGGCGTGATGACGGGGCCGACCTGGATGGTGCTGTTGGGCTGCGAGCCACCGTCAGGTCCCAAGAGGCTGATGCTGTTGAGGAAGTTTTGCAGCAGCTTGAACTCGCCGGCCTGCGCGGGTTTGACGCTGCCGAGGCCAAACGCTGCAAGGGCGCCGACGGTGACGATCAACTGCTGAATTTTCATGGTATGGATGGCAAACTGAGTTTTACGAATGGATGGTTGACTGACGCTTGCGCCGGCAGCCTTGAAGAAGGGCACGCGCCGGCGTGTATGCAGCTAGGAAGAGCGCGGGCGGGTCGATGTTCCGTCCCAAAGCGTAACCAAACTGTTACCCGTGATACCGGCCATCCCCGGGTCAGGATTTTGCCTCCTTCCTAGCGCAATTGCTTCTGCTCCCGCTTAGTCAGCTCGGCGCGGTAAATGCGCAGGCCAGCACGCACGCTGCACTGATATTTCTGCGGCAGAGCGTTGCTCCCGACGACTCGTTTTTCGGCTTCCCCTGCTGCTGGGTTCGCGATAGACTGCGTGCATCATCGCCTCTGCCGGTCATCTTAGTAACTCCGCCGTCATGAAAAACACCGTCCGCACCGCCTTGCAAAACCGCCTGCTCGTGGCCAGCCTCTCGCTCGTCGGCTGCTTCACCGTCGGCCTCGCTTCGGCCCAGGAGCCGATTCGGGTTATTGTCACCGGAAAGTTGCCGCCGAAGGAGGAAACGCTGTCGGAGAAAGATCCCAACGCGCCCCCGGAATGGCGCGGCCGTCAGCCGATGGCGCAGGACGCCAGCGGCACACCGCGCAGCCCCGGCGAGCCGCGCTTTCTCACAGGATCTCTCGTCAAACAGCGTTTTGACGTTTACGGGGGCGCGACGACGAGCGCACTCAACCTGCGGGTTGCCAGCCGGACCGATGCGAGTCACGGCGGTTTTCTCCCTGGCGGGAGCGGCGCGGTCGGAGTTTCCGGGGCCTCGGCAGCAGAGATGTCGGAGCGTCCGAAACAGGAACGATTCGTCTTGGACCTGCGCAGGGTGCCGGCAGAGCGTCGCTTGGCGGTGGCGACGCAACTGCTCGGGCCGGAGCGCGGTCAGCGCTTGGTCGATGAGTTCAACGCGTGGCTGGCGAACAAGAATCGGCGCGCCGCGCGCGTGAACTGATCTAGGTCAACCGAGGCCGGCTAAGCTCTCGCTACGTGAAGGCAGGGCTGTTCTGTTTTGGATTGGTGCCCGACCAGGAGAAGTGAGGTCTCCATGACCGTGACAAAGGCGGGTGGAATTGGTGCGGTGAAAAAAGCCAAAGGCATAAGTGTCAAAAATCCCTGACGTGAACCCGGGCTGCGGCGCACTGCGGGCGTTTAGTATTCCTCAAAGCGGTAAGTCACTTCCAAGCGCCCGCTCGAAAGCGAGTTGACAACATCCGGCGGCATCGGCGGCAGGCGAGCCTCCAGGACGGCTTGCAGCGACACGTCCACGAGCACGCCGTTGTTGTTGCCCGAGACGATCTGCGGGCTTTGGATCCGACCCTCCGGCGTGATGTAAAAACGGATCACGACGACGCCGCGATTGATGAGGTCGATGCGTTGCCGAACGCCGTAATACCAGCGCGAGCCGATGGCGTCGTGCATCGCTTTTTGATAACGCCCGAGCGGAGTGCCGAGCGCGGCCACGGACGAGCGCCCACGGTTGTCCATGCCGCCGACAATTTTCACGCGCTCGGTCTGTGGCTGATACCCCGGTGGGACAGTCGGCCCATTGCTGGCGACCGAGGGCGGCGCAGCGCGCGGAGACGGGGGAGGCGGTCGCATGACGCGCGGCACCGCCTGGGGGTCAGGCTCGGTGGTGC
>CAXTRS010000485.1:1947-3288 GCA_964246635.1 uncultured Chthoniobacterales bacterium | reverse complement strand
TCACCACCATAGGGCCGAAGTTCTTGATGCTCGTCGGCACGATGGAGATGCCCACTTCCTTGAACGTGTAGGCCGCGTAGTTCATGATGTTCGCGCGGTGGTCGAGCGAAGGCACGCCCCAGTCCGCGTTCAAGCCGACGTGGCCGAAAAAGGCATTGTAGATGAAGGCGTAAATATTCTCGCCGAGGCTCGAATAGTCGCTGTAGCCGGCCGCCACGATGCGGCCGTCGAAAGTCGAGCCATCGCCGCCGACGTGCGATTGCACGCCGCGGGCGGCCATGTCGCGCGAGTGACGGAGCGCCGAGGCGCTCAGCATGCGGTTCATCGCCAGCGGCGGCTTGGCGGCATACGCGGCAAACTGACTCGCCATGACGCCGGTGTTGACCTTATAGTAGTTATAGTAGGTCAGCACGTTGGCATCGCGACAGGCCGCGAGACGTTCACCTTCAGCGCGCGGATTGGCGCGGGCGAGGTTGATGAGTTCGAGCATGTATTGCTCTTCGGCACTGGGGTTGCCGCTATCGTATTGCTGGCTGGGCGCGGCCTGAGCGACCAGCGGCAGCATCAAGGTGGCGCTGACACTGGCAAAAGTGAGGAGAACGGTGCGGACGACGTGAGAAATATTCATTAGTGAGAGTTTTACAGATGTTTATCTCAATAATGCATGATTTATGCCGTCTTCCTCAAATATGCGCGATTTTCGCAGCAAGTTATGACTTTCTCAGATTTTGATGTTCCGAATGTAGATAAGAAGGCGCGAGTATTTCAATCAATAATGCGAAAACCACCTTGTTTGTCGCAATAATGAGTCGACTTGCTGAGTCCATATTGATCCCGACTCCTCCGGCGAGACCCCCTCAAGCCTGTTGCGATGGTTTTCCGACGCTCGCATTAGCGCGCCTCCCATTCTGCCTGCACTTTGGATGCATCTCGAACAGACGTTCTTAAAATCGTGAAAACCCTCCGCCACGCGGCGGCCCGTGCCGATGAAATCCCGCCGGGCGGTCGCAAGCTTCTGGTGATCGCCGGAGTCGAGATCGGCCTGTTCCGCCTTCCCGACGGCAGCTACCGGGCCTATCAGGATTATTGCCCGCACGCCGGAGCGCCCTTGTGCAACGGCGAAATCCTTTTCCCTCCCAGTGCCGATGCCGCCGCCGCAGGAGGCGGAGCCACGCCGCCGGTTTTGCGCTGCCCGTGGCACGGCTGGGAGTTCGACCTTGCCACCGGCGCCCATGTGCGCTTGCGTTCCTGCCGGCTCGATGCCTACCCGGTGGAGTGTCAAGCCGGCACGGTTTTCGTCTGCCTGCCTGAGCCGGAGCCGACGTGAAATCGGCGGCGACG
>CAXTRS010000485.1:0-1937 GCA_964246635.1 uncultured Chthoniobacterales bacterium | reverse complement strand
CCCGCCCCGCGCCGCCGCACCCGCCGCGGCCGCGCCCACGGCGACAGGGTGGTGCCTCCCTTTCTTCGTGTCTCCGTGCTTGCTCTCCCGAAATCGCCGGGTATTTAACAGGCGCCCGTCAATTACCCTCTTCGTCAACGAGCCTCTTCACTATGCTGGACATCCGCCTCCTTCGAGAAAACCGGGACGCCGTCACCCGCCGACTGGCGGCCCGCGGGGGTTTCGACGCCGCCGGAGCGGTGGCGGAGGTGCTGGCTTGCGATGAACGCCGGCGCGCGGCGGAAACCGCGCTTGGAGCCGCCAATGCCGAGCGCAATCGCCTGAGCAAAGAAATCGGCGCCCGTCGTGCCCGCGGCGAGAACACGGCCGAGACCGAGGCCAGCGTGCGCGCGCTCGGCGAGCGCATCGCCGAGCTGGGACGCGAGGCCGCCGCGGCCGACGAGCAACAGGCCGCGCTCCTGCTGAACCTGCCCAATCTACCTCACCCCGCGATCCCGCCGGGCCAGAGCGCGGCGGACAACCCGGTCGTGCGCGTCTGGGGCGAGAAGCCGCCCGCCGACGCCGCCCGGCTCGATCACCTCCAGCTCGGCGCGCGCCTCGGCCTTTTCGATCTCGAACGCGCCGCGAAGCTCAGCGGCAGCGGCTTCATCCTTTTCACCGGCGCCGGCGCGCGGCTCCAGCGCGCGCTGCTCAATTTCCTGCTCGACCTGCACACCCGCGAGCATGGCTACACGGAAGTCTCGCCGCCGTTCCTGGTCCGGCGCGATTGCATGGTCGGCACCAGCCAGTTGCCGAAGTTCGAGGACGATATGTATGGCCTCGAAAACGGCGCGTTCTTCCTGGCCCCGACCGCCGAGGTGCCAGTGACCAACATCCATCGCGAGGAGATCCTCCCCGCCGCGACGCTGCCGAAGAAATTCGCCGCCTACACTCCCTGCTTCCGCCGCGAGGCCGGCAGCGCGGGACGCGAAACCCGCGGCATGATCCGGGTGCATCAATTCGACAAAGTCGAGCTGGTGAAGATCGTCACGCCCGAGACCTCCTACGTCGAGCACGAGACGCTTACTGCCGACGCCGAAAAGGTCCTGCAACTCCTCGGCCTGCACTACCGCGTCATCGAGCTTTGCGTCGGCGATCTCTCCTTCGGTTCGGCGAAGACTTATGACATCGAAGTCTGGGCGCCGGCGCAAAACGCGTATCTCGAAGTGTCGAGCTGCTCGAATTTCGAGGATTTCCAGGCGCGGCGGATGAACCTCAAGTTCAAAGACGCCGCCACCGGCAAAAACCGCTTCTGCCACACACTGAACGGCTCCGGCACCGCGCTGCCGCGGCTCTACGTGGCCCTCTTGGAAACATGTCAGCAGTCCGACGGCAGCGTGCTGCTGCCCGAGCCGTTGCGCCCTTACTTCGGAGCCGACCGCATCCCGGTGGAGACTTGAAATGGCCTCGCGCCAAGGACGCCAAGCCGCAAAGGGGGGAAGAGAGACAGGGAGACAGAAGTCAGGAGTCCGAATACGGCAAAGAGCGGGTGCGCGCGGCTTTCTGCCCTCCTTCTGACTTCTGACTCCTGATTTCTTCTCTTCCTTTGCGGCTTGGCGTCCTTTGCGCGAGGTAATCCGATGACCGCGCCCCCCGCGCCCAGCGACCGCCTGCGGCAAGCCCTCGCCTCCTGCCCGGCGGCGATTCGCGAGGAACGCTGCCTCATCGGCGTCTCCGGCGGCCGGGATTCCGTCGCCCTCCTGCACGCCCTCGTCGAGCACGGCTGCCGGTGCCTCGTCGTCTGCCACCTCGACCATCGCCTGCGCGGCGCCGCCAGCCGCGCCGACGCCTGTTTCGTCGACAAACTCGCCACGAAGCTCGGCCCCCCCGCCGAGATCGGCCGCGCCGACGTGCCCGCCCTCGCCCGGCTCCAGGCAAAGGGCCCGCTCGGGATCGCG
>CAXTRS010000484.1:0-3305 GCA_964246635.1 uncultured Chthoniobacterales bacterium | reverse complement strand
GCCGGATCTTCGCGCCGCTGCCGGCTTTCCCAGTCGCGGGTTGTGCGACCTGTTCGCCCGGCTTTTGCGCGAAAGCGAAAATCGACTCGTCCACCTCGGTGCCTCTGCTGGCAGTGGCGCCGGTCGCTGTTTCGCCGGGCACCGGCGCGCGACCGCGGCGGATTTGCACCGCGGCCATGCCGAGATCAAGCTTCGCGTGCTCGTCGCTGCCCTCGAGCAGCCACGCTTCCATTGTCCGGTTCAACCGCTTGGAAGCCAGCTTCACGTGCAGCGCGGGCCGTCCGCCGCTGGGCACCGCGGTCGGCTCGAAATCGGCGGCGAGCGCGGGTGCGTAATCGACGAGTTCGACCTGCCAGCCCGCCGGCGTTTTGCCGAGTTGCCACGGTTTCTGCGCGCTCGGTCGCCGGCCGATCACATTCACCGGCCACGCCAGCGAGGCGCCCGCGCCGCTTTCCTGCAATCGCAACTGCCTCTCCTGCACGATGAGCTGGTTGTCTGGCGGCCGGCCCTTGAACAGCGTCATCGTCCCTTCGATGCCGACGAGCCGGCCGATGAGCGCGCCGGCGAGCAGGGTGATGATCCCGAGATGGGTGATCAGAAACCCGGTGTGGTGTCGCTTCCACGGGATTCGGGAAAACGCCGCGGCGGCAAGGTTGATTGCCAGCAACACGAGCCAGGCGTTGAACCACGGCGCGCCATACACGTAGGCGCGCGAAACGTCCGCGTTGAACGTCGTCTCGTAGAGCGTGCCGGCGATGGAGGCGACGATCAGGACCGCGAGCAGGATGACCGCGAGCTTGACCGACGAAAAAAAACGGAACAGCCCGTTGCGCTGCCACGCGGGCTTCGGCGCCGCAATCACGGCGTGGCCGATCTTCGTGGCAGAAACGGACGAAGGAAGAGGAGTGTCAGCAGGTTTGCCGGCGACCGGCGGCGAGGCGAGGGGGGCAGGCATGCGGAGGGAGCGCGAAACGGGGCGGCACAACTTGGAAGCTCGCTATGAAAAGGCAAGGCCACTGTAGCGGCAGTCTCTGACTGCCCATGGGCGGACGCCGCGACGAAGGGCGGTCAGAGACCGCTGCTACAGGTGAATCAAATATCCGGGTTGCGCGGGAACTTCGCATACGGCAGCCGCGCGCCGTCGAACGTGAATTGATCCGCGCGAATCGCGTCCGGGCAGGCGAACTCCGCGCCGACGCCCGAGGCACCAAGCAGATCGTCCACCTCGATGCCGTCGCCGCTGGAGCCGACGCCACCGATGAGCACGCCGTTGCGATAGAGCGGGAAGCCGCCGCCGAAAAGGTTGATGCCATCAGGCAGATTCGGATTCGGCGGGATCGTGGTGGCCAGCGGCACGTCAGGCGGCTGCGGCAGCGCGACCGGAATGAAGGGCCGCGGCGTTCCCGAAGGGTCATTTGGGAACGGCCCGATATTCACCGAGCTTGCCACCTGATAACCCACCGTGGTGGCGATCACGCTGCCGTCGGGATTGAACTGCGGATTCTCCGGTCCATAGGGTCCGGGCGCGCGGATGTTAAGCCCGGGAGGATAGTGATTTTGCGCCAGGAACCCGACGGTGCGCGTGCTCGCCGCAAACGCGTCGCTGGAAAAGAAGACCGCAGTGCGTGCCTTTTGGGGACACACATCGTTGGCGTCGAACAGCGCCGAGCCGAACGTGCGCGCGGTGACCAGGATCGGCGCCGGCTGGCCGGGCCCGGCGGGGAGACCGACGACGGAGACGAAGATTTCTGCCCGCGTGCCGATCGGGTTTTTGATCGCCGAGCGCGTCGTGAACGCGCGTGCCGCCACGCGGCCGACGATGCCGGCGATTTCGGCGGCGTTCAAGCGCGCCTGGCCGTTGATCGGCACGCCCAGGAGCGGGTCATCGATGAGCGGCGAGCGGATGACCACCGGACGGCCGCCGAGGACCAGAACGGGGTAAAGAGGGTATTCCGGCAGCGCGGCACTCAGGCCAAAGCCGTTGACCGGCGCGCCGACGGTGCCGATAGGCTTCACTTTGCCGAGCTTGGCGGTGCCCTTCGTGTAGGGCAGACCGAGGCCGTCGATGAACACGTTGGAACCCAGGATGGTCCGCCTCGGCGCGAAGCCGATCTGGCCGGTGCGCGCGAGGGTTTCGTCTTCGGTGCGCGGTGCGTCCGAGTTATTCAGCTCGGTGTTGACCGCTTGCTGCAAGTCGTCGTTGCCGCCGCTGTAAACGCCGATGCCGCCCACAAGCTGGCCATTCTTATAAAGCGGGAAGCCGCTCGCGCGCCCGCTCAGGCGCGTGTTGTAAATGCCGGTGCCGAGCGAGCCGGGCACAAACGCGCCGCCGGGCTTCGCGGCCACCTCGCCGAAGGGACCGGGGAAGACGCGCTTGAAGCGGTTGGCGTCGGAAAACGGAAGCTGCGAAAACGCAATACCCACGAGTGGACCAGGCGAGCGGTTGTCGATGCCAGGCGGGAAATTTTGCTGGATGAGAAATTTCGCCGTGCGGGTCGAGAACGCATTTTCGTTCGTGCTCAAAAACGTCGGGGTGCCGGCTTCGCTGATCGCCGCGCCGACGCGGGAGCTGTCCGGCTGCGGGTCGCCATTGACGGACCAAACCCCGATGACAAACCCTTCGCGATCGGTGACCGCGATGAGCGCGTTCGGCCGCGTGATTTCCGCGCGGCTGATGGCCTGCGAGATGATTTTTTGCACGTCGCCGAGCGTGAGCTGCGCGTGGGCAGCGGCGGGCGCCAGCGCGAGCACGCCGGCGGTGGCGAGAGCGGGAATGAAGGAAGACAGCGGACGCTTCATGAGCGCGGTTTTAACGAGCGCATTTTCGAATTGCAACCCCTTCTGTAAGAGTTTTGCAATTTTTTGTAAAAAGCCCTTGCCATGCGATTTACTGACTCGCTAGGTTGCCTCGCGGTGACTGCGAACGACTGGCAACCGCAACGCAAATCCGGCTCCCGGACGAACGATTTCACAGGCCTGTCACGCTTGGGTCTGGCACCGGGGGCCGCGGGAATTTTCGCCGCCGCGGCGCTTCTGGCGACGACTTCCGCGCACGCGCAGAACGGCAGCACGGTCATCACTTCGGTGGCCGGCACGGTGCTCCAGGAGCCTGACCCGCTTCCGGCGGCCGCGCCGAGCCGTTTCAACCCCGATCCGGGTGGGTCGGGCAACCGCGGCTCGAGTCCGTCGAACTACGACGACACCGGGTCATCGAATCTTTTCGCCCGGCCGCTCGTGCCGCCCCCCCCGCCCTACGGCTCGGAGCCGCTGCCGCGGCTGTTGCAGCTGCCCCGAACCGGGTTGGC
>CAXTRS010000483.1:2677-3344 GCA_964246635.1 uncultured Chthoniobacterales bacterium | reverse complement strand
GAAGGGGGCGGGGGAGTTCATTTGTTGAAACGCTGCGTTTCAAAACTAGACGCCCGCGCCGCAAGCTTGTCGATGGAAAAGTTCGCGCGCGCGAACGCGCGACGGCCACCGATTTGCCCGCCGCCGAATCCTCTGCAACCACCGTCGCGCGCGCCGCGCAAAATCCCCGCAGAAACCCCGCGCCCAGCCTTGACACCGCCGGCCTTCTCCGTGTCATTCTCTCGCGCCGGCGACCCCGGGGGACTCCCGTCCCGCGCCGCGACGGTTTTCGCCATGCTCTCCGCCTCTTTTTCCCGCCCGCTGCGTCGTCTCCTCGCGATCCTGCTCCCGCTCGCGCTTCTTGTTTTACTGCCAGCTTTGGGTCACGCCGAGACGCGCACCCGCAACATGTGGTGGGCGCCCGACGCCGTGACGGTGGGCGGGCATAAAGTCGATCACCTGCTGACGTTCATCTTCAACCTCACCGGCATCATCTTTCTCCTCGTCACCGCGGTCTATATTTACTTCCTGGTGAAATACCGGAAGCGGCCGGGCGTGCGCGCGGTTTACTCTCACGGCGACGACAAGCTCGAGGCGATTTGGACGGTCATTCCCTCCGTCGTTTTCATCGGCCTCGCGGCCTACAGCAATCATCTCTGGAAAGAGCTTCGCGCGCCCGCGCCGGCGG
>CAXTRS010000483.1:0-2667 GCA_964246635.1 uncultured Chthoniobacterales bacterium | reverse complement strand
CGCTGCGCATCGACATCGTGGCGAAACAATTCGCCTGGTTCATCCGCAACCCCGGCCTCGACGGCAAGCTCGGCGCGTTCGATCAAAAACTGCTGAGCACGGAAAACACGTTCGGCCTCGTCGAAGGCGATCCCGATGGCGCGGGCAAGGACGACTACACGAGCGGCGAGCTGGTCATCCCGGTCGGCCGGCCGATCAACGTCGTGCTGCGCTCGCAGGACGTGATCCATTCCTTCTACGTGCCGGAGTTTCGGATGTATCAGGACACCGTGCCGGGCCGGCAGATCGAATGGGTCTGGTTCACCTGCGACCGGCCCGGCAATTTCCAGCTCGCGTGCAGCCAGCTCTGCGGCTCCGGGCATTACAACATGAAGGCGGCGGTCAAGGTCGTGAGCCAGGAAGACTACGACAAGTTTGTCAAAGAAAAGAGCAAGGCGGCGCTGCTTGAGAACTTGAAAAAGCAGGACGCCAAAAAGAGCGCGGCAACCTCGGAGCCAGCCGCGGCCGGCGAGCCTCTGCCGCAAGTCGCCGCGGTGCGCTAAGCAATCTTCGATTTTCCCCAATTCCCCAATCTCACATGCAGCCCATTGCCCAAAAAGAGGACGGTCTCCATCGCTACGAGCACGAATCCGCGCCGATCCGGCACGGCGCGCAGCACGACGCGCTCGCGCCCGAGCACGGCCACGGTCACCACGCGCCGGATCACGGCTTTTTCCGCACTTACATCTGGTCGCACGATCACAAGATGATCGGGCTGCAATACCTCTTCGCCAGCCTGTTCTTCATGGCGGTGAGCGGCGCGCTGGCGATGGGCGTGCGCTGGCAGCTCGCGTTTCCGAATCATCCCGTGCCGCTGCTCGGCGGCCTGCTCCCGGCGAGCATCGTCAACGCCGACGGCTCCATCGCCCCCGGCGGCTACAACGCGCTGGTGACGATGCACGCCACCATCATGATCTTCCTCGCCATCATGCCGCTGCTCATCGGCGTGTTTGGCAACTTCCTCATCCCGCTGAAAATCGGCGCGCCGGACATGGCGTTTCCGTTTTTCAACGCGCTGAGCTTCTGGCTGTTTTTCGTCTCGGGCATGATGATGCTGGCAAGCTTCTTCGTCCCCGGCGGCGCGGCGGCCGGCGGCTGGACGAGCTACGCGCCGTTGAGCTCCACGGCGGTGTATCAAGGCGCGCCCGACGGCCACACTTACGCGAACGGACAGGCGCTCTGGGCGGCCGGCATTTTCATCAACGGCCTCGCCTCCATCGCCGGCGCGGCGAATTACATCACCACGATCATCAACATGCGCTGTCCCGGCATGACGATGTTTCGCCTGCCGCTCACCGTCTGGGCGCTGTTCATCACCAGCTTCCTGCTGCTGCTCGCCGTGCCGGTGCTCTCGGCCGCGGGCGCGATGCTTATTTTCGATCTCAAAGTCGGCACGCACTTCTTCAGCGGCGATAACGTCTCCGGCGGCCAGCCGCTCCTTTGGCAGCACCTCTTTTGGTTCTTCGGTCACCCGGAGGTGTATATCATGATCCTGCCCGCGATGGGCTTGGTCTCCGAGATCATACCGGTGTTCGCCCGCAAACCGATCTTCGGCTATCGCGCGATGGTCTATGCGGTCGCGGCGATCGGTGTGCTCGGCTTCATCGTCTGGGGCCACCACATGTTTGTGTCAGGCATGAACCTCGTGCTCAGCGCGACGTTCTCGCTCTCGACGATGGTCATCGCGGTGCCGAGCGCCATCAAGACGTTCAACTGGATGGGCACGATCTGGAAAGGCTCCATCCATTTCACCACGCCGATGCTCTTCTGCCTGGCGTTCGTCATCCTCTTCGTCATCGGCGGATTTTCCGGCATCTACATGGCCGCCACGCCGGTCGATTTGTTCGTTCATCACACCTATCACATCGTCGCGCACATCCATTACGTGCTCTTTGGCGGCAGCCTGTTCTCGATCTTCGCGGGCATCTACTTTTGGTTCCCGAAAATGTTCGGCCGCATGATGAGCGAAAAGCTCGGCAAGTGGCACTTCTGGCTGACGTTCATCTTCTTCAACGCTACGTTTTATCCGATGCACCACATCGGCCTCGCCGGCATGATGCGCCGCATCGCCGACCCGACGCAGTATGAGCACCTGCGCAACCTCCAGCCCATGCAGGTTTTCATCAGCCTGAGCGCCTTCGGCCTTGGCGCGTCGTTCTTCCTGTTCTGGTGGAATTTCGTTTACAGCATGTTCCGCGGCAAGCCGGCGCCGAAGAACCCGTGGCGCTGCACCACGCTCGAATGGAGCCTGCCCTCGCCAGTGCGGTTGCACGGCAACTTCGAGAAGACGCCGGTCATTTATCACGGCCCGTATGAATACAGCGTGCCCGGCCTGTCTCAGGATTGGCTGCCGCAATACGTGCCGATGAGCGCGATGCCCAAGCACACCACGGACGAAGCGGTGACGCTGGAGCATTGACGGGTTGCGGGCTGTGGGTTGCGAGTTGCGGGCGATGAGCGGTTATCCCTTCCTTATCATCCTGAGCGGAGCGACGAAGGAGCGCAATCGAAGGACCTCTTACTGACAAATTTGTTGCCATGTGGAATGCGCAAGCGACGCGTGAGCAGAAGGTCAGCGAGAGGTCCCTCGGCAAGCTCGGGATGACAGAGGCAGCAACCCGCAAACCC
>CAXTRS010000482.1:0-3345 GCA_964246635.1 uncultured Chthoniobacterales bacterium | reverse complement strand
AGCGAAGACGCCGGCGTGCCGGGGCTGCTGCTTGCCGCGCCGGCGTCTTCGCTGGCGCTGCCGGTCAGCGTGCCGCCGCTGCGAGTCGCGATGCCGAGGGAAGAATTCACGCCGCTGGTTGCGCCGATGCCTTCGTCGCCGTCGCCGGCGAATTGCGCCAGCCGTCCCGCGCCGTGGCGCACGGACAAGCCGGCCATGCAAGTTTCCAGTCCACGCCGCAGTTCGGCGGGATTCTGGTAACGATCCGCCGGATTTTTCTCCAACATCTTCCCGAGCACCGCGCGCACGCTCTCGGGCACGTTTTCGCCGAGCTGCTCCCACGGCGGCTCTTTGGTCATGTGCTGCGAGTAGAGCGAAAACATCGACCCCGTGAAGGGCGGCCGCCCGGCGAGCATGAACCAGAGCGTGATGCCCAGGCTGTAAATATCCGAGCGCGTGTCGAGGTCGTGTTCCTGGAGTTGCTCGGGGCTGGCGAACTGCGCCGTGCCGACGAATCCGCCCATCGTGATCGGCCCCGACGAACCGCCTTCGCCCTCGACGGCCGAGCGCGCCAGGCCGAAGTCGATCACCTTCACGTGCATCGAGCTGTCGCTCTCCTCGCCCTCGTCGTCGTCCTCGCGGCAAACCATCAGGTTCGCCGGCTTGATGTCGCGGTGGACGATGTGCTGGCGGTGCGCCGCGCCGAGCGCGCGGGCGACCTGGAGCGTGATGATAAGCGCCTTCGCCACGGGCAGCGGCCCTTCGCGTTCGACCATCGCGGCGATCGTCTCGCCGTCGATGAACTCCATCGCGTAGAAGAAGCTCTGGTCGTCGTTGCCGAGGTGATACACGCTCGCCACGTTGCGGTGGCGCAAACCCGCCGCCGCGCGCGCCTCGCGCAAAAACCGCGCCTTCGCGGTGTCGCTGTGCAGGAACATCGCATTGATGACTTTCAACGCGACGTGGCTGCGCAGATTCGTGTCGAACGCCTTATACGTGATGCCCATCGCGCCGCGCCCCAGCTCGTGGAGCGTGCCGTCCGACCGGCGGAGCACCTGGAAGTGCTGGAAAGTCTCGGTTTCGTTCTGAGCCATGAAAGTGTGGGCCAAGCGCGCCACCCGTGCGAGGCCGGCGATGGAACGGCATCGACCAGCGAAACGGAAGCGAAAAATGACAGTGCCGGGAAGGAGTCTATCGACTGCCGGGGCGCACGACAAGCCCTTCTGTCGGCTTTGCCTGCAAAGCACGCCTCACGCCGAGCCGAGCGCCAGCGCGCAAATCTGGCGGATACTCTCGGGGGACAGATCGCGTTCCAGCGTCGCCGCATTTTCCATCGCCGCATTCGGCGCGGCGGCCAATTCTCGCACCTGCCAGAGCCGGCCCGCTTTCCAAACGTGCGCGCCGGGATGGTATGGCCCGACCCGCCGCGGATCGCTCCAAGCGTGCAGACCCACGAGCCGGTCGGTCAGCGCCGCCGCGAGGTGCATCGGCCCACTATCGACGCTGATCGTGAACGCCGCGCGGCGCAGCAGCCAGATGAGTTGCGGGAGCGTGGTGCGGTCGAGCAGGTCGATTCCATTTTGGGGAAGAGCCCACGCCGCGTGCGACGCGGGACATTTCCCGACGACGATTACCTGGTGCGGAGCCAGACCTGCGCAGATCGCGCGCACCTGCGCCGCCGTCAGCGACTTGCCGGGGCCGCGGGAGAACGGATGCAGCACGATAAATTTTTCCGGCAGCGCCTGCCCATCGCCGGGTCGCTCCCCGGCCGGCAGCGGAAAGCGCAGCGCCGCGCCGTCTGCCGCCGGCTGACCGAGCAGGTCGTCCACCAAGACGAGATAACGTTCCACCGCGTGCAGCGGCCCGCCGGTCCGCGCGGCCGGCGGCAGCGGCACCACGCGATGATAAAACCAGCGTGAGCCTTCGCGCGCATCCGCCAGCCCGTGCAATCGTCGCGCGCCGGCAAGCCGGCCGAGCAGCGCGGTGCGCAAGAGCCCTTGAAAATCGAGCGCTACGTCCGGGCGGCGTCCGACCACGTTCGCACGCACCCATCCGGGCCACTTCGCCCACCCGCCGATCCCGCGAAATTGCGCACGCGGAAATTCGATCATCTCCGCGATGTCAGGATTGCCCCGCAGCAGCGGCGCCCACTCGCCGTTCACCAGCCAGGCGAGGCGCCAATCCGGCCGCGCCGATCGCAAACGCGCCACCGCCGGCAAGGTGTGGACCACGTCGCCCAGCGACGACGGTTTGAGAATCAGCGCACTGCCGGGCACAGGCTCAACATGCGAGGGAAAGCGGCGGCGGGGAAGGGCAAAGCGGGCGTCGGTTTCCAGCGGTCGCATCAGCTCCTACAGACCCAGGAACGTCGCCTTCAGCCACCGAATCGTCTTGGTGACCGGGGATTCCTGCGGGCTCTGGCGATAGGGCCGTCCTGCGGCATACTCCCGCAGGCGCGCTTCGGCTTCTGGCACTCCATTGGGTCCGCTCGCGTGCATGGCGGCGAGCGCATGGTGCTGCCAGTTCACGGCGTTCGCAAAATCGCCGGCCTCGGCATAGGCGGCCGCCAGGGTGTCGATCACCGCGGGGTAGCGCCATTCCGTCAATTCGCACCCCCGCCAGGCCTCGCGCACCGCGCGGGGACCGTCGCGCACATCCGCCTCCGGGCAGGTCGCCAGAATCCACGCCAGGACATTGTGCGCATAGTGATCGTCGGAGTTGCCCGCGATGCTTTCCTCGAGGTCTGCCCGGGCCTTTGCCCATTGCTGGGATGCCGCCAGCGCCTCGGCGCGCAGCCGCAACAAATAGGGATCGCGCCGGCCCCGCTCGAGCGCCGTGGTGGTGTCCGCCACGACGCCGGCCCAATCGCGGGTCAACAGCGCGACGCCCGCGCGGTTCGCGTAGGACCGGGGATGGGAGGGGTTGAGCTCGATGGTGCGAGTCAGATCGGCCTTCGCGCGCGGGAAGTCTCCTTTGTGAAAATAGGCGGCGCCGCGGCAATTCCACACTTGCGCAGTCGGCGAGCCGAGCTGGACGGCCGCTTCCGCGTCGGCCAGCTCGTGATCGTAATCCCCTTTCCCTTCGTAGGCATGCGCCCGCGTCAACAGCGCCTGGCGCCGGGTCTCCGTCGTCGGGGACCGCAAATCGAGCAGCGCCGTCGTCGCGGCGATGACGCCGTCGCGGTTGCCCTTGCGCTCGTGCGCCGCGGCCAGCCGCACCCAGCCCTCCTCGTGCGCGGAGTCGGTTTTCACTAGGTTCTCCAGCGCCGCGAACGCCGCGTCGGACTCGCCGCTGTCGGTCAGGATTTGCACGCGCAGAAAAAGCCCGGCGCTCCGGCTCTCGGGTCGTTGGGCCAGCGCGTCGGCC
>CAXTRS010000481.1:0-3403 GCA_964246635.1 uncultured Chthoniobacterales bacterium | reverse complement strand
ACCATGAGCAAGGCCACGGGACGCCGTGCCGACGCGCGCCGAGCGTGCGCCAGAGCCAGCGCGTGCGCGCGGGCGAAACAGCTTTCGCCATTGGCTTCCAGTGCCTGCATCCGCGCCCGGCCGTCGAGGATCAACACGGTGGCGCCATCCGCGGAGGCGCCGGTGAAACCGAAAAATTCCGGCCGCGCCAAAGCGAGGAGGAGCAAAGCGAAAATGAACAATTGCAACAATAGCGACAGCCACCGGCGCAGCCGTTGAAACAATGCCCGCCGCCGATGCTCCGCCAACGCGCGCTGCCAAAAGAGCAACGTCGAAACCGGCACGGGCCGGCGCCGAACTTTCAGCAAATAGAGCGCGATGACGACCGGTGCCAGCGCGAGGAAAGCGAGCGCGGCGGGCTGGAGCAAGGTCATGGGCGAAGTGGCGAGTGGCGAGTGACGCGGCCTTCCTGCTCTGTCATCCTGAGCGGAGTGTAACGGAGTCGAAGGACCGCTCCCTGACAAATTCGTTCGAGCGTTGCCAGCGCTAACGACGCGCAAACAGACTGTCAGGGAGAGGTTCTTCGACTGCGCTCGTGCTTCGCTCCGCTCAGGATGACGAAGGAAAGGAAGGAACTCGTAATCTCGCACTGCACTCCGCCATCATTTTCCCAGCACCAATCCCGCACGCAGCATTTCCGTGAGCAGGGTTTCGAGCGAGACGGCGGTAGAAGCCAACGTGTAGCCGGCGCCGCGGCGCGCGCAAAACGTGCGCAGGTTTTCAAGAAAGGAGTCGAACTCGCGGCGATAGGCGCGCAGAAGCGCGTCGTCCGCGGTCAACTCGAAGGCGCGCGGGCTTTCGGCGTCGAGCAGGCGCAAGTCGCCGCGGAACTGGCCAGCGAGTGGGTCGGTCTCGACGGGGTCCAGGATGTGGACGAGTTGCAACTCGAAGCGCCGGTGCAACAGGCGCGCGAGCGCGTCGAGATGACCGGCGGCGGGATCAAATAAATCGCTGAAGATAATGACCAGCCCGGAGCGGCGCGTGCGTTTGGAAAACTCGCCGAGGCTGGCGCGCAAATCGGTGACCACTGTTTCGTTTCCCGGCGCGGGCGGACGGGCCAGGAAATCGAGCGCGCGATGAAACTGCGTCTTGCCGCGCGTTAGCCCCAAGCTCGGATCGTTCGACGACTTTTCACTCGCGCCGAAAAATCGCAGACTCACCCGATCGAGTCGCCCCAGCCCGACGTAGGCAAGAGCCGCCGCGAGCCGGCGCGCGAGGTCGAATTTTGTCGGCCGCGTCGCTGCGGTTTCACCATCGCCCTGCGGCGCCCAACGCATCGAAGCGCTGGCGTCGATGAGCAGGTGCACGGGGAGGTCTTCCTCTTCTTCGTAGAGCTTGAGAAAGAGCCGGTCGAGCCGGCCGTAGGAATTCCAGTCGATGCGCCGCGGATCGTCGCCCGGCGAGTATTCGCGATAATCCGCAAACTCCAGACTCGACCCGTGCTGCCGCCGCCGCGAACGCCGCTCCGCGTGCTGGCTGCCCGACAGCGGCCGGCGCGCGAGCAGCCGCAAGCGGTCGAGTCGCGCGAGCAACGCGGTGTCAAAACCAAGTGGAGCGATTGCGATGGACGACACGCCGAAGGGTAATGAACAAACGACCGGAGAAATTTCCCTACGGTCCCTTGGAGTCGCCAGGATTTTCGTCGGTTTCGATGAGGTCGAAAATGCAACGGACCGTCTGCGGATCGAAATGGCTGTAAATGGTCGTGAGCGTGGTCTGAAAACGCTCCGCCATGGGATAACCCGGCTTGCCTAAATTCTCCGCCAGTTCGTTCCACTTCTCGATCCGCTTTGCGTCCACGCCGGGTCGCGACCGGAACCAGGTGGCGATTTCTTCGTCCGACGGAAAACGTGCGACTGCGGCGAGCAACTCCTCCTTCGTGAGGCCAAAACTTTGCAGGAAGTGGCCATCGACGGCGACGGGATTGCAAAAGCGCTCGACGTAGTCCGCAGGCAGTTCGCCGGCGTGCAGCGCGCGAGCTTTTGCGACGATGCGCGGCAGCCAGAGGCAATCGGCCAACCTGGCTCGAGGGGAGGGGAGTGAGTTCATCGGTGTGCGGGTAACAGGCAGACAGTTTAGCTCAACTCACGACTCAAGCGACGGCGCTCGCATTCTCGCCCGGTATTTCTTCTGCGGTGAACTGTTCGCATTCCACGTCAAGGCGGCGGTATTCTGCGGCGAAGTCGCGGCGAAAGGCGGCGTAAGCGGCAGGCGATTGCCAGCGATCGAGCGCTCGAAACCAGCCCGGCTTCTGCGCGATGGGCGTCAGCTCAGTGCCAAGGTAACCTTCCGCGCGGCGAAACAGATCGCCCCAGGAACCGTCCGGGCCATAGGCGGCGAGAAATTCCGCCACGAAATCCGGGGCAGGCAGAAATTCCCATTCAACGATGTGCATGGCGCGCGGGTGGGGCGGTGCAGATGGGCGAACCAAGGCGAGCGGATTTTGGCTGGTCGCTTGGGATTGATTGCGATGGTTGCAGCTAGCCGCCGCCGAAAAACTTCTAGAACGAGCGGAACGGTTTTACCATTTTCTGCGAGGGGCTTCGATCTGCAGAGACTCAAGGAACGCTTCATACTGAGGAAGTGTTGGCGCAAAGGAATCATCCGGTTGCGCATCAAGCCAGTGCTCAGCACGCTGCGTCTCGTCGTCAACGTCGAACACCGCTTTTCCGCGGAGGCGCTTGTCCCACGATGATTCTGGCAGGCGGGGATGGCGAATTTCAAAGCTGCCGTTCACCGCGAAGCGGCCGTCGTTGGTGAGGCCTTGCACGGTCAAGATGAGATCGTCGTTGTTGACGGGACCTCCGGTCGCTCCTTGAACGTAAGTCGTCAAAAAGAGCACCGCTTTGCCCCACGGAAATGTCCGGCGACGGAATTTGGCGTGAAAGCAACTGCGACCATTCTTCCAGGGAATTTCGCTCAGCCGATCGTAGAGGAGAAGATCACGCGTTTGTTGATCGCTGTTGCGCTCTCTCTCCAAAAGCTGCCTCCATCGGGAAAGCGACTTTGCAAAGTTTTCGTTGTAATCGGCGGGTCGTTCGACGCTGACTACTCGAAGCACGCCCTGCGCAGCGACGAAGTTTCGCGGCTCCTTGTTAGGAAAAGTGCGAATGCGACGAAGCGAGATCGTCGCGCCCGATGAAGTATCGGGCTTTTCCCCTTTAACCGATTTTCCTAAAAGATTGGCAGGGCCATAAAAACGGGTAGCGGTTACTTCAAGACCCGACGAGTTCGGAGAAACGTGAAGAACAGGAACTGATTCTTTCGTGGCGCAACCTGCCAAAAGCAGCGCGACGAAAAAAGCTGGCGAGACAATCTTCCGAGGAAAGCGCACGTCGGTTTTAGATGACGTTCGATCCTCTAC
>CAXTRS010000480.1:0-3415 GCA_964246635.1 uncultured Chthoniobacterales bacterium | reverse complement strand
GATACGCCGGCGTCCCCTCCCCGCCGGGCGCCTCGGCCACGCAGGGCGACGGGTGGCAGGTCCACCAAGGCACGCCGTGGGCCGTCGCGACCGCCCCGGCCACGGGCAAGGTAAGGTCCGCGATGAGCAGGTCCGGCGGGCGCCGGCGGTAGAGCGCGTCGGTCTCCGCGTGGAATTGCCGCATCAGCCGCAGGTTCGCGCGCAGTTGGGCGTGGAGCGCGAGCGGGTTGCTCCCCGTCGCGGGGGGGGCGGCCCGGCGCCCCGGCCGGACCCCCGCCGACGATCCGCGCGATCTCCTCGTCGCGCCCGCGCAGAAACGCCACCCCAGCGATCCCCGCCGACGCCGCCCGCGCCAGGCCGCGCTCGGTGGAGAGCAGGCGGATTGCAAAACCTTCCGCCGCCAGCCGTCGCGCGATGCCCAGGATCGGGTGCAAATGCCCGCTGAACGGCGGCGCGGCCAAGTCGATCAACGGCGGACGGTTCATGGCGAAACCGGATCCTCGATCGCCGCCGGGGTCAGCCGCCGCACGGTCGCCGCGGCCAGCGCCAGCACGGCGGGGTCCGACAAATAATCGAGATGCCCCGCGTTCACCCGCGCGTCCACGACCGGGAAACACCACCGCGACATCCAATCGCCGCGCCCCTGGACGAGAAAACAATCGGCGCACCCTTCCGGCCGCCGCCGCGCGACCGGTCCGTAGGCGAAGATGGACACCCGCTGCACGAGCGCGGCAGGCAGCGCGAGGTTATTGAACAATTCCAGTCCGCAACTTCCCGCCAAGAGCAGCGTGTGTTCCGCCCGCGCAAGCAGCGCCGCCACCGCCGGCCGGTGTCGCGCCGCGAAACCGGGCCGGCGCGAGCGCCAATATTGCGCGCCGTTGCGCACGCTGGCCACGAGCAGCGGCGCGGTCCGGTGCCGATCCTCTCGATCCTCTGTTGGGTAAGGAAAATTTCGGCGACACCGCCAGGCCTCCGGCACCGGCAGCGCCGCTAGAAACGCCGCCTGCGCCGGACTCAGCGCCGCGCTCGGCGGCTGGCTCTGGCCCGTCAGGAAAGCGATTTGGAAAGGGAGGCGAGACATTTCAAAACCGCTGGCTCTGGTGGCGGCACCCGACATATTCAAACCCGCCGTCCGGGTCCAGCCGCAGCCGCCGCCCGCGCCAATCGATCTCCCGCGGCGCGAGGAACGCGCGAAGGATCTGCAACGGGAAAAGGGCGTCCACGGACCAGCCCAAAATCCGCCGCCGCCAGAACGCCCCGCCCCGCCGTCCCGGGCAGGAACCGCCGTTCCAAATCCACTTGCAACACTTCCCGCCACACCTGCGCGACCACCGCCCCGCGCCACCGGCCCGCCACCGCCGCGAGGGACAGCGCACCCAGGAACTGAAACGCCGGCAGAAACACCAGCGCGACGAACCCGAGCAGCCGCCGCCGCGGCTCGTGCCGCAGCAGCGAGACCTGCGGAAAGATGAACCAGCGCGTGAGGAGCCGATCGTAAGCCCGGCCGTCCGCCACGCCGGTGCGCAGCGGATGGACCACGGCCGTTTGTCGCAACTCGAAACCGGCCGCCCGCACCCCGCGGGCCACTGCGTAGTCATCGCAAACGGACGCCTCCACCGCGCGAAACCCGTCCAGCGCCACGATGGCCTCCGCGCGCGCCAGCCAGAACATTCCATTGATCGTCATGGGCGGCCCGAGGCGGAGAATTGGCAGGTAGCTCCACAAGCTGTTGCGGTTCACGAACGTGGAAACCAGCGCGCTCCAAAACGTGTCGAAGCTGAGGTAATACGGCAGGCCGAAAGCGAGGCCGGCGGCGTCGTCCCGCCGCAACGCATTCACAGCCGTCTCCAACTGACCGGAACAAACCCGCGGATCATCGTCGAGCACGCCGAAGAAGCTCTCCGCGCGTGTCGCCGCCGCCGGCAGCGCTTCCCAAGCCAGGCGCAGCTTGAACGTCTTCGGATTGACCCGCGCGGGGACCGGCGGCGCGAGCCGGACTTCGACCCGCGCCCGCGCCGCCGGGTCCGTCCGCGCCAGGTCGGCGAGAATTTCATCCGCGAGCCGCCGCCCGGGCGCGTCGTCTGCGTCCACCATCCAGACCCAGTGCAGGGGCAGCGTGGTTTTCAGCCGGGCATTGGCGCGCAGGTTGTCGCCCAGGGATGGGTCGCCGCTCAGGATCGGCTGGACCACCGTGACGGCGGCCGGCGGAGTTTGCTGCCCGGTCGAGACGGCAGCGCGTCCGAAGAAACGACGAATCAGCACCCAGCGCACCGTGCGGTCGATCACAGTCCAAGCCAGCAGCCACGGCAGGAGGGCGCCGGCCGTGCGCCGCCACATGGGGCGGGTCCGTGGATTGCGGCAATTCATGGATGGACAAGATTCACCGACGCTTCCAAGCCAATCACCCGCCGGCGCTTCCGGCACGCGGCCACGCCATCCGGCTCCGGCCATGGCGCGAGCCGACAGCGCGGCGTGTGCAACCCGGCGCGCGCGCAATCGACGTCCAATGCGTCCTCCAATCGCCGCAAGAATCCCGCGTCCTCCAGCTCCGGCCGCAGACTGATCGCCAACGCGTCACCGCTCGTCTGGCGCACGCGAAAATCCTCCAGCCTGGCCGGCGCCGCCCCGGTGACCGCGAGACGCACGAAATCGGGAAACAGCACGCCGACGCCCGCCCCGTCGCGCCGCAGGAGCCGAAGCGCGTCGTCCCCCCGCCCTTCGATGCGGCGCAAGCAGCGGAACACCGAGCCGCAAGGACAGCGCGGCGCGTCGTCTGGTTCGTCCGTCACCACATCGTCGAGCCGATAGCGCACGAACGGCTGGAGCCGGCGGCGAAAGTCCGTGAGCACCGGAAAGTAGCGCCCGTCGCCGCCCGTTAGCGGCTCTCGCCCGATGCATACTACGTCCTCGTTCCAGTGCAACGCGCCGGCCGGGCAGGTCGCCGCCAGAAACCCTTCCGTGGCTTGATAGACTTCGTCCACGCGCGCGTCGAACGCCGCCTCCACCGCTGCCCGGTCGTCCGCGTCCAGCGTCTCGGCCACGGAGACGACCTGCCGCGGCGCGATCCGCAGCGTCCCCGCCCGCCGTGCCGCCGCCAAAATCCGCAGTGCGCCGGGCGGGGCGACGAGGGTCGTCGGCCCCAGCTTTTCCAACGCGCCGAACAGGTCGCTCAGCGGCGCGAGCAGATCGAAATATGCGAACCGCACCGCGCCGTCCCGGCCGCCGCCGACCGTCTCGTAGAGCGGGCTGTTCGCGCGCAGGAAAAACGCCACGCGCTGTTGCTGCCGTTGTCCCCGGCCCCACGGCAGCCCGCGCAAGACCCGCGCCAGGGCCAGCCCCGCCCACGCCGCGCGCTCCCGCGCCGAGACGAGGAACAACGCCGCCGGCCCCGTGGTGCCGCTGGACAGGCCCGCCG
>CAXTRS010000479.1:0-3416 GCA_964246635.1 uncultured Chthoniobacterales bacterium | reverse complement strand
CTGCTTTTCTTGCGGTCGGCACCAGCGATGTTCTGCGGGTAGGGCGGGCGTCTCGCCCACCGTGTTCGGCGTCTCGCCGAATACACAAACGCACAACGAGAAAATGTCGTCTTCCCTTCTTCGTGTGCCCCGGGCGAGACGCTCGCGGCGGCAGGCGGGACGCCCGCCCTACCCGCAGAACATCAGCTGCCAATCGCGGCAGATTGTCGAGTCGAGACGGTTCGCTTGGCCGCCGTCGATTTGAAGAAAAACGCTTGGAACACTTCACGACGACGACGACGAACCACTCGGTTTCGCGCCGTTTAACTTTGCGCTCACCGCTTCCAGATTTTTCTCCCAACGCTGCCGATCCGGGCTGTTTTCCAGCAGGATTTTCCGGCCGCCATCGACGGCGCGTTGCGCCAGCGCGCGGGCCTGTTCAAGGCGTCCCTGTTTTTGCCGGAACAGCGAAAGGTCGTAAAACAGCGTGAGCGTCATCCGGCTCTCGCTGCCGAGCGTGCGTTCATACGCGGCCAGCGTCGGCAGGTAAATCGCTTCGGCCTCCGCGAGCCGGCCTTCCTCGCGCAGCGTGTTCGCGAGGCCGTGGCTGACGATGAGCGTGTAGTAGTGCTCTTTGCCGTGCAGCCGCTCGAAGCCGGCCTGCGCGCGGCGAAAGAGCGGCTCCGCCGCGGCGGGGTCGCCTTTGGTGAAGAGCAGGAACGCCAGATTGTTGACACCAGCCAGGGTATCCGGGTGGTCGTAGCCGAGCGCGCGCTCCTTCTCCGCCAGCACCCGGCGAAAGAGCGCCTCGGCGCCGGCGAAGTCTTCCTCTTTTTGCAGCACGCCGGCGAGTCCATCGAGCACGGCGAGCGTGCTGGGATGCCCGGCGCCGAGCGTGCGTTCGCGCACGGCCAAGCCGCGGCGAAAGAGCGCTTCGGCCGCCGGCACGTCCCCGCGCTCGCCGAGCAACTCGGCCAGGTTCAGCACGCTGGTGACCGTTTCCGGATGCTCGGGGCCGAGCGTGCGTTCCTGCACCGCGAGGGCGCGCCGGATGAGCGTTTCCGCCTCGTCGTAAGCGCTCTTTTCCCGCAGCAAAAAGGCGAGCACGTTGAGGGAAACCAAGGTGTCGGGATGCTCCGACCCCAGCGCGCGCTCGCGTCCGGCCAGCGTGCGCCGCTGCATCGCTTCGGCGGCCTCGACGTCGCCCCTGGTTTTCAAGAGCGCAGCCAGACGGGAGGCGCTGTCGAGCGTGTCCGGATGGTCCGCCCCCAAGGCGCGCTCTTGCGCGGCGAGCGCGTGACGATACAACGGCTCCGCGGCCGCCAGGTCGCCTTTGAATTCGAGCACGCCGGCCAGATTGACGTAAACCCGCAAGGTGTCCGGATGTTCCTTGCCGAGAATGCGCTCGCGCGCCGCGAGCACCTGGCGAAAGAGCGGCTCGGCCGCGGCGTAGTCGGCTTTGACGAACAGCACGCCGGCCAGATTGCTGATTGTGACGAGGGTATCCGGGTGGTCTTCGCCCAGCGTGCGTCGGCGCGTGTCGAGCGCCTGGCGATAGATCGCCTCGGCTTCGGCGAGGTCGCCGTTGCGCAGCAGGACGTTGGCGAGGTTGCCGAGGTTGATGATGCTGTCGGGATGGTCCTTGCCCAGCGTGCGTTCGTAGATTTCCTGGTTGCGCCGGTAGAGCTTTTCGGCCGCGGCGTAATCGCCTTTGCTCAATTCGAGATTGGCCAGGTTGATGACACAGCCCAGGGTATCAATGTGCTCTGCACCCTGGAGGGCGGTGCGTTTTTCGACGAGTGCGCGCGCGAGCGGCTCGGCCTCGGCGAACTGGCCTTGGTCGGTGAGCGCGGTTTGCAGTCGTTGCGCGGCAAAGCACCAGTTGAGCGCGTCGGTTTTTTCGTCGGCCAGCGCGAGCGCCTTGCGGTAAGGCTCGATCGCCGCTGCGTAGTGGCCGGCGGCGGATTCGCTGTCGCCGAGTTTGATGAGCGCGTCGCGCTGGAGACGGGTCCACTCCTCCGTTTGCGCGGCGGCGTTCACCCGACGCTGTTCGATCGCCGCAACGAGCTGGCGCACGTCGGCGCCTTCGGCGGCGAGTTGTTTTTTCAGTTCGTCCAGCGAGATGCCCCGTTGCCGGGCAACCTCGGCTTGAGCGCTGGCGGTCGGGTCGCCGCCGCTCTTGCTGCTGCCGCCACCGCCGCCGCCCGGAGCCGAGACGGCGATCAGCGCGCCGCCACCGCCGCCACTGCCGCCCTGCTGCTCGACCTTCGCGAGAATCAGCGCGGTGAGCTGCGTTTGTTTGTCGAGTTGCGCGCGGAGTGCCTCGATCTCCGTTTCCGCCCGCGCGGCGCGCTGCTCAGTTTTCTGGCCGCGCTGATGTTGAAACCACAGGACCACGCCGATCAGCGCGAGCGCCACGAGCGCCGCCGCGACGCCGCGCGCCAGCCAGGAGCGTGTTTTTTTCAGGTCGCGGCTGAGTTGTTCGAGCCGGGTTTGCAGCTCGCGCACGCGCAGCTCGAGCTGGTGTGGACTGCCGATGGGCAAGTAAAGATTGTCGCCCGCGGTCAGCGCCGCGCGGTGCTTTTGCTGAAGCAGGCGCAACTCCTCCGGCTCGGGGTCGTGCGCGTCGTAAGGAAAATCTTCGGCGCAGAGAAACGTGTAGAGCGGTTTCTTCAACTCGCGCGCGATATCGAACTCCAATTGGGTGTAGGAGCGCCGCGGCTCGTCCGGCGCGCGCTCCTGCGGCTCCGCGCCGTAGCACATGCCGGCCAGGTGAATCACCGCGTCGCAGGCCGCCAGGCGCCCGCGCAACATCTCGCGCACCGTGCGGCTGTCGGGCGCGAAGTGATCCTGCACAATGGGCACACACCCGAGGGTCAGCAGCGCGTCACGCACGAGCTGCCGGCAGGTGCGTAAATCCCGGCTCGTGGCGCTGATGAAAATCTCAGGCCGGCGGGCTGCGGAAGCGGAGGAGGAAGAGGGAGTCGTTGCGGCGGCCATCGGCGGCGAAGGAGAACGGACGATACTACAACGGACGACCAGCCATCCCTTGCAAAAAAAACGTGTAGCGGCTTGTTGCGAATTCGGGGAGCGCACGCCCCTCGCGTGCCGGCGAAGGCGCCCCGCCTGCGCGGAGTTCTTCTCATTTATCAGAGCAGAAGAACAGCCAGCTTTTCGGCGAGGGCACCGAAATGAGCACGCGAGGGCCCGTGCGCTCCCCGGACGAATAAATCTCGGCGCGCGGCGGACTGCGCGCACTCGGAGGGATTTGAACCCCCAACCCTCGGTTCCGAAGACCGATGCTCTATCCGGTTGAGCTACGAGTGCTTTTCAGAGGGAAAAAGCCTGAAATCCAAAATTTTGAATTTGACTTTTCACGGTCATTTTCTACGGTTGGAAAATGCATGCGCAAGAGTCTGCTGGTAAGACGTGGGAAA
>CAXTRS010000478.1:0-3470 GCA_964246635.1 uncultured Chthoniobacterales bacterium | reverse complement strand
TCTGGGTCGCGCGGCCGCTGGCGGCCGGGGCGGCGGTGCGACACGGCGTGGCGGTGGGAATCGGCCTGGCAGCCGTGGACGTCGCGATCCTGCTGGCGACACAGACGCCGTTCGAATGGCTGTTGGTGTTCTCGAACCTCGGCAAAATCGTGGCTGGCTGGGCCGGTGGCCACGTCGCTTCGCGCCTGTGCCGGTCGGCGAAGGTCCTGTCGGCATCAGCGAGCCGATAGGCTCCTCGGGCTGCGGAAATTTTTATGCGCAAAATCAACACGAACAAAATCCCCGAGGAAGTCTGGACTTCGCCGAAGGGAAAATTCGCCAGCGCCAGCAAAGGCGTGTCGCTGGCCCTGGGGCGCCAGGAGCAGTCCACGGATTTGCGGGAACGGCATCCGTTCGACGTCGAGATCTGCCGCATCCCGGCGGGGAAAAGCATGTGTCCGTATCATTCGCACAGCGCGCAGTGGGAGTTTTACCACGTCATTGCCGGCCGCGGCAGCGTGCGACACGGGGAGGGGACGACGGCGATCGAAGCGGGCGACGCGTTCCTCTTCCCGCCGGGCGAAGCGCACCAACTCAGTGCCGACCCAACGGAGGACTTGGTCGTCTACATCGTCGCCGACAATCCCATCGGCGAGTCCTGCTATTACCCCGACAGCAAAAAATGGCTCGTGCGCTCACCCGAGCGCCGGCTGATCCGCTCCGAATCGCTCGATTATTTCGACGGCGAAGAATAATCGAAAACCGCGGCGGAATAACTCCGAGCGCCGCGCCTCCGTTCCGCGCGGTCAGTGCTGTTTTTCCGGCCAGCCGTGCAGCGCCTCGCAAAAAACCAAATCCAAGCCTGTCCCAGGCGCGCATTGAGCATTCGATTCGTTTTACCCCCATGATCTTCTCCCTCCTCCTTCTCGCCGCGCTGTTCCTCGCTTTTTCCAACGGCGCCAACGACAACTTCAAAGGCGTCGCTTCGATTTATGGGAGTGGCTCCGCAAGTTATAAAACCTCGATCACTTGGGCGACGCTGACGACCGGCGCCGGTTCCATCGTTTCGATCTATCTTGCGCAAGCGTTGTTGAAGAAATTTTCCGGCAAAGGGCTGGTGACGAATGAACTCGTCGGCTCCGAGTATTTCCTGCTCTCCGTGGCGCTCGGCGCCGGGCTGACCGTGATCCTGGCGACGCGGCTCGGCTTCCCGATTTCCACGACGCACGGCCTGGTCGGCGCGATGGTCGGCGCCGGCTGGGTGTCGGTCGGGTTCGGTGGCGTGAATCTCTCCGCGCTGGGTCAGAGTTTCGTCCTGCCGCTGGTGCTCGGCCCTGTGCTGGCAGTGCTGCTGGGCGCGTTGCTCTACACGATTTTTCACGCGGCGCGCTGGGCGCTGAAACTGCCCAAGCAATGGTGCCTTTGTGTCGGCACGGAAAACCGCGTCGTCGCCATGCCGGGCGCGCCATCCATGTTTGCCATGCGCGCGCTGCCGCAGCCGACGCTCACGCTGGCCCAAGGCGAAACGCTGGCGAGCTGCACCGAGCGCTACGTCGGCACCGTCGCGGGCGTGGACGCGCAAAAGGTCGTTGATGCCGGCCACTTCCTGACCGCTGGCGTGGTTTCCTTTGCGCGCGGGCTCAACGACACGCCGAAGATCGCCGCCCTGCTGCTGCTGGTGAAATGGCTGACGCCGGTTTCCGATGTGGCGCTGGTGGCGGTGGCAATGGCCCTCGGCGGCCTGATCTATGCGCGCCGCGTCGCCGAGACAATGAGCCACAAGATCACCGCGATGAACACGGGCCAGGCGTTCAGCTCGAATCTGACGACCGGCATTCTCGTCGTGCTCGCCAGTCTTTACGGGCTGCCGGTCTCCACGACCCACGTCAGTGTCGGCTCACTCTTCGGCATCGGCGTGACCACCGGACAGGCAAATATTAAGACTGTCCTCGGTATCGTGCTCTCGTGGCTCATCACGCTGCCGTGCGCGGCGTTGCTCGCGGGCACGGCGGCATTTTTCCTCGGCAAGATGCACTGACACAAGGCCGGGCCAGCATGCTCTCCCGCGGCGAAACCACACGATGAAAAAGAAAGTCCTCTTCGTCTGCATTCACAACAGCGCCCGCAGCCAGATGGCGGAGGCGTTTCTGAACGAACTCGGCGGCGGGAAATTCGCCGCGGAAAGCGCCGGCATGGAGTCGGGCAAGCTGAACCCGGTCGTGGTCGAAGCGATGCGCGAAACCGGCATCGACATCGCCGGCCGGCCGACGAAATCGGTTACTTTAATGGTCGAACGCGGACCCTACTTCGACTATGTCGTGACGGTCTGCGACGAAACCAGCGCCGAGCGCTGCCCGACGTTTCCCGGCGGCGCACAGCGGCTCCACTGGCCGTTCGACGATCCTTCAGGGCTCCAAGGCACGCCGGAGGAAAAACTCGCCGGCACGCGGAAGGTGCGCGACGCCATCCGCGAGAAGATCGACGGCTGGTGCGCCGAGGTTGCCGTCACGGATGCTTAGCTTGGTGACGGCAAACACCGACCAGTGCAAGTTTGACCTATGAGGCGCCTTCTTCTTCCTCTTTTTTCTTTGTTGTTCCCGCTCTGCGCCTCTGCCGAGGGCGGGCTCCCTGATCGGCCATACATCTACGTGGAAGGAATCGGGAAAATACAACGAGAGGCAGACACGGTCAGATTGAGTTTTACGCTCAACTCGTTCGACCAGAAATTGAATGCGGCGACGAAGAAAGTGCAGGACAAGGCGAACAAAGTGTTCGTGCTGCTCGACACTGAAAAAATCGCCCCGAAAGATGTGGTCTCCGAGAGCATCCAATGGCGGGCCGCGCGCGAGCATTTGGACGTGCCCGTGGGTACCAAGGGCTATGTGGCAATCAGAGACTTTTCCGTGTTGGTGCGCGATCTCAACGTGTTCCCGAAGCTCGTTGACGAACTCCTCGCTCTCGGTGTGGAGGAATTTAAATCCATCGAACCGGGACTCTCTAATCAAGATGAACTGAATCATCAGGCGCGTGTAAAAGCCATGGCAGATGCACGCGCGCAGGCCGAGAAAACGCTGGGAGAGGAAAAGATGAAAATCGACTCCGTCTTTGCGGTTTCTTTCGTGCCGATCCCACGGATCAGAAGTGAACTTTTGGGTGACTCGGGTCCAAATTTCGGCGTGGTTGGCGGATCAAGAGGTCTATCCGATGCCGGTGTGCAATACCGGCTGGCTCCTGTCATCACCACGCAACCCGTTCACATCATCTACCTGATCTCGCCCGCCCCATAGCAGCACGCGGAGGCACCGACGGTCTGCATTTTTTTACAGGCAGGACGCAGAGGAGCCGATCAACGGACTATGATATCATGGACGACGTCACCGGCTAAATCTCGTCCAGGCTCAGCAGCAACTCCCGCCGCCGTCGCAGCACGCGCTGGCTTCCGTGGTTCCAGTTTAGTCCTGGCCCTTGGTCTCCTTTGGGTGACGCAGAGA
>CAXTRS010000477.1:0-3489 GCA_964246635.1 uncultured Chthoniobacterales bacterium | reverse complement strand
TCGTGGTCGTGGTCACCGTCGCGTCGTTTTACGCTTCGACCGGCTTGCCGAGTTGCACCTCGACGTTGCGCGGCGGGCTGTCGCCGGTGGCAAACGTGAGCGTCCCGCGCGGTTCCGCGAGCCCGAGCGCGGCGGCGTCGGCCGCTTTCGCCTCGGGCACGAAGGAGTCAATGCGCAGGTCCACGAGGCGATTGACGAGTTGCCGCATTTTGTTGTCGCCGGCGCGCGCGTTTTGCGGCTTGACCAGGCGCCAATGGTTTTGCCGATCCTTGGCAAATTCCATCGTGCCGGCCGCGTTTTTCACCGTGAGCTTCACGACCTCATCGCCGGGTACCTCGGTCAGGCGATGATCGCGGAATTCCGCGGCGCCTTTTTCGAGTTGCTTGCGGAGGCTGTCATCAAGAGCGAGCACTTCGTCCCTGCCGGCAACCTGCACATACGTCCGGCCTTCGAGGGCGGTCGGGTTGCCGAAAAACAGTTCGATTTCCGCCGGCTGTGCGGCACCCGCGGAGTCCTTTTCTTTGTCCCCCGTGCTGACTTTCGCCTTGCTCTCGATTTTTAAAGCGATGCGCGGGTTTTGTAACCCGTAAGTAGCCAGCTTCGCTTTGTCTGTCGTCGCGCCGGGCACCGGCACCACGGCGGAGCCGCGCCGCAGGTTTTCCAGCTCACCCAGGAGGAGATCGACTGTCGTCGGGTCCGCACGGTCCGCGATGGGCGCCACCATCACCCACTTGGGCAAACCGGCCGCGCCGGTTTCAACGACGTTCGGATCGTTCTTCTCGTTTTGCCGCAGCTTTTCCGTAGCGGCTTCATCGAGTCGCAGGTCGATCTTCGTGTCCGCTTGCGAAATCAACAGCGCGCTCACCCGTCGGCGATCAAACTTCCCGAGCACCTTTTCGTTAATGCTCGCCGCCTCGCGGCTGCCAGGCCGCTTCGTGTCGAAGAAAAAAAGATAAGAAAAAAGCGCGCCGACGACGAGCGCGAGAATGAGCGTCGTTCTCCAGTTCATAGAAAGGGCTAAGGGCTAAGGGCTAAAAAAAGCAAAGGCGGAAATCAGCGATTCTGATTTTTAGCCCTTCGCCCTTCGCCCTTCGCCCTTCTTCTCAATTCCTCCGCCACCACCAGACGCCGAAGCCGAGCAGCGCGAAAAACGCCGGGATCAACAGCGTGGTGACGAGGAAAATGTTCCAGCTTTGCGCGGGGGTGAAATTCGCGCTGAAGGTTTTGATCTCCTTCGGCGGAATGCCGATGAGCTTTTCGCGGTCGAGCAGCCAGTTGAGCGAGCCGAGCAGGAAATCAGCGCTGCCCTGGTCGAGACCTTCGTTTTCGATGAAGCGCGAGTTGCCGACGGCGACGAGGCGCGCGGTGCCGACTTCCACGCGCTTGTCTTCCAGCCCGCCACGCTCGGCCACGGCGGCGACGAAGAGGTCTTTGTCGCGATCTTTGCCAGGCGTGAATTGCTGGCCCTGCGGCGTGTCAGGCTCGCGGTAGTCGGTCTCGCCCCAGTAGCCCTGGATCGCTTGCGCGAGCGGCTCGACTTTCACGCTCGCCGCCGTGAGCCGCTCGCGGTCGAGCGTGAACGATTGCGTCGAGCCGGTCATGAGAATGTTGACGCCTTTCAGCCGCTCGGCGATCGGGCTCGCGCCGATGATTTCGCCGGCCACGCCGGGCGCGCGCTGGACGATGCGCGAGCCTTCTTTCGTCATGCCCATCGTGATGACGGCCATCACGCGATTGTCGTCGGGCGTGATGCCGGTTTTTTTCAAAAACGCGTTCAGCCGCGGCGTCTGACCGTCGGGATTGAGCAGGACGAGAATACGACCCTGCTTGGTGTTCCAATAATCTTCCAGCGCGCGCGCCTCGCGTTCGGAGAGATCGTATTTTGGGCCAGCGAGAAAGACGGCGTTCGCGTCGGCCGGCACGGTGTCGGAGTTGGCGAGATTGAAGTCTTTGAGCCCGATGTTGTCGCGCTCGACGTAGGTTTGCAAAATGCCGACCGGCCCTTTCTGGCCCAGCTCCGGCTCGGCGTGACCGCGCAGGTAATAGACGATGTTCTTTTTGCCCTCGACGACTTCGAGCAGCGCGCCGGTGAGCGCCTGCTCGCCCTTCCACGAAGTGATCTGCTGCGGGGTCTGGTTGCCGAACATGTCGCTGCCGCCCTCGACATCGGCCATCGTGTTTTGCGCGACGAGTTTTTGCCGCCCATCGGCATCGACGATGACGACGTTGTCCTCGCGCGTCAGCTTGTAAGTGCGCGCCAGCTCGGCGGCGCGGTTGGCCTCGCGGAAGGGATCGACGTTTTCGATCTGGATGAAGGTCGGCTGCGCGTTGCGGTATTCGCGCACCAGCTCCGTGGCGTCGCTTTTCAGCAGCGCCTGGTCGGACATGAAGACGATGAGTTTCACCGGCTTGTTGAGACCGGCGAGGAACTGTTTCGTGCGTTCGCTCAAGGCGAATTTGCGGTCGCGCGAGTAGTCGAAGCGGCGGAAATATTTGAAGCCGATCCAGTTCACCATCCCGATGAAAACGGTAAACAGGAGCACTTGCGTGAGCACGCTCAGACCGATCTGCGCGCGGCGGATGCTGCCGGCGGCGCGTTTCGCTGGCCGCGGCGCGCGCGCCGGCTTCGCTGGCTCAAGGGCGGGTTTGGCTTCGACAGGTTCTTGCTCGACGGAAGCAGGCATAAAGAAACGGGGAGGGGTGCCGGGAATTTAGAACTTCCACTTGCGGTATTGGAACACCTGGAAGGTCAGGAATTGCAGCAGCGCGGTCATGCTCAGGTAGAAAACAATCGCGCGGGTGTCGATGATGCCGCGCGCGAAAGTCATCATGTGCTCGGCCGAGGAAATATAGCTCGCCACGTCGCGCAACTCCTGGCTGACGTTGGGGAAAACGATCAGGATCAAGCCGCCGAAAAAAACGAGGAGGATGGTCACCAGGGTCATCACCGCGGCAATGATCTGATTTTGCGTCAGCGCCGAGGCGAGACAGCCGATCGAGAGATAAAACATCGCGCTCAGCAAGATCAGCAGATAGCTGCCAAGGAACGCGCCGGCAGAGGCGGCGGCGACTTGCCCGGTGAGGGCCTGGAAGATGGCGAAGTAGCCGGCGGTCGGCGCCCAAAGAATCATGAAGAAAATGAGCGCCCCGACGAACTTTGCGGCGACCACCTGGCCATCGCGCACCGGGGCGGTCATGAGCGTTTCCACCGTGCCCATTTTGAATTCCTCCGAGTAGAGCCGCATCGTGATGAGCGGCACGGGCAGCAGGTAGCAAAACCAGAACAGGATGTTGGTGAAGAAAAATTCAAAGGGCAGATACGGACGCGGGGCGCCATTGAAGAACGCCATCGTCAGGTCGAACAGATAGCCGGTGAGGACGAGAAAAAAGCAGAGGATGATGTAAGCGACCGGCGCGTAGAAATAGCTTTTCAACTCGCGGTCGAGCAGGACGAAGAATTGGCGCATGGGAGGCGGAGAGTTGCGGGTT
>CAXTRS010000476.1:0-3507 GCA_964246635.1 uncultured Chthoniobacterales bacterium | reverse complement strand
GGGATGACTCGGTGACACGGAAGCACGAGACCGAGCGCGTTCGAGCCTTTCGTGCGGCCGATCGCGCGCACCGCGCGCGGCACGCCGACCGCCGCGGCGATGTCGGCGTAAGACCGCGTCTCGCCCGCGGGAATCGCGCAAAGTTGATCCCACACGCGCAGTTGAAAATCCGAGCCGACCGGCGCCAGCGGCACGGTGAATTTCTCGCGCCGTCCGGCGAAGTATTCCGCCAGTTCGCGATCGATCGCGGCGAGGTGCACGTTGGTCCCCGGCACCACCGCGGCACGCAAACGGCGGCGCAGATTTTCGACCTCGCGCGGCAACCCGCGCCGGTCCGTAAATTCCAACAACCGCAAGCCGCGATCATCCGCCAGCGCGACCATCGCGCCGAGCGGCGTTTCGTAGCGAGCTTCCAGGAGACAACCCGCGCCGGTATTCGCGCGCGCCGCGCCGGGAGATTGTCCAAACGTCTTGGCAAACGCGTCGCGAAACGCACTTGCCGATTCATACCCGCGGTTGGCTCCGGTTTCGGAAAGATCGTGTCCCGCACGCACGTCGCCGAGCGCGAGGCCGAGCCGGCGGGCGCGTTGCCAGGCGTGAAACGTCACGTCGAAATAACGACGAAATTGCCGGCGCGCGGTAGTCGGCTCGATGTCGAGCGCGAGCAGCTCTTTGTCGGTCAACCGGCCGCCCGGCGCGCGTTCAACCGCTTCGCGCAACCGCTCGACCAGCGCAGGCGGACGCGGCGTCGGCTCCGTCGGCCGGCAGCGCAAACACGGGCGAAAACCGGCGGCCAGCGCGTCGGCAGCGCGCGGGTAAAAATCGACGTTTTCCAGCCGCGGCGTTTTCGCGCGACACGTCGGCCGGCAGAAAATGTGCGTCGTTTTCACCGCCGTGAAAAAGATGCCTTCGAAGGCAGGATCGCGCGCGGTCAAGGCGGCATACATCCGCTCGCGCGTGGGGAGAAGCGTCGGTGTCGTCGTGCTCATTTCTCAGTTTCGTGGGTTGGTGGATTTCAATGCTTCAAGCGCGTTCGACGCAGCAGGCAAAGCAACCATAGGCAGCGAAGCGAACGTGAATAAAAGCCACGGCTGAGTCGGCGAAAAATTTCTCGATCACCGGCTCCGGTCGCCGGCCGGCGAGGAGCAACTCGGCGGCGACAATTTCCTCGTTCGCATCATAGGCGCGCAGCACGATGTCGCCACTCAGGAAGTCCGGCGGAAACACGCCGCGCGGCGGCTGCACTGGCTCCGCACTGGCGGCCAGCAGGAAGATCGCGCCGACTTCGCGATACAGGCTGCGGGTGCGAAACGGGCTGTAGGCGCAGAGCACGATTTCCTCGCTGGCCTGCACGCGGCGCAGCCCGTCGCGCACCGGCTCGCCACCGGTGTCTGAGCGTAAAAAACGCACAGTGTTGCCTTCGTCGTCTATGCCGGTTTCGCGCACGCGGCGGACGAAATCCGCGGGGATGGGCTGGACCTGAAAGTCGGTGAATTGCATGACGCCATTCTGCCGGCTGGCAGCGTGCCGTCATCACCGGTTTTCGGGCAGGAAATTCCAGCGGTCGCCGATTCGATTTGTTCACCAATCTCCGATTCAGGCAGTGTCTCGGTTTGGGCATTGGGAATGCCGCGGGGTTTTGGAGCGCGCCAGCGCAGTGCTATCCATGACGGCTTTGTCATCGGTCGGAATCGAGTTGTTGAACACGTTGCACGGCGTTTCCCAGGCATGGGTTGGTCGCGCGCAAAAAGTTTGTCGCGTGCTGCGTGAGATCGACGCGCTGGAAGCGCCGGCGGCCATCCCGTGGATCGTGCCATACGCGCTCGATCATGACGCTGCGGTTGTCCGGGAAACCGCCGAAGTGCTGGAGCGATTGTTCGCTCGCGTGCTCGGCATCCAGTTGCCCGCTTTGGATGAAGCCATGCGCTCCCACACTGATCATTAGAGATCGCCCGGCGACGACCGTTGGACGGGCATGAAGCCAGTGGCTGTCAACGCACTGCCACAGACTAGTGCAACGACGCCAGTTCTCCTCGGACTGGCTTCCTTTCATGCCAGCGGCTACGTGCGCCAGAGCGCCATCGCCTGCTTGGATCGGGTGACATCGGGCGGCGAAATTCCTTTTCTGCTGCTGCGGCTCAACGACTGGGTGGCGTCGGTGCGACAACAGGCGGAGGAAGCCATCGCGCGCCGGCTGACGGCCGCGCACCGCGACTGCTACCTGCAGAACCTGTCGTTGGTGGAGCGGTTGCGCGGTCGTCGCCGTGCGACTCAGTCGCCAACTCTTGCAGAAATCGAGCATCTGCTTGGAAGCGACCTGCCCAAGTTATTGGCCGCTGCGCTCGCTTCTCAACCTCGGGTCGTTCGTCGCTACGGTTTGTCGCTCGCCTGGCAGGCGGCGGCAAGGCTGAGCGTTTCTGCCAGCGCCTCGGTGATAGTGAAATTGCTCGAAACCGGCGAGCAGGAGCCGCGGCTGCAAGTGGCTCGCTGGCTGACCAGCCAGGACTCGCCTCCCGCGCTGCAAGAACAATTCCTGCCACCCTTGCTCGTGGACCGCTTTGTTGCCGTGCGACGGCTGTCCCTGAGTTGGTGCGCGACCCGAGATCCTCGCGCCCATGCTGCCGTCCTGCGCGCGGCGCTCCTGGACGAGAGCCGCGCCATGCGCGCAATCGCTCAATTTCACTTACCCAAGCTAGAATCGATCGACCTGCGCCGCTTCTATCAGGACGCCGTGCGCCGTTCGCAAAACGATCATCCTGGCACGTTGAAGGCAGCACTGGGCGGGCTGGCCGAGACAGGCCGGCAGGAAGACGCCGAACTCGTCGTCCCCTTCGTTCACTCCATGAATGTCGGCATCCGCAAAGCCGCGCTCGCCACGCTCGCAAAGCTCGCTGCCAAGGATTACCTCGAAGTCTTTTTGACCGCATTGCAAGAGCGCAGTCCTGGTGTCAGCCGCCAGGCGCGCCTCGCCCTCGAGCCCTTCGCCCAACACATCGGAGCGCATCGGCTGGAGAAAATCTTTTTCGAGACGGCGAACGACCACGTCAGAACCCAGACGCTGTTGTTGATCAACCGCGTTTCCAAATGGCAGAAGCTGCCGCTACTGATCCACATTGCGGATCTGCAAAGTGGACCGCTTGGAATGAAGACCCACCGTTTATTGTGGGATTGGCTCTTGCGGTTCAACTGCACTCACCAACTTCAGCCCA
The DNA here is from genome assembly GCA_964246635.1 of uncultured Chthoniobacterales bacterium. GTDB lineage: Bacteria > Verrucomicrobiota > Verrucomicrobiia > Chthoniobacterales > SZAS-18 > JAFAXH01. Next base: position 298 of record CAXTRS010000476.1, on the reverse strand, counting down.
AGGCAGCGGAGATCACGTGTCTCCGTCAGATGCTCGCCACGCACGGGCGCTCGCTGGATCACCGACTTGCCCGTGAACTTCACGCAGTCCTGGAAGCGTTCACGAGAAGCTAGAGAGACCTAGAGCGCTCCTCGTTTGAGTCTGCCTTTTTTGCAGCCCCGGCAGGGGCGACAGAGCCCTAGCCCACGGCGTGAGCCGTGGGATCAGATCCTGGAACGCCCCAGCCCCGGCAGGGGCGTAAGAACCATGGCGTCGCCTGCGCGCGCCGATCCACGCGCCTGTTCTTACGCCCCTGCCG
>CAXTRS010000475.1:0-3530 GCA_964246635.1 uncultured Chthoniobacterales bacterium | reverse complement strand
CTCCCACATCGATTTTCTCGCGGCCGCCCGCCGGCTCGCGGCGCAACGGATTTCCTATAACGGCGCCTGGACACCGCCGGGTCAGCGGAGCGCCTGGACGATGGACTGCTCGAACACCGCGCGCTGGCTTTACCGCGAAGCCGCTGGCATCGAGCTGCCGCGCACCGCGAGCGATCAATACGAAACCTTGCGCGCCGCCGGCCGGCTCTGGGAAACGCCGCGCGACGACGCGCACCGGCCGGAGAAGCTCGACCGTTTTCTCGCCGCGCGCCTGCAACCTGGCGACCTGTTGTTTTGGGAGAACACGTATCAACCGGTGCGCCGTCCCGACATCACGCACGTGATGATTTTCCTCGGTCGCGACGCCGCCGGACGCCTGCTCATGGCTGGGTCGCAACGCACGGACGGCGTGAGTATTTACCGCTTCGATCCGCACGCGACGAAGGGCGGCTATTCCGCGTGGTTCGGCCTCGTGCGGCGGCACGGGCGGTTCGTCGCTTACGGCCGCCCTGCGGGCGGAATGACGAATGACGAATGAAACTCGAAGCTCGGATGACCAAATAACTGTGGCGTCGCATTCGCCTTGGGTTATTCGGTCATTGAGACATTCGGTCATTCCTTCGTCATTCGTCATTTTCCTCCCATGAACCTCACCTACTACGGCCACTCTTGTTTCTCCGTCACCGTCGCCGGGCGCGTGCTCCTGTTTGATCCGTTCATCACGCCGAACGAGTTGGCGAAAGACCGCGTCGATGTCGATGCGGTGCCGGCGGATTACATTCTCGTTTCGCACGGGCACTTCGATCACATCGAAGATTGTGTGCGCATTGCCAAGCGCACCGGCGCCATGGTGCTCTCGAATTTTGAAGTCGGCGAGTGGCTGGGCAAAAAGGGCGTGAAGGAAGACAAGCGCTTCGCGTTCAATCACGGCGGCGGCAAGGATTTCGACGATCTCGGACGCGTGAAATTTGTGAACGCGGTCCACAGCAGCGCGATGCCCGACGGCTCCTACGGCGGCAATCCCGGCGGGTTCGTGCTCGATACCGGCGAGGGTGCGTTTTACTACGCCGGCGACACCGCGTTGACGCTCGACATGCAACTCATCGCAGGCTCCACGAGCGCGCCGCTGCGTTTCGCCGTGCTGCCGATCGGCGACGTATTCACGATGGGCATCGACGACGCCGTGCGCGCCGCGGATTTCGTGAAAGCGGACACGGTCGTCGGCGTGCACTACGACACGTTTCCGCCCATCAAGCTCGACCGCGCGAAGGCGCTGGCGAAATTCCAGGCCGCCGGCAAAAAGCTCCTGCTGCCGGAGATCGGGGAGGACGTGAAATTGTAGCGGCGGTCTGTGACCGCCTCTTGGAGCGAAGCGACGACGAGGAAGGCGGTCATAGACCGCCGCTACAGTGCGGCTCTTGCCGCGCGGGGCATCGCGTTTACAGTCCGGTCGGCAGACGTTTTTCCGATGTCCGACAAACCCTTCAAGCTGACGATCGCCGGTCGCGCGTTCGACTCCCGGCTGCTCGTCGGCACCGGCAAGTTTTCTTCCAACGAAGCCATGCGCGACGCCCTCGCCGCGAGTGGCACCGGCTTGGTGACGGTCGCGCTGCGCCGCGCGGACCTCAGCGGCAAAAAGGACCCGTTCGCCAATATCCTCGATTTCGTCGATCCACAACGGTATCTCGTGCTCCCGAACACCAGCGGCGCGATGAACGCCGAGGAAGCCGTGCGCCTCGCCCGGCTCGCCGTGACCGCCGGCCTGCCCAACTGGGTGAAGCTCGAAATCCATCCCGATCCGCGCTACCTGCTGCCCGATCCCATTGAGACGCTGAAAGCCGCGGAGGTGCTGGTGAAGGAAGGCTTCGTCGTGCTGCCCTACATCAACGCCGACCCGGTGCTGGCCAAGCGGCTGCAGGATGTCGGCACCGCGACGGTGATGCCGCTCGGCGCGCCCATCGGCTCGAATCGCGGACTCGAAACGCGCGCGCAGATCGAGATCATCATCGAGCAGGCAACCGTGCCCGTCGTCGTCGATGCCTGCCTCGGCGCGCCGAGTCACGCCGCGGCGGCGATGGAGCTTGGCGCCGATGCCGTCTTGGTCAACACCGCCATCGCCATCGCCAGCGACCCGGTGCGCATGGGCATCGCCTTCAAACAGGCCGTCGAAGCCGGCCGTGCGGCGTGGGAGATCGGGCTCGGCGCGGCGAGCCAGACAGCGAGCGCGACAAGCCCGCTCACCGGTTTTCTCCAGAGCCGCTGAGACGGGAAACGACCGCTTTTTCTGCTTTGCACCCGCCGGCCAGCCCCCCTCTGCCCCGCTTCAGCGCCCTTGGTCGTCCGCGCTCAAAGGATCGCCTGCGCTTCGGCAAAAGATGGTCTCCGGGATGCGGAGGAAAACCTTCCTTTTGGAAAAGGAGGCTTTGCCTGCGCGGAAGAAAGGTTTGCCTGCGCCAAAGAAAAGGCAGGATATGCAAATCCTAAGCTTTCTTTCACAGATCCTAAGCTTTCTTTCACAGATCCTAAGCTTCCCTTTGCAGATCCTAAGCTTCCTTTTGCACATCCTAAGCTTTCTTTCACAGATCCTAAGCTTGCCTGCGCACATCCTGAGCTTCCTTTTGCATATCCTAAGCTTCCCTTTGCAGATCCTAGGCTTTCTTTTGCAAATCCTAAGCTTCCCTTTGCAAAAGAAAGCTTTGCCTGTGCGGATCCCAACGCCTCCAGGACACCTTTGACTGCTGATGCCGCTCCTCGAAATCCAGGATTTAAGCGTTGCCTTCCCCTCGCCCGACGGGGCGGTCAAGACCGTGCAGGGCGTATCATTTCAGGTCGAAAAGGGGACGACCGTCGGGCTCGTTGGCGAGAGTGGCAGCGGCAAAACGACGGTCGGCCGGACCATCCTGAAACTGCACCCCGCCGGCACGCAGGTCAGTGGGCGAGCGTTCTTCGACGGCCGCGAGATTCTCGGCCTGCGCGAGCGCGAATTCCGCCCGTTGCGCCGGCGGATGCAGATGATTTTTCAGGACCCGTTCAATTCGCTCAACCCGCGTCAGCGCGTCGAGTCGATCCTCACCGAGCCGCTGGAGATTCATCAGCCCGCAATGCCCGCGCCGGAGCGTCGCGCGCGGGCGGTCGAACTCCTGACCCAGGTCGGCCTCGCCCCCGACGCGCTCACGCGTTTCCCGCACGAATTCAGCGGCGGCCAGCGCCAGCGCATCGGCATCGCGCGCGCGCTGGCGGTGCGGCCGGAGTTCATCGTCTGCGACGAGCCGGTCTCGGCGCTTGACGTGAGCGTGCAGGCGCAAATCGTCAACCTCCTGCAAGACCTGCAGGAAACGCTCGGGTTGACTTACCTTTTCATCGGCCACGATCTCGCCGTCATCGAGCACCTCTGCGATCACGTCTTCGTGATGCACCGTGGCCGGCTCATCGAGAGCGCGCCAGCGGAGGAGCTTTACGCGCATCCCCGCGAGGATTACACGCGCGAATTGCTCCTTGCCGCGGCGGGGAGTGGAGAAGTTATGAAGGAT
>CAXTRS010000474.1:243-3540 GCA_964246635.1 uncultured Chthoniobacterales bacterium | reverse complement strand
TGGAGTGACGAGGACGAAGAACGAATGACGCGCCTTTCAGCCCCGGCAGGGGCGTAAGAAAATCGCCCACGGCGTGAGCCGTGGGTTACGGTTCAGAAGAAGACCCAGCCCCTGCCGGGGCTGGAATCTTTTTTTCGCTACCCCGGGCTTACGCCCGGGGCTAATTTCTGTCGCCCCTGCCGGGGCTGAAAGGCGCGTCATTCCTCATTGGTCTTTCGTCCCTCGTCCCTCGTCCTGCGTCACTCCCTCCTTCGCCATGCTCCAAATCATCTTCAACGAAATCAGCGCCGCCGAACTGAGCGAGCTGCCGAAGCTGTTGCAGCTCGACCTGCTTAGCGACTTTCAGTTTCTTCCCGCCGATCTCGACACGCTCGACGGCGACGAACGTTTCGGCCGGCTCGAGCGCGGCGGGCGCAAGCTCTACCGGTTTCGCGCCAAAGATTACCGCATCTATTTCGACCGCTGCCCGGAGGGCATCACGGTGCATCGCATTCTGCACAAAAACACGCTCGGCGATTTCCTGTTTCGCTCGAAGCTGCCGATGGTCGCCGAGGACGATGAACTCGGACGCACGAAGGGCTTCTGGCAACTCATCGACGAGGGCGCGCGCAGCCGCCGAGCCTAGGACAGAAGAGGGGCCGCAGCCAGCCGAAATCCGGGACGCCGCGACACGGCCGACCCCGCGCGGACAGTCGATTACGGCGGTGAAACCCGAGCGGCAGGGAAGCGCAAACGCCTCCGGTCGTTTTCGGTCTTCTGCAAGACCTCACCAACACACACACCCTAACCTCGCAATCTCATGCAACTCCTTCTTCCTGATTTTCTCGCCCAGGCAACCACGACACCGGAGAGCACCAGCATTATCGGCTGGATCGTCTTCGGCTTGATCGCCGGCGCCATCGCCAAACTGCTCGTCCCCGGCCGCGATCCCGGCGGCTGGATCGTCACGATTCTGCTCGGCATTGCCGGCTCGTTTGTCGGCGGCTTTCTGGCGAGCATGCTCGGCTTCGGCGGTGGGCCGGCCGGCTGGATCGGCTCGATCATCGGCGCCATCCTCCTGCTCCTGATCTATCGCATGGTCGTCGGTCGCCGGGCGCCGTAAGGCATCGTCGGAGACAATGCGCGGATTTTTTCGCGCTGTCGCGGTGTGGCTCGTGTTCACGAGTGCGCATCACGGCAGCGCGTTTTCTTTTCCTCACTGCCCACCCTTGGGGTTGCGCCGTGGTGCTCAGCTCAAGGCTTCGTGATGCGCACGCGGTAGAGGCAGCTTCCCGCCGTGGCGGAATGGGCGTCCACCACCGTGCGCACGTTGCCGTTGTCGGAGACCGCGCCGGTGAGCGTCTCCCAGAGAACGGCGCCGCCGGCTGATGCCGGCATTTCGGCGTATTCCACGACGTAAGTGCGGTCCGCCAGGCGCGGGGAGAAGACGATCTGCATTTGCCCGGGCTGGCCGCCGGGCACCGGCTGAACCTGCATCGAGAAACGGGACGCCGCGTCCGTTGGGACTGTCCCGGCGAGGTATTCCTGCAAATTCGTGCGCCCGTCGCCGTCGGGGTCCGCATTCGGGTCGGCGGCCTGCGGATTGTTCGCGCCGAAGTGCTGCACCTGCCAGGCGTCGTCGATGCCGTCGGCGGCATACGGGCCGGCGCTGCCGGTGATGAAGGCGTAGAGGTAGCAATATTTGTCCGAGGTGGCGTTGACGACGGTGCCGACGTAGGCGGTCGAGCCATCCGTGGCGAAGCGCGGCGTGGACATCACCTGAATGTTGCCGCCGTCTTCGACCGGCAGATTCTCCCGCCACAGGAGCTGACCCGTGGCGGTGTTGAGCGCGTTGACGTGGCTCGGCGCGTTGTAGCCGGCGGCGCTGTAGAGCACGAGGTCGCCCGTGGGACTGACGGCGGGCCGCGTCGCGGTGTCGTCGTCGCGAAATTTCCAGCGCTGCGTGCCGTTCGCGTTCAGCGCGCGGAAATGGGAGCCGGTGCCGTAGGTCAGCGTGCCCAAAAACACGGCGCCATCGCTGCCAGTATCGACGTCGGTTACGGCGTCGGTGCCGGTGCCTTCCCCGAGCGCCGCCCAAAGCAGGGCACCATTTGGATCAAACGCCTTCAGGCCGGGGTGGACCGGATTGCCGTCGCCGACCACGAGGTTCCCACTGCCGGGCTGCAGCCGCGGCTGGCGTTCGGCTGATTGATGCCACACCTGGGTCGCCCCGCCCAAATTAAATGCCCACAGGCTCCCCGCCGAGGTGATCGCGCCGGAAGCGTTATTGGTAAAATACCAGTGCCCCGAGCTAAAAACGATTTCGATGCCGGCGTAGCCCAGGCGGGTAGAGAAGCCGGACAAATTCGCCAGCTTAGTCCCGGCGGGCGACAGGACAAAGGCGCCCAGCCCGTTCGGAAAATTCAAATCGCTGCTGACCGCGTAGATGTTGCCGTCAGGCCCCGCCGTGGGTCCGGCGAAAATCAGCGCGAAGCCGGGATCGGTGAATTTCCATTTCAGCGTGCCGTCGGGGCGCACCGCGTAAATCGTGGCAAGCGAGGCGAAATAAATCGTCCCGTCCGAGCCGACGCTCACCGGCTGCGTGACGTTGCCGGGCGTGGCGTTGAAAATCCACTTCACGCCGCCCGCCGGGCTAAGCGCGTAGAGGTGGCCGACATTATCCGCGGCATACACGGTGCCGTCCGCGCCCACCGCCGGCCGGCCAATGATGTAATAGCCGTCGGCCTGAAAGCGCCACTTCACGTGGCCCGCCGGCGCGGGGCGGGCGGTCACTCCCAGCGTCGCCGCGTTGCTGGCCCCTGCCGGGGTGACGACCTGCACCGCGTCGCTGCCGAGCGGGGCGGAGTCTGGCACATACGCGGTGATCGCGGTGTCCGACCACGCGCTCACCGGCGCGGTGACGCCGCCGATCGTCACACGCGCGCCGCCGTCTGGTTGCGCGCCGAATTCGCTGCCCGCGATTTTCAGCCGGCCCGCTTGTGGGAGGGCGGACGCGGAGAGCGAGGAGATCGTCGGTTGCGCCTGCGCCGCCGGCGGCAGACCGGCGGCAGCGAGCGTCGCGGCGAAGAGGGCGGAAGCGAGGGACGCGCGCGGCGTCGAAAACATCTTGTGCTTCATGAACAGCGAGGGGGCGTATTTCTAAGGGGAACGCGCGGAAATTCAACCGCCGCGATATCGGCTCCTCTCTAGGAGAAATGACGCCGTGCCTTGTTCCTCGCTTTCTGCTGTGATTTCGCTCCTTCGCGAACCCGCGAAGCGCGACCGTCTACGACGCCGAAGGGCACAACTACGAAGTCT
>CAXTRS010000474.1:0-233 GCA_964246635.1 uncultured Chthoniobacterales bacterium | reverse complement strand
GGTGTCGAGGCGGCTTTGTCCCACTGCTGCGGGACATGCCGCCTCAAATTTTGCCTTTTGCCTGCTTCGTTGCTCAACCGAGGCGAGACGAAAAAGTCAGAGGCGGCTCGGCTTGCCGCCTCTGCAACAACCGTGCAAGTCGAGACACTCCCTCGCGTGTAAATCCTTGCCTCCGCGGAGTCCCTTGCGTTAGCTTGCCTCCCCGCCATGAGCACTGAAACCGCCACCACCAC
>CAXTRS010000473.1:0-3545 GCA_964246635.1 uncultured Chthoniobacterales bacterium | reverse complement strand
AATCTCTATGTCGCCGGCAAAACGGGCGTGACCCTCGGCGTCGGCCTGACTTCGGTCATCCTCGCCTTCGCGATGTTCCGCCTGCTGGCGCGCATCGGCGCCGCGGACGATTTCACGATTCTCGAGAACAACGCGCTCCAATCCATCGCCACCGCCGCGGGTTACATGACAACGCCGCTCACCTCGAGCCTCGGCGCCTACATGCTCGTCACCAACCGCATTATACCGTGGTGGCAGATGATCATCTGGATGGTCTTCGTTTCGCTCATCGGCGTGCTCGTCGCGTTCCCGATGAAGCGGCGGTTCATCAACGAAGACCAGCTCCCCTTCCCCGAAGGACGCGCGTGCGGCGTGGTGCTCGACGCGCTCTACACCGGCGCGGCCGGCGAGGGGCTTTACAAAGCCAAGCTGCTCGGCATCACCGCGGGGCTCACGGCGTTCTATCAATTCCTCACCAGCGACGGTTTGCAAAAGCTCTTGCAGTTCAAAATCCTGCGGCTCGACAAACTGCTCGGCTGGAAAGAGGAGTGGCACTTCCACGAGCGCATCGACGACTACTACTACCTGCTCGCCGCGAAGTATCAGCTCTGGATTCCGAAGATCCTCGGCACCGACGTGCGCCAGCTCGGCCTGCGCGTCGGGCTCGACGCCGCGATGCTCGGCGTCGGCGGCCTGATGGGCGTGCGCATCGCCAGCAGCGTGCTGCTCGGCGCCTTGATCAATTTCGTCGTGCTCGCTCCGGCCATGATTCAGCGCGGCGACATCGCGCCACGCGTCGGCCCCGGTGGCGCCGTGGTCGCGCTCAACCGTGCGGAGATCGTCAACCAATGGTCGCTCTGGTGGGCGGTGACGATGATGGTCGTCGGGTCCATCGTGGGTCTGCTCGCCAAACCGGAAATTTTCACCAGCGCGTTCCGCAATCTTGGCGGAAAGAAAAAAACGGCGGCCGCGAGCGTCGCCGATGCCAACGCCGCCGCGGCGGCCCCCAACGGCGGGTCGGACGTGCTCAAAAACATCGAGCTGCCGCTCTGGATTTCGTTTATCGGCGTGCCGATTTTCAGCCTGCTCGCCACTTGGGTGACGCACCTGTTTTTCGGCGTGCCGGTCGGCCTCGCGCTCCTTTCGCTGCCGCTGATTTTTGTGCTGACCATCATCTGCACCAATGCGATGGCGCTGACTTCCTGGACGCCGACCGGCGCGCTCTCGAAGATCACGCAATTCTCCATCGGCGCGATCGACCGCACGAACCCGGCGTCCAATCTCATCACCGCCGCCATGACCGCGGAGGTCGCCGCGAATGCGGCCAATTTGCTCTCCGACATCAAGCCCGGCTATATGCTCGGCGCCAAGCCGCGGCAGCAGGCGCTCGGGCACGTCATCGGCATTTTCTCCGGCGCGCTCGCCGCGACGCCGCTCTACTTTTTGCTCTTCCTGCCGCCGGATAAAGAAGGCGTGCGCCACGCGAGCACGATTGTCTCTGAGGCGTTCGCCATGCCCGCCGCGATGCAATGGAAAGGCGTCGCTGATCTCATCGCGCGCGGGATCGGCGCGCTGCCCTCGAGCGCGATCATCTCGATGATTGTCGCCGCGCTGGTGGCGGCGTTTATCGAGATCGTGACCGTGGTGCGGCGCAAGCCGTTTCCGCTCTCGCCGGTCTCCCTTGGCCTCGGTGTCGTGCTGCCGCCCGATGCTTCTTTGGGCATGTGGATCGGCGCGATGTTTTTCTGGTGGCAGAGCAAACGCCACCCCGTCGAGGGCACGCCGGGAAACCGCAAGTGGGTCGAAGGCGCCGAGCCGATCTGTGCCGGGCTCATCACTGGCGCCGCGCTGGTCGGCATTGCCAACGCGCTCGTCAACGCGCTCTTCAGTTGAGAAGAAATAACGGAGGCCGAAAGCCGAAGGACTGACCAAAGTCCGAAGCCCGAAGGCTCACGCGGCGTTTCCTCCGTTTTTATCATTGGGTCATTTGAGCATTCCTTCGTCCTTCGTCATTTTCCCATGAATCTTCTCGTCATCGGCGGCGGCGGGCGCGAGCACGCGCTGGCTTGGAAGCTCGCGCAGTCGCCGCGCGTGAAACAGATTTTTTGCGCGCCGGGCAACGCCGGCACCGCACGGCTCGGCGCGCGGAATCTCGCGCTGAAAATTACCGACTGCGCTGGCCTCCTCGCCGCCGCGCGCGAGCACAAAATTGACTTCACCGTCGTCGGCCCGGACGACGCGCTCGCCGCCGGCGTCGTCGATCTTTTTCAAGCGGCCGGCCTGCGCATTTTCGGCCCGACGCAGAGCGCCGCGCGCGTGGAAAGTTCGAAGATTTTCACCAAGGAATTGTTTCAACGTCACGGGATCCCAACCGCGGCCGCCGGCAGCTTCGAGTCGAGCCGCGAAGCGCACGCGTTTTGCCGGGACAAGCACTATCCGCTCGTCATCAAGGCCGACGGACTCGCCACCGGCAAAGGCGTCATCATCGCCGAAGACTCGTCTGCCGCGGCGGCGGCGATCGACGACATGATGGAGCGCCGCAAGTTCGGCGACGCTGGCCGGCGCGTATTGATCGAAGAATTTCTCACCGGCCGCGAATGCTCGCTGCACGCGCTGCTTGATGGTCGCGGCCGCTATCAGCTCTGGCCCGCCGCGCAGGATTACAAACGCGCGCTCGACGGCGACGCCGGCCTGAACACCGGCGGCATGGGCACGGTTTCCCCGCCGGTGCAGGGCATTGACGAACCGACCCAGGAACGCATCCGACGCGAGATCATGGACCCGCTCGTGGCTGGGTTGTTGAAAGACGGCATCGACTTTCGCGGCATGCTTTTCCCCGGCCTGATGCTCACCGCCGACGGGCCAAAAGTTTTGGAGCTCAACGCCCGCTTCGGCGATCCCGAAACGCAAGTGCTCCTGCCGCGTTTGCGCAGCGATCTTCTGCCCTTGCTCGAAGCCGCCGCCGACGGTCGGCTCGATACGGTCGCCGCGCCGGAGTTCGATCCGCGCCCGGCCGTGTGCGTTATCCTCGCCAGCAGCGGCTACCCGGAAACGTATCCCACCGGACTGCCCATCAGCGGATTGGAGAAGAACGTTGCAGCGGACGTGCAGATTTTCCACGCCGGCACGCGCATGGAATCCGACGGCTGCACGGTTGTCACGTCCGGCGGTCGCGTGCTTGGCGTCAGCGCGCTCGGCCGCGATCTCGCCGATGCCCGCGCCCGCGCCTACGCCGCCGCCGAGCGCATCGGGTTTGAAGGTCGCCATCTGCGGCGCGATATTGGCGGCGCGCCGGGCTAGGCGTTTCATGAACCGATCTTTTGTCAGCGCGAGTTGCGCTTTCGTTTTCATCGCACTGTCTGCAAGCGGGCAGGAAATGACCCGCCCCGCGCCCCGCACCGCCGAACAGCGTGCGCTCGTGGACGGACTCGGCTTGGACGAAATGCAGGAGGCGATTCGCCTGCTGCGCAACAACTACGTCAACCCCGGCGAGACCGACGAAAAAGCCGTCGCGCGCGCCACGCTTTCCGGGTTGCTCAATCGGCTGGAAAACGGCGCGCTGCTCG
>CAXTRS010000472.1:0-3545 GCA_964246635.1 uncultured Chthoniobacterales bacterium | reverse complement strand
GCCGCGCTCGCCGCTGCGGCGACTCCGACGCCCACGCCCGCCTCTGCGCCGGTGCCAGCCGCTCCTCCCCTGCCGACAGCGGCGGGACGCCCCGGCCGCGGCGCTGGCGCTGCGGCAGCAGCAGGCGGCATCAACGTGCCCGAGCCGGCGCTGCCTGAGCGCCAGACGCTGCGCTACGTCGTCGGGATGGAAAGGATCAACGCGGCGCTGCGCGTCGAAGCGGTGCGTTTCACCGCCCCGCCATCTGCTCAGCCATAATTGAAGGGCGAAGCCGCTATAGCTCTGCGTGCATTTCAGTCTGCGGCGGATATTCATTACTCCCATGCCACCAGTTGTCAGAAGGCTCGTCCTCTGGCTTCAGCAGACGAGTTGCGCCTCGATTCGGAGGATTAACTCCTCAAAGGCGGAGTCTTCGTGTTGGTCGGGTGTCAATGCATTCATGTCTCGCAAGGTATCTGCGATTCCATCAAAGAGACGCCGGATTTCCGCGTAAACGTTCAGATCCTCCTGAAGCTTCGTGAGATTGTCTCCCCGCACGGTTTTGAGTGCCTCATCGAGTTGCCGGATTTCCTCCTCCCAGTGCTGCACATACCGGATACGCCCGGTGGCCTTGTAGATGTTCGCGTCGGGGAGCACGATCGGGAAGATCCGTTCTCGCAACCCATGCGCCTTCTCGACTTCGACCATTTCAAACATGCAATTCTCCGACTTCAGATATTTCTCCGAGATGACCACGACCACGCACTTCCCCTGACCAATGCGCCGCATGAAGTCGCGGATCGAATCCTTATACCGCACCTCCTCGCGATCCCGAATTAACCGAATGCCTTGATTATCGAGTGCTTGTTCAAGCCGATCAACGATCGCACAGCTCTCCGGGTTCCAAGCGTAGGAGACGAACACTTCCGGGGCCGGTGACGATGAAGCAATCTCCGACGTCGTTCGCGACAACGCAGTGTCGATACCGGAGTCCTCGCGCCGCAGCACTCCGGGCAGGATCTCCCGCACCAGGCGGATGGCGTCAACCATCTCGCCGCTGGCATGACACTGGATTGCGTGGCCCTTTCTCGCCATCTTGATGAGCTTTTCGAGCGCGAAACTGCCAGGCTCCGCCTTGCCTTGGCACTCACTACACGGACAGGGCAGATAGCGCTCATACTGCAGCCGAGGAAACGAGGCGTGCAGCCGTTCCAACTGCTCATCCACGATCGCGAGCAGCCCTTGAGGCTGCGGACCGCTCACTCGCACCCGAATCCTCCGCTGGGAATACTCCTCAATGATCTCTGCCCGGGAACCATCTCTTTCGAGCACCACCCCCGTTTTCCACACCAGTCTTCCGCCAGCAATCAGGCGATGCATTGCCACGATGAACCGCGTGAGGATGCCTTTGGGCAAAAACACATACTCGTAGCGGACAATCAGCCCGCCGGTCGGGTCCCACGGATAGCGTGGTTGCTCGGACGACAACAACTGCGGCGCAATGTAGGCGTCCGCGGCTTCGAGCGCGTAGCAGAGCTGGAACTTCATCATCAGCCGCAGCAGTTCGTCCTGCATGCCGGCATACTTTTCCTCGGACCAGATGCGGGCCAGATGCTCGCGCGTGAACTGGCCGCGCGCGCCGATGACTTCCTTATCATCCAAGACACGGTAAACCGCGTCGGTGCCCCACGCCGGCTTCAAGACCACGGTATTCTTCAGCAAGGGATCGTCCTGAAAATGCAGGCAGATGCCGAGATCATGGAGATACCCGCTCAATTGCAGCTTGTCCTCGCGCCGCGTAAATCCGCGCTGCTGGCAGATGCCGAGATATTCGCCGAGGCTGATGTAGTCTCGCTGGTCCTGTTCAAGCGCCTCCCGCACGCGCTTCCAGGTAGCGGGCAGTCCGACACCCACGTGCGGCAGGCTTTCGAGTTCCCTCTGGATTGACTGGATGACGCGATCGAGCCCGCGGTTGGTGTCGAGATTGGTGGCCAGGGCCTCACGCAAGTTCGTGAAGCGCGCGCGCAGGCTGCCCAGATTGATGTCGCGCGTGCGATCCTGCTTTTCGTTCTGCACGATCAAAAGCGGGCTGGCGTCGCTCAACATTTCCACTGCGTGCAACCAATAGGAGAAGTCGGTGTCCTCTTTGCGATCATCGCAGACGAGGACATAGACTGAGCGTCTGGTAAGGAAGAATTGGTGCGTGGCATGATAAATTTCCTGACCGCCGAAGTCCCAGATGTTCGCCTGGAAGCTGCGCTGCAGGACCTTTTCGTTCCCGCTCTCCCGCGTGCGGACGGCGGTGGGAAACTGGTAGCGGATCACGTCGATCCCTTCGGTGGACTTCTCGCCTTCGAGCAGTTTGTAGCTTGGATTTTCAATCTTTCGCGCCAGGCTGGTTTTGCCCGCGCCAGGCTCGCCGAGGATGATCAGCTTGGCTTCGCACAGGTAATCTACTCCCGTGTCGGCGCGTTGGCGCCAGTAGTCTCGGATCGCGTCCAGTCCTTTGTCGGCGACTTCCGCTGGAGGCGATACTATGGAATTTTCCGAATAATCGAGGTGCTTTAACCGCCGGAGCTGAAGTATATCCTCTGGAATCTCATGCAGATCGCAACCGCGCATTTCGAGCGTTTCAAGCGAGCCTACCGTGAAAACCGCCCTCGGGATTTGGTTGAGAGGATTCCAACGGAGGGCGAGAGATTTCAACCGTTTAAGACTACGAAACGAATCGGGCACAGCCGACAGTTTGTTGTCGACCGCAGAAAAGCCTTCGAGGTCCAACTCCGCAATCCAATCCGGTAGATGCAATAGTCCTAGAGCATCCAGCCCCAAGAATTTCAGCTGTCGAAGCTGTCGAATGCTCTCAGGCACGACTCCTAATTGCAACCCGCGCAACGACAGCGATCCCAAAGAATCTAGGTCAGCTAGCGAATTGAGAATCCTTTTGATTGTGGGGCTCGGCTTCGCGTGGTTTTCTCCTATTGTGATAATCCCTTTGCCGACTCTGAGGCTCCGTAGCCTTCTGATGGCATTTGGCTCGGCAGCCCAGAAGTCTGCATCTTCGTGCAGCGCGTCCACGCCAATAAACAAAGTGATATTCTTCGGGTCGATCTGATTAAAACAAAGACGGTAAGTTTGTCTATCAATGACCAAGCCGGGACGGTCCGGCAGGGATACTATAGGATTCCCGGTCAGGTTAACGGTTCGAAGCTTGGGCAGATCCCAAAGCCGTTCGGGAATCGTCTTTAGCTCATTTTTAGAAAGGTCGAGGCTCTCCAAACTCGTAAGGCCAAAAACCTCCTCCGGAATCTCGGTAAGATCTCTATTAGCCAGACGGAGCCATCTCGAATCCGTGTCTCGAACACGCCGCAGTTCGTCGGCTAATCCTGATCGCGTTGCAGCGGCATCCGTTCGTTTCTTACGAGCCATAGTTCCTCCTTCAGTTCATTGCACGGCAGTTGAGCTTCCCATCGTTACACGCGGCGGCGTTCTCTTTTGTTACCGACGACGCAGAGGCAACGTGGTCATGAATAGCCGCGCCACTAAGTATGGGAGCAATAATAATG
>CAXTRS010000471.1:0-3572 GCA_964246635.1 uncultured Chthoniobacterales bacterium | reverse complement strand
CTCTTCCGCCACAAAAGAAAACGTCGCAAACGCGGCGCACGGCCGGGGAAGCGGCTTAGAAATCTCGCCCGCCCATGACCGCCCAAAAAACTGTCGGCATCCTCGTTTTTCCCGACGTCGAAGTGCTCGATTTCTGCGGGCCGTTCGAGGTCTTTTCCGTCACCCGGCTCGACGAAGAACGCCGCCGCGCGACCGAGTCGCCGTTTCGCGTGCTGCTTGTCGGTCACGGGCGCGACGAACACGGTGTGATCCGCACGATGGGCGGCATGCGCGTGCTGCCCGACTGCGGGTTGGAAGATTGTCCCAAGCTCGATTTCCTGCTGTCACCTGGCGGCTGGGGAACGCGACCGCTGTTGCGCGACGAAACACTGCTGCGCTGGATCGCCGCGCGCGCGCCGGCGGCGGAAATGCTGCTTTCGGTTTGCACCGGCTCGCTGCTGCTCGGCAAGGCCGGCCTGCTCACGCCCGGCACGCGCGCCACGACGCACTGGCGCTCGTTCGATCTGCTGGCCGAAACCGCGCCCGGCGCCGAGATCGTGCGCGACGAACACGTCGTCCAGCACGGGGAGCGGCTGATGACTTCGGCGGGCATCGCGGCCGGCATCGACCTGGCGTTGCGCGTCGTCGCCCGCTGCCACGGCGAGGCCGTCGCGCGGACGACGGCACGCTACATGGAATATCCGTTCCCCGAGGACAACCGGCGGCGAATCTGACCCATGCCCGACTCCGCCGTTCGCGCGCCTGTTGTCCCTTCCGCGAAACCTCCTCCCGCGCCGAGCGCCACCGCTGCCGCCGCGCCGATCGCGCTCGTTCTGCTCGCCTACCTCACCGTTTATCTGGCGTGGGGCTCGACCTATTTTGGCATCCGCATCGCGGTCGAAACGCTGCCGCCGTTTCTCATGGCCGGCGCGCGGTTCTTTGGCGCGGGCGTGCTCCTGCTCGTCCTGCTTTGGATCAGTGGAAAATCCCGCCGCTGGCCGACAAGGGCCGAGTGGCGCGACGCGACGATCACCGGCGCGCTGCTCCTGCTGGTGGGCAACGGCGTCGTCACGTATGTCGAGCTCCACGGGATGGCCAGCTCGCTGGCGGCGCTGCTGGTCGCCGTGGTGCCGATCTGGATCGTGCTGCTCGACTGGCTGCGGCCCGGCGGCGCGCGGCCTTCGGCAACGGTGGGCGCGGGGTTGTTGCTCGGCTTCATCGGCGTCGGGATTCTGGTCTGGCCCAGAAATGGGACGGAGAACGCGACGGTGATCGAGCCGTTCGGCGGCGGCTTGCGGATGCTGGCCTGCGGGAGCGGGGCCGCGGGTTCGCTGCTCGCGCGGCGCGCGAAGCCGGCTGTCGCCACGACGACTGAGCTTTGCCCCGAGAGCGCCGGCGCGCCGGTGCGTCGCGCCTCTTCGCCGCTGCTGCCGGTGGGCTTGCAAATGGTCTGCGGCGGCGCGCTGCTGGTGCTGGCGGGATTGTGCAGCGGCGAGGTCGCGCGCTATCACGCCGGCGGGTTTTCCGCCCGCTCGCTCTGGGCGTTTGTCTATCTGCTCACCTTTGGGTCGCTGCTCGGGTTCAGCGCCTACAGTTGGCTGTTGCAGGTCAGCTCGCCGGCGCGGGTTTCCACGTATGCGTATGTCAACCCGGTGATCGCGGTGCTGCTCGGCCGGTTCCTCGGCGACGAAGTGCTCGACGGCCGCGTGCTTCTTGGCGCGACGGTCATCGTTGCCAGTGTCGCGCTCGTCATCATGGCGCAGTCGCGGCGGGCACCCATAAATCCGTCGAACGGTGAGCGGCCGGAACAGGATTAGCTTTTTTGCCCATGATCTCCCCGCGATGAGTTCGCCCGTCACCGCCGCTGATCCCACCCATCCCACGACCACCACGGAAGCTCCGCCGCCCGCGGCGACGCTGCCCGTCGTGCGCGCGACGCCGGCGGCGGGCGCGGCCGCGTTTCAATGGCTGCGCACGGGCGCCGAAGGGCTTGCCGCCGTGGTGCGCGAGATCGACGACGCACGCGAATCCGTGCGGCTGGAAATTTACACTTTCGCCGACGACACGGTCGGCCGCCGGGTGCGCGACGCGCTGCTGCGCGCCGTCGGGCGTGGCGTGCGGGTCGAAGTGCTCGTCGATGCGCTCGGCTCCTACGATTTGCCCGATGCGTTTTTCTTTCCGTTGCGCGACGCGGGCGCGGATTGCCGTTGGTTCAATCCGCCGAAGCGTTTCAATTTCGGCACGCGCGATCACCGCAAACTTTTCGTCTTCGACGAACGCCGCGCGATTGTCGGCGGCTTCAACATTGCCGATTCCTACGACGGCGACGGCGTCGAGCGCGGCTGGCGCGATCTCGGACTGGAAATCCACGATCCCGCCTTGGCGCGCCGGCTGGCCGGCAGTTTCGACGCCTTTTTCGCCCGCGCCGGGGCGCGGCTGCGCGTCCTGCAGGCGTTTCGCCGCGCACATTGGAAACAGATCGCCCAAGCGGCGGTCGAAAACCTTTTTCTCAGCGGCCCCGGCGCGCAGCCCGCGTCGCTGAAGACCACGTTGCGCCGCGCGCTCGACGGGCTCAGTCAGGTGGCGCGCGAGGGTTCGGGAAGTCGTCCGCCGGTCGATCTCGCCACGCCCTATTTTCTGCCGACGTTCCGGCTCCTGCGCGCGCTTTTGCGCGCCGGCCGCGCGGGTTGCCGCGTGCGGCTCGTGTTGCCGGTAAAGAGCGACGTGCGGCTCTCGCAAATGGCGGCGCGCCGGTTGTATGAACGGCTCTTCCGGGCGGGCATTGAGGTCTATGAATACCAGCCCCAAGTGCTGCACATGAAGCTGGCGATCATCGGCAACGCCGCGTATGTCGGCTCCGCCAATCTCGACTCGCGCAGCCTGCAGCTGAACTACGAGTTGCTCGTTCGCGTCACCGACCCGGAGACAGTCCAGGCCGGGCGCGAAATTTTCGAGTCCGTGCTCGCGCAGTCGCGGCGCGTCGAGCCGAAAACGTGGCGGCGCGCGCGCACCCGCTGGCAGCGTTGGCGGGAGCGCGGGGCCTTTTTCCTCCTGGCGCGAGTGGATCCCTACATGGTCCGCCTGCGCGAACGCTGGCTGGGTTGACAGCGATGCCGTTTGGCATCATTGTTTGCGCCAGATGGCAACGAAGGCGGCTCTCCGTCCACCCAAATCGTCCGCCGCCCCCAGCGCCGCGCATGCCGCCGCGACCACGCTGCGCGCCGGGCTGCCGGTGAAGGAATTCGACACCGTGCAGACTCGGCTCGGTGTCACCAGCGGCGAACTCGCCGACGCGCTGAGCATCGCCGCGGGGGCCCAAGCAGGCCGGCCGGCTGCGCAAAGACGAATCCGAGCGCCTCTACCGGCTGCGGCAGCTCTTCGAGCGCGCGGTGGAAGTCTTCGAAAGCGACGAAGCGGCGCGCGAGTGGTTCCGCTCGCCGCAACCCGCGCTGGGCGGCAGCACGCCGCTGGCGTTTGCCGACGTGGAGCCCGGCGCGCGGGAAGTCGAGCGCCTGCTCGGCCGCATCGAGCAGGGCGTTTTTTCCTGAGTCAGCCTCGGGCAAAGAAAACGGGCTGCCCCCGCAATGAGCGAG
>CAXTRS010000470.1:0-3572 GCA_964246635.1 uncultured Chthoniobacterales bacterium | reverse complement strand
GAAGGCCTGCCGGCTGCGCTCCTCGCCGAGGTAGCGCGCCACCGCGGCGCGCAGGCCGGCACCTTTGTGCATGGTTTCCTCGAACTCGCGCGCCGGGTCCGAGCCGGCGGTGATGCCGGCGCCGACGTGGTAGTGCAACTCGCCGCGCGCGGGTTCGTGAACGAGCGTGCGGATGGCGATGTTGAACGCCGCCGTGCCGTCAAATCCGAAAACGCCGATCGCGCCGGTGTAAACGCCGCGCGCTTCCGGTACCAGCGCGGCTATGATTTCCATGGCGCGCATTTTGGGCGCGCCGGTGATCGAGCCGCCGGGGAAACACGCCGCGAGCGCCTGCACGGGCGACACGTCCGCGCGCAGCCGGCCGGTGACGGTCGAAACCAAGTGCTGCACCTGCGCGAATTTTTCCAGCCGCAACAATTCCGGCACCGCGACGCTGCCGTATGCGCAGACGCGGCCAAGATCGTTGCGTTCCAAATCGGTAATCATCAGCAACTCCGCGCGCTCCTTCGGATCGGAGAGGAGTTCGTTCGCGAGCCGCTGATCCAATGCTGGATCAGAGCCGCGCGGCCTGGTCCCTTTGATTGGCCGCGTCGTGATGCGCCGGTCGCGGTCGATGCGCAAAAACAATTCCGGCGACGCCGAAAGAATCTGCCGCTCGCCGGTGTCGAGAAACGCCGCGCCCGGCGCCGGGCTGCATGAGAGCAAGTATTCAAAAAGCGCGAGCGGATTGCCGGAAAAATCCGCGCGGAAACGCTGCGCGAGATTGACCTGATAAATGTCGCCCGCCGCGATGTATTCCTGCGCCGCGCGCACGGCTGATTCAAACTCGGATCGAGTGAAATTTGAATGCCACGGCCCGAGCCGCGCCGGCCACCCCGCCGCGTCACGGCGCTCGAGCCAAAACGGTGTCAACTGATTCGCTGGCGCAAGCGCCAGCGACGGGAAAACGCCGAACCAAAATGCGCCTTCGTAAGTAAAGTAACCCACCGCACCGCCGCCCGGCTCGTTGCGGTGGCAAGCCAGCACCTGCTCGATCAACCCCCATTCGCCAGCACCGCCCGCGACGACTTCCCTAGGCGCGGCGGCCTGCCAAATGGAGCCGGGCGTCGTCCACGAATTCAGCGAGACAAAGGGCGCGCGGTTCATGTGGACTTATGTGGACGATTCCGCCCTTGGCTCCTGCCAGGAAATCCGATGAATGTCAGGCGAAGAGGTCAACGCCGCGTCGATGGCGCGCACGGCTTCCGGCAGAATGTCGCGCTGGCGCCCGCCGCTGAAAAGCGTGTTGAAAAATCCGCGTGTGGGCCGTTCGATCCAACCCAGCCAGCGGTCGCCTGTTTGCGGATCATTCGGCTGGAAGCCTAGAATGAAACAGTGCCCGGCGCCGCCGGCTCCGAAATCGAAATACCAGCCGAAATCTTCCTGGCTCGGTTCGTCGGCAGTCTGGACGCCCTGCGCGCGCAGCCGCGCGATGAGCCAGCGCGCCACGTCGTCACCGAAGCAACAGTCGTTGATGAAATAGTCCTTCGGCTCAGTGCAGTTGAAGAGCGTGCTGTGGAATTGGACTTCGGTCTTCACGGTTGTTTGAAAGCACATTGAACCGCCGCATCACGAAGCTAAGCGCCGGGATGCGGCGGATACCACTTTGCTTCGAGCTTCAGCTTGCCACGCACGATCGTCAGGTCGGTGTGCGCAGGCACCACGATACGTTCTTCGATGCTGCCGCTGTTATTGTCTGGAGGCCAGTGCGACCAACGCGCTTTCACTGTGATTTCAATTCCGTCGCGCACCAGCATGGAAGAGACGACGTGACCAAATTCGCGCTCTGGATCGTGTGGACTGACGGAAGCGGTGTGCAAACCCTCGTAATGCGTCACCGGCGCAGGCTTCGACCTGGTGGTCCGACGCAAGTCAACGATGTGGCGCCGTAAATCCACGATGCCTTCCAGTGTGATTTCGCAAATCAAAGTCAAGTCCGGAGCGGTGCCAGAACATTCTTCGTAAGAGTCTGCGAAGGTTGGTTCAGCGGGTTTAGAGTGGCGGCCCGAACAGGCGAAACCGCTCAACGTGAGCAGCACTGCACAACACAAAAGCAGGAACACGCGTCCGGGCAATGCACGTTGATCAGCACACTCTTGGCAAAACGTGCACCAAGGCTTCCGACGCGACTTTGATGAAAGCCTGCTTTGCGGAAAATTCATTCGATGCTACTGAAACGCCCGCTTTCGCAGCATGAACGCTCCTGCATCCAACGGCAACAGCCGCGTCCTCAGCATCGGCCTGCCCACGGGCAGTCTGCACGAGGCGACGCTGGCGTTGTTTGCGAAGGCGGGCTACCAGATTTCCGGCGCGAGCCGGTCGTATAAGCCGGGGATCGACGATCCGGAGTTGCGCGTGCGGCTGCTGCGGGCGCAGGAAATTTCGCGCTACGTCGAGCACGGGTTTCTCGATTGCGGACTGACCGGGAAGGACTGGATCGCGGAGAATGCGTCGGATGTTGCGGTGCTCTGCGACCTGCCGTTTTCCAAGGTGAGCAGCGCCCCGACGCGCTGGGTGCTCGTGGTGCCGAACGATTCGCCGGTGCGCAGCGTTGCTGATCTGCAAGGCAAGCGCATCGCCACGGAAGCGGTCGGGTTGACGCGGCAGTTTTTGGAACGGGAAGGCGTGCGCGCGGATGTCGAGTTTTCCTGGGGCGCGACGGAAGTCAAAGTGCCCGATCTCGTCGATGCCATCGTCGATATCACCGAGACCGGCTCCTCGCTGCGCGCGAACAATCTGCGCATCGTCGCCACACTGTTGGAAAGCTATCCGCAACTCATCGCGAATCGCGACGCGCTCGCCGATTCGTGGAAAAAAGAGAAGCTCGCGCGGCTCCAGATTTTGCTCGAGGGCGCGCTGGCGGCTCGAGACAAAGTGGGGTTGAAAATGAACCTGCCCGAAAATCAGTTGCAAAAGCTCATCGCCACCCTACCGTCGCTCCGCGAGCCGACCGTCTCGCCGCTGGCTCACCCGGGGTGGATCGCGGTGGAGACGATCATCGATGAAAAAATTGTGCGCGAGCTGATTCCCACGTTGAAGATGCTCGGCGCCGAAGGGATCATCGAATACCCGCTCAACAAAGTCGTTTACTAAGCCTCACACAGACTGTTAGAAAGACCGCCCGCGCCGCCAGATTTCCGAATAAAACCGTTTGCGCGGAATTCCTTATGGGTTCGTTAAAGAAAAGAAGAAAAGCCAAGATTTCCAAGCACAAACGCCGCAAGCGGATGAAGGAAAACCGCCATAAGAAGCGGTTGCGCTACAAGAGCTGACGCGATAGTTTTCGGCCCATCATGCGCCTGCGCGAGATGTTCTGCGCCGAGGGAGGCGGGCAAACCGGGGGAAGGGGCCGCGAGGTGGCACAGCGGTGGGTTTTCCGGTTCAGGTGCGGTGTCTCCTTTTTCGCGAGCGCCCTGCTCGTTTCGTGGGTTCTCGCGGGGAGCGGCGCCGTCGCGTTGGCGGCGCCGCCAAAACCGGCGCCTACTGCCGCGAAGCCGGCGCCTTCACCAGCGCCGGCAGCGCCGCAAGCCGCC
>CAXTRS010000469.1:0-3595 GCA_964246635.1 uncultured Chthoniobacterales bacterium | reverse complement strand
GTGCTGGCGGCGCCCGGCGTCGCCAGCACCACGGCGCGCAGGCAGGGGGTGAGCTCCGCGCGCAATTCAGCCGGGCTTTGCGGACGCCGCGCGGGACGCTTTTGCAGCATCTTCGCCAGCAGTGCGGTGACTGGCTCGGGCATTCCGGCGAGCTGTTCCCAAGGCGGTTCCTGGGTGAGGTGTTTGGTGAAAATATCCGCGATCGTCCCGGTGAACGGCGGCCGGCCGGCGAGCATGAACCACAAGGTGACGCCGAGCGAATAAATGTCCGAGCGCGCGTCGAGGTCTTTTTCCTCGAGCTGCTCGGGGCTGGCATAGATCGGCGTGCCGACAAAGCCGCCGAAGGTCGAACTGGGCGGATGGTTGGTCTCGCCCGCGCTGAAGAGTGTGCGCGCCAGGCCGAAGTCGATGAGCTTGACGAGAAACGAACGGTCGCTGGCCTCATCGTCGTCATCCTCGCGGCAGACCATGAGGTTGGCCGGCTTGATGTCGCGGTGCACGAGCCGCTGTTTGGCCGCGGCGCCGAGCGCGCGCACGGCCTGGATGGCGACACGCAACGCCGTCTCCACGGGCAGCGGCCCGGCGCGGCGCACCCAAGCCTCGACGGTCTCGCCGTCGATGAATTCCATCGCGTAGAAAAACTGATCGCCGTCGCTGGAGAGGTGATACACGCTCGCCACGTTGCGGTGGCGCAGCGCCGCGGCGGCGCGCGCCTCGCGGATAAATCGCGCGCGGGCGACCTCGCTGTTGAGGAAGACTTTGTTGACGACTTTCAGCGCGACATTGCACTGAAGATTCACGTCGAACGCCTTGTAAGTAATGCCCATCGACCCGCGCCCGAGTTCCCACAACCGGCCGTCTTCGCGGCGCAGGAGCTGGTAGTGCTGAAAGGTTTCGGCCGGGTTCATGCAAGGCGCGCCCACGGGGCTGCCGAGGTCGTCGCCATCAGAAAAGCTCGGATGAAGGCGGCGAGGAAGGGACGCAAAGTCGCGCAGAAAGCAATTTTTTTCCACGCAGCCCGCCGCAGGCGGGCCATTCCCCAATGCCGCCGGCCGCCCAAAGACATCGCCGGCCGCGGCTCGACGACGGCCGGCGGTGCCGATACCGAGGCTGCGGCGCCCGTCGCGATTTCCTCGGCGGCGTCGAGAAAAGTCCGCAGCGTGGCGCGGAGCGTTTCGATCTGCGCGCGCGGCAGCGTGGCCTCGATGCCCGAGTGCATCATGACCAACTGCGCCGCCCGCTCCAGGTCGCGCAGCAGACTCGACGGCACGGCGCCCGCCGGCGAATACGGCGCCTTGGACACCGGCACGATCGCCGGCCGCGGCGCTCCCGCCGCGCCGCCTCCGCCGATGACGGCGACGACCGGCGCAGACCCTCCCAAAGGCCGGGAAAAATAATGTTGCCCCTCCGACGGCGCTGCGGGCGGCGCTGCCGGCGCAGGCGCGGGCGACGCCGCCGACGGCGCGCCGACCAAGCTGATGCGCCGGTTCTGCGCGTGGATGCGCACGGTCTCCACCCGCGCGCTCGTGGTCGTGGCGCGGCGCAGCATTTCCAGCGACACCACCGGCCAGCCGCGCGCCGCGCGCTCCGTGGCAATGCGCTCGGCCAGCGGCGCCCAATGAATGCCGCTGCCCACGGCCAACGCCGGCTCGTCGCCCTTGTCGTTGAGCATCACTTCGATCTCCGCCTGGGTAACCCCAAACTGGAGCAGCGTCTGCGCCATGCGATCCACACTCTGGCCGTGCTCGAGGGCGTAGATGGCTTTGAGAACTTCGGGTGAATGCATACCGGTGCGAGAAAGAGGGAGAGGAAAAAATTCGAGCTCTGGGGAAAGTGGCGCGGACTCGCAGCGAGCGGGGCTGGCAGCCGAGCGCCGGGCGGGGCGCACGGGGGACAGCAGCAGCGGCTGAAAGTCGGCCGGCTCCCTGTTTAAGCAGAAGCTGTGCTCAGCGCGCCGCCTGCAGGCCAGGGGCGGCGGCGCGGATTTCACCAGAGCGATTCGAGACCGGACTCGAGGAGCAGCCGCATGCGCCAAACGGGATCGGCCGCGATCGCCAGGGCCACCTGCTCGCGCGCCTCGCGGAGTTCGCCGAGAGCAGCCTGCAAACGGGCGACCTGGACGTGATACTCCGCCGAGCCCCGGAGGAATTCCTCGGCGCGGAGCAGGCAGGCGAGCGCGGCGAGCGGATTGCCGCTGCGCTCGAACGTGTGCGCCGCCAGGAGGGCGTGCTCCAGGTCCGCGGGCTCGCGCTGAAACAGTTCCCACGCGACCGGAGCGGCCTCCTGGAAACGCCCGAGCGTGAGCAGCAGGCAGGCGTGCAGCCTCAACGCCGCGGGCAGCGTCTCGCGGACCGCCGCGGGCAGCGTTTCCAGCTCGCGCAACCCTTCTTCGGGCAATCCCAGCTCCAGCCAGCCGAAGCCGGCCTGGAGCACGCGGGCGATGTCGAGCGCGTCGAAGAGCGCAAGAGTGTCGTCGCTGTTGATGCTGTCGGTAGTCATCGTGTCGGGCAATTCCACTGCCTAGCAGCCACCGAGCCAACGCGCGGCTGGATTGTAGCGGCGGTCTCAGACCGCCTCTTCCGCGTTACATGAATGGGCAGCACATTCATGGGGCGGTCAGAGACTGCCGCTGCAGTCGGTTGACCAGTCGCAGCCACACGTCCGCATGACACGGCGCCGTCAGCGGACACCAACAGGCCAGAGGCTTGCCGCGAAGTTCGGCGCGCGCGCTGGCGAGCAGTTCCCTGCCCTCCGCTGACTCGTGCAGCCAGTCCTCAAAACGCCGCACCGCTTCCTCGCGCCCGCCGGGCTGCGCCTCCGCGCGAAACGGATTGCCGAAACGCGTCGGCCGGCCCACATAGACGCAGCCCGCCGGCAGCCGCCAGCCTTTGACCCGGCGCACTTGCACCCGCTCCGGCATGGATCTCTTGCTCACGGCGCCAGGCGCTCGACGACCCACGAGCGGCCATCCGCTCCCAGCGAGTATTCAAACCGGTCGTGCAGCCGGCTCGGGCGCCCCTGCCAAAACTCGACCCGCTCCGGTGTCACCCGGTAACCGCCCCAGAACAGGGGCAACGGCAACGCCTCGCCCGCGGCCAGCAGCGCGCCGAAGCGCGTCCGCACCGCGGCGAGCGCTGCCTCGAGCGCCGCGCGGTCGGCCAGCGGCTGGCTTTGCGCCGAAGCCCAGGCGGCGAGCTGGCTTTCGCGCGGGCGACTGTGGAAATACGCCTGCGTTTCCTCGACCGGATCCGGCGCCGCGTGGCCGCTGACGATCACCTGCCGCTCGAGCGCCAGCCACGGAAACAACAGCGACACGCGCGCGTTCTCCGCGATCTGCCGGCCTTTGCGGCTTTCCGTGTTGGTGAAAAACACGAATCCGCGCGCGTCGAAACCCTTCAGCAAAACCGTGCGCGCGCGCGGCTGCCCGTCGCTGCCCACGGTGGCCAAGCTCATCGCCGTCGGCTCGATGACGCCCGCCGCGCACGCCGCGTCGAACCAGCGCCGAAACTGCGCGATCGGCTCCGCTGCGAGTTCTTCGCGCCGCAACTGGCCGCGGCGATAATCGGTGCGCAGGTCGGCGACGTTCATCTCGGGC
>CAXTRS010000468.1:1977-3602 GCA_964246635.1 uncultured Chthoniobacterales bacterium | reverse complement strand
GCCCGCGCTAGTCCACGCGCTGACCGTCTTCGAGAACGTCGCGTTGCCGCTGCGCCAGTCGCCCGAGGCGCGCTGGTCGGAGGAAGAGATCGAGGCGCAGGTCACCCGCTTGCTCGGGCTCGTCGGGGTCAGTGGGCTAGAGGAGGATTATCCGCGCGAGTTGAGCGAAGGCTTGCAGGGCTGCGTCGCGCTCGCCCGCGCGCTGGCCGGCGGCAAACGCATCCTTATCTGCGACGAGCCGACCGCTGGGCTCAGCCCCGACAAAGCGTATCAAATCGACGAGTTGCTCGCCTGGCTGATGCGCAGCGGTGCGCTCGATGCGGCGATCATTTTCACCCAAAACCTCCAGAGCGCTTTGCGGGTCGGCACGCGCTTTCTGCTGCTCGGCAGCGGGGCGCGTTTCGGCGAGGGGAAATGGTATGCGCACGCCGAAGCGTTGCGCGGTTGCGCGCAGTTCCAGCGTTTTCTGCAACACCCCGACGACGCGCCGTTTTTCCCTTCCGCCTCGCCGGACGCGCCGCTCGGAATTTCCTCGTCGGACGACGGCGCCGAAGACGCGGATACCCTGCCTGCCTCGTTGCGAAACTGCTTATGAAAAAACCTCCGAAATCCCTCTACCGCCTCGTGCTCATCGCCGTCGTGGTGCTCGTGGGCGCGCTGCTCGTGAATCATCTCATCGGCCATACCCCGGGCTGGGTGCGTCTGCAAAACCGGCTGAGCAGTTTTCGCAGCGAGATGCGCGCGGAAATCGACGTGATGTCCGACGACGTGCGCGACCTCAGCATCGGCATGGACGTGAAATTCCGCGGCTACCCGGTCGGCGTCATTCACGACATCAAGTATCTCCCCGCGAAGGGCAAGTTCACCGTGAAGCTGCTGCTGCGCGCGGACGATCGCGTCTGCCGGCGCGCGCGGTTCGAGCGGGCGAGCGTGGTCTTGGAAAAACCGATCATCGGCCCCACGATCATCGAGCTGGAGGGCAGTCCGAAAGCGGAGCGCGACACGCAAACCATCGCCATCGCGCAGCTCGAACGCGCGCCCGATTTGTTCGGCAATTTGCAGCCGACCCTGACGCAGCTGCCGAAGACTCTCGCCAGCATCGACGCCGCAGCGCAGGGGCTGCACACCGACCTGACGCCGGTGCTCGCGGAGCTTCAGAAAACGCTCACCGATTTGCGCGCGACCGTCACCAACATGGGCACGGAGAGCACGAAGACGTTTGGCGAGGCGACGAATTTGCTGAAAGATTTTCAAACCACCGCCGCGGCGCTGAACGTGGGCGTGGACCCGGATGGGAAAGGGACGCACCTCGCTGGGATGCTCGTCAAACTCGATGCCTCCGCGAACCGTCTCGACGGCTTTTTGAAACGCATCGACCCGAAAACAAACGCGCTGCTCACCGGCCTGAACCGCAACTCGGAAGAACTCCAGGCGACCACCGGCGCGCTGCACGATTACATCCACGCCTTGCACCATCGTGGGTTGCTCATGGCGATGTTTGGCGGCGGAGGCGAACGGCGGGTGGCGGCGAAGCAAGTCGCGCAGCAACCACCTCCGCGAAAGGAGCGCAAAGTCGCCGGGCGGTGAGCACTCGCTCCACTGTAGCGGGGGGGGGGGGGGGGGCG
>CAXTRS010000468.1:0-1967 GCA_964246635.1 uncultured Chthoniobacterales bacterium | reverse complement strand
CCCCAAACACCCCCCGCCGCCCCCCCCCCCCCGCTACAATGGTCTCTGGCAACACCGACTTCCATGAACCCGCCGCCCGCCGACGCTTCCGGTGAATCAACCCTCGCGCTTTCTCCGACCGATACGAATACGAGCTGGTTCCGGCAGCTTTCGATCAAGGAAAAACGCACGTTCTGGGCCTGCTTCAGCGGCTGGGCGCTCGACGCGATGGACGTGCAGCTTTACTCCTTCGTCATCCCGTCGCTGATGAGCGCGTGGGCGATTTCCAAAGCCGAAGCTGGCTACCTCGGCACCGTCGCGCTGTTGCTCTCGGCGCTCGGCGGCTGGATCGCCGGGTTGCTCGCGGACCGCATCGGCCGGGTGCGCACATTGCAAATCACGATCCTTTGGTTCGCCGCGTTTTCGTTTCTCAGCGGACTCGCGCAGAACTACGGCCAACTGCTTGTCGCCCGCGGACTCATGGGCCTCGGCTTCGGCGGCGAATGGGCCGCCGGCGCGGTGTTGATGGGCGAGGTGATCCGCGCGCAACATCGCGGCAAGGCCGTCGGCGGCGTGCAGAGCGGCTGGGCCATCGGCTGGGGCGCGGCGGCGCTGCTGGCCACGGCGTTCTTCTCGTTTCTGCCGCCGGACTGGGCGTGGCGCGCGCTGTTTTTCGTCGGCATTCTGCCGGCGGGTCTGGTGTTTTTTCTGCGCAAATACGTGGACGAGCCGGAAGTCTTCCGGGCTGCGCAGCGGCGGCAAACAACACCGGGCGACGCGGCGTCATTTCTGGATATTTTTTCGCCGCGCGGCGGTGTGTTGAAAACGACCTTGCTCTCCTCGCTGCTCGCCGTCGGCGCGCAGGGCGGCTATTACGCGGTGACGAATTGGCTGCCGACGTTTCTGCGCACCGAACGCAAGCTCTCCGTGCTGAACACCGGCGGCTATCTCGCCGTCATCATCGCTGGCTCATTTCTGGGTTATCTCGTCAGCGCGTATCTGTCGGACCGGCTCGGGCGGCGGAAGAACTTTTTCGTTTTCTCCATCGGCTCGCTCGTCATCGTGCTGCTCTACACGCGGCTGCAAATCTCGGACGCCGTGATGCTGTTTCTCGGTTTCCCGCTTGGCTTTTTCGCGTCGGGCGTTTTCAGCGGCATGGGCGCGTTTTTCACCGAGCTGTTCCCGACCCGGATTCGTGGCAGCGGCCAGGGTTTTTGCTACAACTTCGGCCGCGGCATCGGCGCCTTGTTTCCCTGGCTCGTCGGCTACCTTGGCACCGCGCTGCCGCTGGGCCAGGCGATCGGCATTTTCGCCGCGAGCGCCTATGCGCTGATGTTCCTCGCCGCCGTGCTCCTGCCGGAAACCCGCGGGCGGGAACTGACCATCACATGACGACACCGAACTCTGACACCCGCCGCATCTTCGATCTCGAACAACCACGCCTCGAAGGTATGCCGGTCTTCGCCGCGCACCGGCCCGGCTACAACTATTTCTTGTATCGCCGCCACGAGGATACCTACGACCCCGCGAAGACCGGCGCGCGCTCCAGCGCCAGCGGCATGCTCATTTGCATGGAGCATAGCGGCACGCATATCGACGCGCTTTGTCATCAGGCGGAGAACCTCGTGCTCTGCGGCGGCGTCGCGGTGAATCCGCAGACCGAGACGATGAAAGGATTCACCCAGCATGGGGTCGAACACATCGGACCGATCGTGCGCCCCGGCGTGCTGCTCGATGCCGCCGGCGCGAAGGGCGTCGAGACGCTGCCCGCCGGCTACGCGCTCACCGCGGCCGATCTTCAGGAATGCGCCGCGAAGCAGGGCACGGAAATCCGCGCCGGCGAAGTCGTGCTCGTGCGCACCGGCAACGCGCGCGCCTGGGACGATCCGGAAAAATTTCTCGCCGGCCCTGGCGTCCACTCCGACGCGTCGGAGTGGCTGGCAGGGTGCGGCGTCTTCGCGGTCGGCGCGGACAACATGGCGTTTGAT
>CAXTRS010000467.1:0-3621 GCA_964246635.1 uncultured Chthoniobacterales bacterium | reverse complement strand
GTCGGCGGCCCGGTGGGCGCGGTCGTCGGCGCGGCGGTCGGCGCGATCGCCGGCGGCCTGGCCGGCAAAGGCGTGGCTGAAGCGATCGACCCGACGGTCGAAGACGCGTATTGGCGCGACAACTACAACACGCGCGACTACGCCCGCGGCGGTGATTACACCTACGACGACTATCAGCCAGCGTATCGCGCCGGCTACGAAGGCTACCGCACGCACGGCTCGGCCGGACGCACCTTCGACCAGGTCGAAAACGACCTGTCCCGCGATTGGGAAACCGTGAAGGGAAAGTCCCGGCTCGGCTGGGAAAAAGCCAAGGCGGCGACCCGCGACGCCTGGGACCGCGTCGAGCGCAACGTCGCCGGCACGGACCGGCGCTGACGAGCATCCGTTCGCGCTGCGCGCCTCTCGAGGCGACGGGAAAAACCATTTTCCCGTCGTCGCCGCGAATACAAAAACGGCGCGCGAAGGCTCCGGCTTTCGCGCGCCGTTTTTTTGGTGTAAAGGACAGCACCGCCGCGATCCCGCGGATTGCGTGACCCGCGCGCAGGGCGGTTAGCTCAGCGGTAGAGCGTCTCGTTTACACCGAGAGGGTCGGGGGTTCGAACCCCTCACCGCCCAAACCTGGGTCGCCCGCGGCGACTGGATTTCTCCCCGTTCCGGGCGTAGGTTTTTCGCTCTTATGAACACCATTCGTCTTACCCTGGCCGCAGCGGCCGTCGTCTTTGCGCTGCCGGCCACGTCGCAGGCGCAAGGACGAGGCCGCAACATCAATCCCGGCGTCTCCGCGGGCGCACGGGCCAACGCCATCGCCGCCACCCGTGCCAGTTATGCGGGGCGCGGCAACCGCTATCGCTACGGCGGCAACTACCGCTACTGGCACCGTGGCCGCGGCTACTATGTTTACGGCAATCCGTTTTTCTACGGTTATCCGTTCGGCTACCCGTATTATTACGGCCCCGGCTATGGGTTGGGCTACAGCGGCTACTACTACGGCCGCGGCTATTACGGCGACGATGTGCCCACGGGGCGAATCGTGGACGAAAGCGGCGCGGGCCGCCGGGGCGCCAGCGATTCGCACGCGTCGCTCGCTGCCGCCGTGCAGCGCGAGCTGAAAGACCGCGGTTTCTACGCCGGCCCGGTGGACGGACAATTTGGCAGCGGCAGCCGCTCGGCATTGCGCAGCTTCCAGCGCCGAAAGGGTTTGCCCCAGACCGGCCGGCTGGATGAACGGACGCTCGACGCGCTGGATTTCGAGCGCCGCTAATCAGTCCGTCACTTTCTTCAATCCGTCACCGGCGGGGTTGCCCAAACGCAGGTCGTAGGTCAACAGCGTCGGATCGGATTTGAGGCAAGGGTAGTCAAGATCGAGCGCGTGTTCCGCCGTGGACACGCGCTCGAATTTTTTCCCGGCAGCCGCCAGGCGGAACACGGCGAGTTTCTTCTTCGCCCGGCGATCTGTGACGGCGATTTCGAGCGGCAGTTGTGGCGCGATGCCGGGATGCAGCGAAGGATAAAATGCGGTGCGGCGATAGCGTAGTCCGCAACCGCTCGCGATCGAGGTTCCCGGCGCGGCGTCGAGTCTCAACTCGCGGCCGTTTGCAAAAACCCGATGTTTGCCTGCGGCGAAACCGGCTCCGTGCAAGGTCAGTTCCAGCCGGTCCATGGAGGTATCGACAAACCGGCTCGTCGTGCCGCCCTCTGCTGGCGTCTCCGAGAGCAATGGCCAGCCTTCGCAGGCACGGCGAATTTCCAGCATGACCGTTGTGCCAGCGTCGATCTCGGCGCGGAGCAGGAGCGGAAAACGCCAGTTCCAGATTTCGCGAAAACCTTCTGCGGACAAGCGCAGACCGCGCCGGGCGAGGTCGCCCAAAACGGCTTCTAAATCCGCCCACAAATAGGTCGGCAGAAAGAACGCATCGTGCAGCTCCTTCCCATGCGGGACGAGCGTGGCCGGAGCGCCGCGCTCAAGGGTGTGGAGCGCAATGGCGCGCCAGAGCAGCGCGACGAGCGCCATCCAGTCGGCGCGGGGCAAGGATTCGATGGCGCGAAATTCGATCAGCCCCGCCGTGCTGCCCGGCGGGCCGTTGACGTTCCAAAATTTATCGAACGAAATCTCGCTCCGGTGCGTGTTCCCGGAAACATCGACGTGCAAGTGGCGCAGCGTTTCGCCGATGAGAGCGCGATGGTCTTCGCCCGATTTTTGGTCCGCGAGGTGACGGTAAGCGAGATCCAGATCGAACAGGTCGCGCGCGCTTTCGTCCGCCCGCGGCGCCTGCGAGCTGGGACCGACGTAGTGACCCGTGAACAGATAAGCCAAGCTGGGGTGCGCTTGAAAATAGCGCAGCAGCGACGCGACCCATGCCGGACGGGTAAAAAACGGATTTTCTTCGAGGCGCGGGCCGCCGAAAAGCAGATGGTTGCCGCCGCCGGTGCCCGCTTGCGCTGGCGGCTCGGTCTTGTCGGCGTCGGCGGAAATTTCTTTGTAGGACCGCAACCCGACGCGCTCGCCGGCGCGTTCGAGCCGCTGCAGCCAGCGCGCGTAATTGGCCCAGGTGTCGCACGGCGGCAGATTGACCTCGAGCACGCCGGGATCAGCCGTCAATCCGAGCCGGCACCAGCGGCCGGTTTCATCCGTCGGCACGTAGCCGGCGAAGCGAAACGCGTTGACACCGGCGGCTGCGAGCGCGGTGATGCAATGCGCGAGCAGTTCGGCCCAGGGCGCTTCGAGCAACGGCGGCAGGAAAATCTGCACGAGGCCGTCTTTGTTCCTTTCGAGGGTCAGGCCGCGGCGGAGCGCGTCCGGCGGCAGAAGGCCGAGCGGCAGACGCAGGCCGGCGGGGCCTTCGGCGTCGATCAGAGGCACCGCCGCGCCCGCTCGGATGCCGTGGAATTTCCAGCGCTCCGTGCGCCAGCGCCCTTTGTCCGCGTCGTAATCCAGCGCCAGCACGCGCACGTTTGCCGCCCGACTGCGGGTTTCCCGCGCGCGCAACCACGCGCTCGCAGGGAGTTTTAACGCGCGCGAGATTCTGGCTTTCAAATGGTCCAGAACGTCGTTGCGACCCGGCGCCGACCGGGCAGTTTTCGGCCCGATGCTAGGTGGCAGCAATGGCGGACCGGCGCGATTCCACAGGAGGTTGACGACCCACCGCGGGTTGACCTCGCCGGGATACGATTTGCCGGGAGAAAAAATCGTGATTGCGCCGGGAAGTTCGTCCGCGATGAGCGCATCGGCGAGCGCGTAGGCAAACCGCTTCTTCGTTGGTCCGACGGCGAGAAACTGCCACTCTGCGCCCTCTGGCTTTACTGGCACATACGTGGGTTCACCGCCGAGCGTCAGCTTTATCCCGGCGGCGCGCAGCCGCGCTTCGATCCGCCCCGCCACTTCGGCCACGTCACGCGTCATTGCCCTGTTTTCAAATCGGAGAAACAAAAATGCTCGCGCTCATCTCCGCGCCCACTTTTTTGTCCGAATAAAACGTGCCGCTGATCGGCGTGATGTCCGCCGGCGTGAGGCCGACCGCGGTGGCGAGGTGGTGGTGATTGCACAGCACGCCGTTGGTCGGATCGAGGCCGAGCCAGCCGGCGCCGGGCAGATACACTTCTGTCCAGGCGTGCATTGCC
>CAXTRS010000466.1:0-3630 GCA_964246635.1 uncultured Chthoniobacterales bacterium | reverse complement strand
GGCGCGCCTGTGTTCCTGGCGCCAAAAGACGAAGGCGCTCGTCACTAGGGCGACATGATGTGGTGGAAGCCCTGCCAGGAGCGACCCCTCGAAGTCATCCAGGGCCCAGTTCCTCCCTGGAGTTCGAGGTAGTCCTGTTCCACCCGCCAGCGCGCCGGCCCGCTGGCGACCGACGAGTTTAGCCAAAGCGAGATTGCCTGCGCGGCGCGGGGGATGCCGGCGCGCTGGCGGCGGCTGGGATCGCCCGGCCCAGCTCCCTCGGGCAGGTAAAGAGTCGCCAGCAAAGCGGCTGGCTGGGGGCGCGTTCTGCGTTGGCGCGGGGCCAAGCTCACCACGCTTTGGAAGTTGGCCTTTTTGCCCGGCGCGCCGCCGTATTGGCGTTGCCCGCCCACTGCAGTGGCTGCCCCGGCCTTGGAGAAGCTCGTCTCGTCGATAACCCAGGAGCCGGCTGGTGTGCCGGCTGTGGCCCTTGGCGAGTCCTGCCAAAAGGAGATCTGCCGACCACGGACTCTGGCGCTGACGAACTGCTGGCAGGCCGGGTCGCTCTGGCCGAGCCGAGAGCGGCCCTCGGCGTGACGCTCTTGCACTCGCCCTCCAGGAGCAGACCGCGCCCATGGACGCCGGCCCCGTAGTCGGCGCTCCGAGCGGCCCAGCCCGACCGTCGGCTGCGCGAGAAAATCTTCCCGCCGCCGGTCCAGCCGCTCCAACGCACGTGCTTGCAGCCGTCACGGCGCCGCCGCACCCGCGCATGCCCAAGCAGTCACTGGACGGAGTATTACTAGAATCCGCGTTTACTTTCCCGGCTGACACAGACACGAGCTGGTGATTTGCAAATCCGCTTTAGCCCAGACGCCTTTGAAACGTGTGTCGGTCGCGGCGGCTTCGTCCGCGTTTTTCTTTTGTTTGCGCAGGCTTTCCGTCAGCCCGTAGAGCGACCAGCCGTTTTCGGGCAAGCGCGCGAGATCGTCGCGATACACCTGCTCGGCCTCCGCGTAGCGGCCCGCGTGCATCAAGCTCGCGCCGAGCGAATGCCGCACCGGGATCAGCCAGTCCGGCGGCTCGTCGTATTTGAGCGTGTCCTCTTGTTTCACCGCCGCGCGCAACGCCGCCAAACCTGCGTCCAGCTTGCCCTCGCGAAGCAGAATCTCTCCTTCGACCATCGGCGTGACCACGCTCAGAATTGCCTCGACCGTGCTGTGCCCGAAAACTTCTTCCTTCGGGCAGAGCTTTGCGCGCTCGAGATAGATCGCCTGCGCTTTGCGCGCCGCCGCCGTGTCGCCTTTCGCCGCAAACGCAATGGCGCGCGCGGCGTGATGAAACGCGCGCGCGAACGGCATGTAGTCCGCGTAATTTTCCGGCTCCGCGAGCACGTCGTCCCAGCGGCCGAAACGCACGAGCGTTTCCAGCGGCATCGCGTAGAAGCCTTCGACGATCATCGCGAATTCTTGGACGAAATCCTTCGGCAATTCGGCGACCATCTCGCGGATATGGCGCAGCGACAGTTCGCTTTGGCCGATCATCATCGCGGCGTAGGAGAGCATGTGCTGATTGTGCGCCGAGTAAAACGAAAGCAGACCCTCTCGTGGGCCAGTGATGTCGTAATAACGCCGGTCGGCCTCGACGGCTTTTTGATTCGACTCGACGGCTTTCTGCCAGCGCCCGCGCCGGATGTCGATGTGCGAGGGCATGTGGACGTTGTGCGCCAGGCCGGGCTGCAAGGCGAGCAGGCGCTCGGCTGGCGCGTCCGCGCGATCCGGCCGCGGCGAAGCTTCGACGGCGTGGATGTAAAGATGGTTCGCGAGCGGATGCTTGAGGTTGAGCTTTAGCACCGCGTCGAGCGTGGCGAGAATTTCGTCCGTGCCCGGCTGGGCCTGACCCTCCGGTGTCCACTGATCCCACGGCCGCAGGTCCATCATGGCCTCGGCGAAGAACGCGCCCACGTCGGGGTCGTTCGGATACGCCTGCCAGACCTTGCGCATCGCGTCGGCGTAGGCGCGATCGAGCGGCGCGCGGTCTTCGGGTTGTGGGTTCGCGTAGCGCGCGGTGAGCGCGTCGATCAGTGCGCGCTCGACGGGCGTCACTTTGCTTGCGGCGGCGCATTCCCGTGCGAGGGTCAGTTCCTTCCACGCAATCTCCGCGGCGGGCGGGGGAACGAGCGGATAGTTGATGTGCGGCCCGTGCGCGTAGGCGACGCCCCAGTGTGCCATCGCGCATTGCGGATCGAGCCGCGCGGCTTCCTGAAACGAACGGATCGCCGCGCCGTGATTGAACCCGTGCAGAAACGCCAGGCCTTGATTGAAATAGCGTTGCGCATCCGGCGAGTTCGTCGTGACTTCACGCGTGTAGGAACCGAGACCGTTGAACAACGGGAACGCCGCGCCGCGGGCGACTGTCAGCGCGAGCGCGGAGAGAATGATAGTCGAGAACAAGTTTTTCGCGCTCATAGAGATGAGAGGATTTCCAATGGAAAGTCTTCGCGGAAAATGGAGAGCGCGCAAGCACTGTAGCGACGGTCTGCGAACGCCTTATTTTTGAGTGATGGCGCAAGCAGGGGGCGGTCAGAAACCGCCGCTACAGTGCGGTCGCTTTCTGCTTTTGCCGACCGCCGACTGCCTTATAGTGCCAGCGCAAATTTTTCCTTTCCTCTTATGCCAGCAAAAGTCGTCCTCGGCCGCGGGCTGGGCTCGTTGATCCAGACCAAGGCTTCCACCGCCGCGATGCTCGGGCCGCAGCCGGGCGAGCGCGTGCAGCAAACCGCGCTGGACGACATCGTGCCCAGCCCACTCCAGCCGCGCGAAGACTTCCGCGGCGAGCGGCTCGCCGAACTCGTCGAAAGCATCCGCGAACGCGGCATCATCCAGCCGCTCATCGTGCGCAAAGTCGGCCGCACCTTCGAACTCATCGCCGGCGAAAGGCGCTGGCGAGCGGCGCGGCAAGTCGGTCTCGCCACCGTGCCGATGATATTGCGCGAAGCCGACGACCAGCAGGTGCTCGAGCTGGCGCTGATTGAAAATCTTCAGCGCGCCGATCTCAACGTCGTGGAAGAAGCGCGCGCGTATCACCGCTTGGCGCATGAGTTCAAGCTCAAGCAGGAGGAAATCGCCAAGAAAGTCGGCAAGAGCCGCGCCGCCGTAGCGAACGCGATGCGGCTGCTCGAACTCGACTCGCAGGTGCAAAGCTGGTTGACCCAGGAGCGAGTTAGCGTCGGACATGCGAAGGTTTTGCTCGCCGTGAAGAACGGCGAAGAACAGCGTGCGCTGGCGGAACAAATCATTCGTCACGGCAGCACGGTGCGCGCGGCGGAAAAACTCGTTGCCGCGCACCACGCGCGGGTGACGAACGGCGATGATGGCGCAAGCGTCCGCGGCCCCGGCAGCCGGCGCGCGGCGAAGGGCCGGCTTGATGGCGGACCCGCGTTGCCGCCGGCGCTGCGGCACGTCGAGAACCGGCTGCGCGAACGGCTGGCCACGCACGTCTCGCTCCAGCACGGCGAGAAAAAAGGCACGATCGAAATCGAGTATTACGGCGCCGACGATCTGCGGCGCATCGTCGAGCTGCTCGGCCTGTCGGACGAGTAGCGGTGCTTTTCCGAGGCAGGGGCGCCCCATCGGGGCATACGCAGATTTTTGT
>CAXTRS010000465.1:0-3638 GCA_964246635.1 uncultured Chthoniobacterales bacterium | reverse complement strand
GAAGATCGCCACCGCCGCCGTCGTGCTCGATTGGGCGGAGAGCGGGCGGCGCGGACTCGACACGCTCGTCACCGTGCCCGCCGCGGCGGCGGCCGCGCGTGGACAAAATCCCGTCGGCTTTCAGGCCGGCGATCAGGTGAGCCTGCGCGATTTGCTCTACGCCGCACTGTTGCAAAGCGACAACATTGCCGCGGAAACCTTGGCGTCCCACGTCGGCTCGCAGATTCAATCGAGCGAGAGTGGCGGCGGCGCGAAGACGACGCCCGTGGTGCGCTTCGTCGCGCAGATGAACGCGCTCGCGCGCACGCTCGGCATGGAGCGAACCCGCTTCTTGAACCCGACCGGCGCCGACGGTCAGGAAAAACCGTTTTCCACCGCCGCCGACATGGCGCGCTTGATGCGCTACGCGCTGGGCAAGGCGAGCTTCAAATTTTTTGTCGCGCAAAAAGAGCGTAAGATCGCCATCGTGCGCGCCGGCAGCGGCCAGACGCCCGCGGTCTCGGCCGTGCCGCCGCCGACCGCGATGGGTCCCGCGGCCGCGGTGGCATCCGGCGCGGCCTCGCCCGCGGCCAGTCCGACGCCGCCGAACAGCCTCGGTTATCTCCTTCGCAACACGAACGAATTGCTCGGCGTCAAAAACGTCGATGGCGGCAAGACCGGCCAAACGTCGCGCGCGGGTCCGTGCCTCATCGTGACCGCGGCGCGCGAGCCGCTGGTCAAACAAACCAGCGACACCAGCTCGGAGGTGACCCAACGCCGGCTGATCGTCGTTGTGCTCGGCTCGGCGGATCGCTTCCGCGAAACCGCCGCGCTCATTGATCGCGGCACCGCGCTCTACGACAGTTGGGTCGCCGCGGGCCGGCCCAGCAATGGGGCGAAGGATACGCTCTGACCCGGCGGAGCCGGGAAATTCCAAAATCCAAAGTCCAAATATCCAAAGTCCAAATTCCAAGGAATCGGAGGGAAATTTTTGAAGCATTAAAACGGATTCTTTCCCTGCCGCCGTCCGCTCACAAATTGCAGCCACGCACCACAGGCTCCGTTTTTGGAATTTCTGACTTTTCGTGCTGATTCCTTGGAATTTGGTTTTTGGATTTTGGAATTTTTCCTCTGTATGGATCCTCTTTTGCACCTGCTCCAGCGCGATGCCCGCGCCACTCCCGTCGATCTCGCGGCGCAGCTCAACACCGATGTGGTGGATGTGGAAAAACGCATTGCCGCGCTGGAGTCTGGCGGCGTGATCCTCGGCTACCGCGCAGTCATCGATTCCGAGCGCGTGGACGAGCCGTCCGTGACGGCAATTATCGAGGTGAAAGTGACCCCGGAGCGGGAAGGCGGTTTCGACCGCCTGGCCGAGCGCATTGCGGGCTTCGAGCAAGTGCGCGCCTGCTACCTGATGAGCGGCGACTACGATCTGCTCGTCATCATCGATGGTCGCAGCCTGCGCGAGGTGGCCGGATTTGTGAGCGAAAAACTCAGCTCGGTGAGCGGCGTGCTCGGCACCTCGACCCATTTCCGGCTCAAGGCTTACAAGGAAAACGGCGTGCTGCTGGCGAAGGCGCCGGCGGTCGAGCGGCTGGCGGTTTCACCCTGAAAGTATCCGCGGATTAACACAGATTAACGCGGATTATTTTTCCAGATTCCGGCAGGCGTATTGCTCCCTTATTCTGAAACCAATCCGCGTTAATCCGCGTTAATCTGCGGATCAATTTTTTATGCGTCGCTCTCCCGTTGCCGCTCATGTCCGCGCGATTCCGCGTTCGGGCATTCGCGATTTTTTTGAAGTCGTGCAATCGACGCCGGGCGTGATCTCGCTCGGCATCGGCGAGCCGGATTTCGTCACGCCGTGGCACATCCGCGAGGCGGCGATTTATTCGCTGGAAAAAGGGCGCACGGGTTATACGTCAAATCTGGGTCTGCCAAATTTGCGTGCGGGCATCGCGGGCTACGTCGCGGGGCAGTTCGGCGTGCGCTACGACCCGGCGAGCGAGGTGATCGTGACCGTCGGGGTTTCGGAGGCAATCGATCTGGCGCTGCGGGCGCTGCTCGATCCCGGCGACGAAGTGATTTATCACGAGCCCTGCTACGTGTCGTATTCGCCGAGCATCGCGCTGGCGCACGGCATGCCGGTGGCGGTTTGCACGCGGGCGGAGGATGGCTTTGCGCTGCGCGCCGAAGCCGTCGCGGCGGCGATCACGCCGCGCACGAAAGTGCTCATGCTCAACTTCCCGACCAACCCGACCGGGGGCGTGCTCTCGGCCGCGGATCTGGAAGGCATCGCGGAGCTTTGCCGGCGGCACGATCTCATCGTGCTGACGGACGAAATTTACAGCGAACTGCTCTACGACGGCGCGCGACACACTTCGCTCGCGTCGCTGCCGGGGATGCGCGAGCGCACGATTTTGTTGCACGGTTTTTCCAAGGCGTTCGCGATGACGGGCTGGCGCATCGGGTATGCGTGCGCGTCGGCGGAGCTGGTCGAGGCGATGATGAAAATTCATCAATACGGCATTCTGTGCGCGTCGATCACGAGTCAGGAAGCGGCGATCGAAGCGCTGCGCCGCGGCGCGCCGGAAATCGAGCGCATGCGGCGCGATTACGAAGCGCGGCGCAACTTCATCGTGAAAGCGTGCAACGACCTCGGCCTGCCGTGCCTGACGCCGCGCGGCGCGTTCTATGTTTTCCCAGACATCCGCTCAACGGGACTGACGAGCCAGGAGTTCGCGCTGCGGTTGTTGCGCGAGAAAAAAGTCGCCGTCGTGCCGGGGCCGGCGTTTGGCGCATGCGGCGAAGGCCACGTGCGCTGCTCGTATGCAACGAGCCTGCCGCAGATCAAAACGGCGATGCGGTTGATGGGGGAGTTTTTATCCGCGAATTAACGCGAATTAACGCGGATTTTTTTCAGAAAACGATGCGAGTCGCACAGCGAAAACAAATCTGCGTTAATCCGCGTTAATTCGCGGATCTGCTTTTTTATGCGTGCGACCATCACCAAAGCAGTCCTGCTCGCCGCAGGGCGCGGCACACGGATGCGCGAGCTGACGAATGAGTTGCCGAAGCCGATGCTCCAGGTGCGCGGGCGGCCGATCCTCGCGCACATCGTCGCCGGTTTGCAGGCGGCGGGGATCACGGATGTGCTGATCGTCGTCGGCTACCGCGAGGAGGTCGTGCGCGATTTTTTCAAGGACGGCGCAGATTTCGGCGTGCGCGTTTCCTACGTCCGGCAGGTGACCCAGGACGGAACTGGCCGCGTCGTCGAGCTGGCGCGGGAATTTGCCGGCAGCGATGGCTTCGTCTTGAGCTACGGCGACATCCTCATCGAGCCGGCGAACTACCGCGTGCTCACGTCGCCGGGCGCAGAGGAAGCGATTGTTTCGGTGAAGAAAAACGAAGATGTCAGCAAGGGCGGCGCGGTGTTCATCAATGAGCGCTGGGAGCTGACGGACCTGCGCGAAAAGCCAAAACCGGGCGAGCCGACTTCGCCGTGGTATAACGCCGGCATCTATTTTTTTCGGCCGAGCATTTTCGAGTTCACCGCGCGGCTGGAAAAATCGCCGCGCGGCGAATACGAGCTCACCGCTTCGCTCCGCGAGCCCGCGCCGCGCGGGCGCGGGGGGGGGGGGGCCGACGGGCTGGAA
>CAXTRS010000464.1:0-3642 GCA_964246635.1 uncultured Chthoniobacterales bacterium | reverse complement strand
CGTTTCTGGGTCGGTGCTTCCAGCTCGGTCTGGCGTTCGCGCTGCTCGGCATGCTCTGGCCCGCGTTCCTGCTGGCGCAGCGCGTCGCCGGGCTGCACGTCCTCTTTTTCGGTGGCTTTGCGCTGATCGTTTTCACCGTCGGCACGCGCGTCATTCTTGGCCATAGCGGTAGCAGCGATCTGTTCGCGACGCGCCAGCCGTTTCTCATTGCCACCGTCGCGCTGCTCATCGTCGGCCTGCTGAATTTTTTGAAGCGCAACGGCATGGCTCGATTTTGCATGGCGCCAGCTTTTTTGTGCGGAACTGGGACGGCGTGGCGCACAGCTGTCCCCGATAGAATCGTGGCGAAAAAGGCGCGCAGCCTTGATCCAGGTCAAGGCCGGCGCGTGCGGGCTGACATTAATCTCGCCGCGTGTTTAGCACGCTGAATCTCCGCGCGCTGGGCATCGCGACGCTGGCGACGCTCGGGCTTGTGATGGCTGTCGTCGTCGGCTCGCGTAATCTCCAGAATTTCGACGCGGCGCTGGTGCCGTATTGGTTCGGCACGCTGTTTGCGTTTTTCGCGATCATGAATCGCGACGTCGTCTGGCTCCCGCTGACGTTCGGCTGGATTCATTTCGGGCTGAAACCCGGCGGCATCAGCAAGTATCACGCATTCGTTTTCGGCTTCCCGGTGCAGGAGTTCACGCTCGGCTCATGGATGGCGGCGAATGTTCTCCACATCCTCGATTGGTGCTCGTGGGCAGTCATCATCGGCGTGTTGATCCTCATGCGCCGCCGGCTCACCGACGCCGGACAGATCGCGCTCCAAACCTTCGAGGGCGACTGGCTGCCGCTCATCCTTCTGCTGGCGATTTCGATCACCGGCCTCGGCTTGACCTGGGACTACGATTTCATGCGCGGGAAATATTACCCGTTCACGGCCGTCACCCACGCGATCACGGTCATCCAGTTCCTCATTTGGATTCCGTTCGGGAAATTTTTCCACATCGTCTAGCGCCCCGCCCAACTCGGCATCGCGATCTACCGCCAGGCGGGCGCAGAAGGGCCGCAGGCAGTTTGCCCGCACACGGGGAGCGCGTCGTCGGGGAAATTCAGCGCATCGGCGCGGCGCACGGACCCGATGCGTTTGCGATGCTCTCGAGCGTTTCATTGACGAACGAAAAGAGCTACCTCGTCGGCAAGTTCGCGCGGCTCGCGCTGAAGACGCGCAACCTCGACTACAACGGCCGGCTCTGCATGGCGAGCGCCGGCGCGGGGCAACAAAAA
The DNA here is from genome assembly GCA_964246635.1 of uncultured Chthoniobacterales bacterium. GTDB lineage: Bacteria > Verrucomicrobiota > Verrucomicrobiia > Chthoniobacterales > SZAS-18 > JAFAXH01. Next base: position 2,373 of record CAXTRS010000464.1, on the reverse strand, counting down.
AGCGTTCGGCCTCGACCGCGGCTCGAACAATTATTCCGACCTCGCGCACGCCGAAGTCGTCATGCTTTGCGGCACGAACGTGAGCGAGACGTTTCCGACGCTCACGCACTGGCTCTGGCAGGCGCGCGACAACGGCGCCAAGCTCATCATCGTCGATCCGCGGCTCACACCGATCGCACGCACCGCGGACCTGCACCTGCCCGTGCGACCCGGACGCGACTCGGCGCTTTACGGCGCGATGTCGCACCAGCTCATCAAGCACGGCTGGCTCGATCACGATTTCAGCGAAAACCACGCCGTCGGTTTCGAGGAAGCCGCGGCGGCGGTGAAGGATTACGACCTCGCCTGGGCCGAGCGCGTCACCGGCATGCCGCAGGCGAAGATCATGCTCGCCGCGGAGCGGTGGGGCCGGGCAAAGACCAGCCATTTGATGCACGCGCGCGGCATCGAGCACCACACCAAAGGTGTCGAAAACGTGAGCGCCTGCATCAACCTCGTGCTCGCCACCGGGCGCATCGGCCGGCCGTATTGCGGCTATGCCACGATCATGGGTCATGGCAACGGCCAGGGCGGTCGCGAGCACGGCCACAAGTGCGACCAGCTTCCCGGCAACCGCGACATCGAGAACCCCGAGCACCGGCGCTACATCAGCCAGGTTTGGGGCATAGAGGAAAGCGAGCTGCCGGGAAACGGGCTCGCTGCCTACGAGATCATGGAGGCGATCCATCGAGGCGAGATCAAGGGGCTGATCACGATCTGCTTAACCCGCTCGTCTCGCCGCCGAACAACACGATGATCCGCGAGGCGCTGGAGAAGCTCGAGTTCAACTGCGCGGTCGACATTTTCCTCAACGAAACCGCGCAGCACGCAGACATCGTCCTCGCCAGCTCGCTGCAGGAAGAAGAGAGGGCCCGTGACCACGGCGGAAGGCCGGGTCACCCGCATCCGGGCTGCCGTGACTCTGCCCGGCGAGGCGCGCACGGACACGGAAATCCTGTTGGAAATCGCGCGGCGGCTCGGCGCGGAAAAGTATTTCTCCTTCGGCAGCTCGGCAGACATTTTCAACGAACTGCGCGTCGCCTCGAAGGGCGGCACTGCGGATTATTTCGGCATCACCTACGAGAAAATCGAGAAGAACATGGGCGTCTTCTAGCCCTGCCCCAGCCTTGACCATCACGGCACGCCGCGCTTGTGGGAGAACAAGAAATTCAAGACGCCGGATGGCCGGGCGCACTTTGTTCCCGTGCCGCACCGCGATCCCGCGGAAATCACCGACGACGAGTTCCCGGTCACCATGACGACCGGCCGCGTCGTCTCGCAATATCTCAGCGGCGCGCCGCCCCCGCGCCGCGGCAAACTCATCGATCAATAACCCCGAGCTGCTCTTGGAAATTCATCCCGAGCTGGCGGCGCGATACGGCATTCAAGATCGCGATTTGGTGCGCATGGTTTCATGCCGCGCGAGCGCGGAATTTCCGGCGCAACTCGTCGAGACCATTCGCGAGGACGCTGTGTTCGTGCCCTACCACTGGGCCGGGAAAAATCGGTGAACCAGCTCACGTCCGGGCACCTCGATCCGGTGTCGAAAATCCCGGAGTTCAAAGCCAGCGCCGTGCGCCTTGAGCCGCTTGGCGTGCGCGCGCCGGTGCCGGCGAATCCCGCGCGCCCGCCGACCGAAGCCGTGCCGCTCCAACCCGCCGGTGGCTCGCCCGAGCATCCCAGCCCGAAACGCCGCTAATATGCCGACATTCGTCCAATTCCGCCAAGACCAGGAGTTGTTCCTGGACACCCAGCGCTACATCGGCTGCCACGCCTGCGAGATGGCGTGCACGGAGCGCGAGACCAACGGACAAACCGCCATGATCCACGTCGATTACGTGGACCGCTACCACACCACGCAAACCAGCGTGCAGCTATGCATGCACTGCGAAGACCTGGCCTACGCCAGGGTCTGCCCGGCGGACGCGATCCAGAAAGACGAGTTCGGCATTGGGCACAACGCGAATGTCGCGCGCTGCATCGCCTGCTCGAACTGCGTGCTGGCGTGTCCCTTCGGCGTGCCGAAAAAGGTCGAGCCCGCGCAGCTCATGATCAAGTGCAACATGGGCTACGACCGCACCAGCGCGGGCAAGAAACCGATGCGCGCGACGGTCTGCCCGAGCGGCGCGCTTTGGTATGGCACACGCGAGCAAATGGCGCGGATGCGCCCGAACAGCACGCCGGTGAACACGTTTCGGTTCGGCCGGCAGGAGGTGAAGACGAAGGTGAACGTGATGATGCCGAAGGGCAGCACGAAGCTCGTCGTGGATTGATGCGAGTTGGAGGGACGACTTCCACGTCGTCCGTATTTGCTGCGGCGTGTCTCGCGCGCGG
>CAXTRS010000463.1:2118-3658 GCA_964246635.1 uncultured Chthoniobacterales bacterium | reverse complement strand
GCGTAAGACCTCGGGTGCGAAGCCGGGGGCGAGCACGACGACGGCGGCAGCGGCTGCGGGGAGAAGCGGTTTTGAAAAGGGAGCGATCATGATGGGCTTGGCCAGGATGGGGTCGGTCAATGCAGAATGGTGTTCACGCTCATCGAGACGCGCTGCGCCTCGGGATTCTCCAGGGTGGTGCTGATTTGCAGCCGCGTGATTTCCAGGAGCGGCTCCTCGTTTTCCAGGCCGGCGAGCGCGATGCCGAGGGGCACAAAATCGACGCCGGGCAGCTCGATGGCCCAGCCGCAAGCGGCGAAATCGCTCAGCTCGGACTCGGGCAATTTGTCCTTTTTCTCGAGGCGCGTGACGGCGTCTTTGATGCCCTGGCGGTCGAAGAACGCACGCATCCGCGGCGGGAACCAGGCGATCGGCTCGCCGCTCGGGATCATGGAGTTGACCTGCGCGAGCACGTCACTCGAGGAACGCGCCTGCTCGTCGATGGTTTTCAGTTTGGTGAGCCGCTTGCCGGACGTGCCCATCTTGGCGTCGAGGTCGGCGATTTGTTTGCGCGCGCTGTCGTCCGCGGCGTTCAGCGGGAAGATGAGGAACTGAAAGTAGCAGTAGATCAGCCCGATCATCAGCAAGGCGCTGAGCGCGATTTTTTGAATCTGGTCTTTGGTGAGCTTTTTCATGAGCGGAAGAAAAATGTCGTGTGCGAACCCGCGGCTGACTCAGCGCGTGGCAATGGGCGTCGCCGCGGGACCCGGCGGCGCGGCGCTGGGTTTGCGCAGGGTGACTTCGATGGTGAAGCGCGCGGTGAGCTGCTGCTGGCCGTCGAGCGCGACGGTCGTTTTGGTCTCCTCGAGCGCGCCGGAGCGGAAGCGCACATTCGCGGCGCCGGCGCCGTATTTGGCGTTCAGATTATTGCCCAGCGTGATGCGGAATTGTTCGGCCACGGCGCGCGGCTCTTTGCCGGCGGCGACCCCTTCGAGGGTAAAGCCAACGTTCTTGTCTTTCGGGTCGTCGTTGCCGCCGAAGCCGAGCAGTTGCACCTCGCGCGGCACGGTGCGCAAGAGCACGTCGAGCAGCGGCGCCCAGTAGAAGCGGCCTTCGACGCGGGCGGTCAGCGCGCTGGCGGCGGCAGTCGTGCGGGTGAGTTCTTTCTCGCGCGCGTCGGCGTTTTTGAGCGGCAGCTCGTATTTTTTGGAATACTCGGCTTTCTTGCCGGCGAGCTGGCTGTGGAGGCTGGCCGACGTGCCGAGCCGCACGAGATAATAGGCGACGAAGAGCGCGGCGACGCCGCCGAGCGCGTAGAGGCCGAGCTTGAGCGGGTCGCGCTTGCGCTGGGCGCGCGCGGCTTGCTGCTCGTGGAGGAGGTTGAGGCGGAGAGGCATGACAGAAGAAGCGAGTTGCGAGTTGCGAGTTGCGAGTTGCGAGACCTCAGTCGCCGGATTGCAGCAGCTCGAGGGCGGCGCCGCAGGCGACGTTGAGGTGCGCGCGTTCGGCGTCGAAAAAGACCTGCCGGCTCTTGGGCAGCGCGACCGTGCAACCCGTGAAC
>CAXTRS010000463.1:0-2105 GCA_964246635.1 uncultured Chthoniobacterales bacterium | reverse complement strand
GGTCCCAGGTGTCGCACGGCATCTCGAGCTCGTCGGAGAGGATTTGCAGCGGCATGACGGCGTTGACCAGCGCGCCGGAAAAATGCACCCGCTGTAGGGTCTGCTCGCGCTGTCCCTCGAAGAAGCCGATGGAGCTGCGCAGCTCGTGCGCGAGGCTGGAGAGCGAGATGCGCGCGGCTTCGTTCATGCCGGCGTCGCCCTGCTCGACGAGCGTGATCGCGGCGTCGCGGTCGATGGCGCCGTCGTGCGAGACGGCGTCGAGAAATTCGCGTCCGCCGTATTCCACGCTGCGCACGAGCACGAGCTCCCGGCGCGTGCCGACGAAGACGCGCGTCTCTTCGTGGCCGATATCGACGAGCATGAACGCCTCGTTTTCAAACACAGGCCGCAGCGCGGACTCGAAGGCGTTGTAATTGGCGATCGGGCCGAGCTGGAGTTGGGTCAGCGGGATGCGCGCTTTGTTGCAGGCTTCGTAAATTTGATTCACGAGCGCGCGCGGGAGGCCGCCGACGAGGTAGCGATATTGTTTGCGCGCGTCTTTGTCCTTGGCGCTTTCCGCGGCCGATGCCCCGTTTTCACCGTCGCCGTTGTGGCCGTTGTGGCCGTTCAGGCCGTGCTCGGGAATCTGGTCGCAGTCGAGCACGAAATCCTTGCAGTCCTGGTTGAGCCACGTCAGGCCGTGCAGGCGCAGGGCTTCGCGCAAAATCCTGGTCGGCGTGGGCGGCTGCTCGATGATGCGCAGCAGGTTTTGCGGGCTGGAGACCGCGATCGCACACGCGCGCGCGCTCGCGCCCAGATCCTTGAGCAAGAGCTTGAGGTGGTGGGCAAGCTGGTCGGCGTTTTCGACCGCCTTGTCGCCGACGATGCGGCTGGCGAAGGCGCTGAGCTGAAAATGCCCGTCGCGCCCCTTGCGCTGGAGATGGACGGCTTTGAGCGAATGCTGCCCCAGGTCGATCCCGATGGCAGAGGAAAGTGGCTTCGGCATAACGAAAGAGTGCCTTTCCTTCTAGCAGAAAGCGGCCCCAGGCCGGTCGGGACCCGGAAAAAAGTGCGTTCGGGGGCAAAATTGGCTGCTTTTGCCGCCGCGATTTTCGCGGATGAGCCGCTTTTCTCAGAGTCTATCGGTAAATCGCCGCTGAACGGCGTCTGCGGATCGCGCGAGCTTTTTGGGTCTGGCGGGCTTGGGGAAGAGCCCGCCTGGCCGGGAGCAAGCAACCGCTAGGAAATAGCAAGGAGGTGAAAGCAGCGGCAGGCGGGTTGCCGCAGAGTGTGCGTGCTCTGATTCCGCTCGTTTCGCCGCCGCCGGGAGCGGTCGTCCGTCCGACAGGCGAGCGGGCGAGGAGCAACGGCACCCTGCCTTATGCGTCACCGCTCATTTTCTTTTTCGCATCGCTCCCAGCGCATTCGCCCATCGCGTTTGTCTGCTTTTTCAGCGCCGTCTTCGCGACGTGGACAAAGACGCTCGTTTCGACGGCGGCTGGGAGGCGGCTTCTTTCCGAGCGTCCTGCCGCCAACCGCCGAAGAGGCAATCGAGCAACGCGTCCTGCTCGGCGCAGACTTCGCTGCACTGACGGCGGCGCTGCCCGATCTCGGCCGAGTGTTGACGACCACGCGCAACGCGCACGCCGCGCTGGCTGAATACGGCGAGTATCCACTCCTTCGCTTGCGGCCGGACAGGTGCGTCGCCGCGGCTGATGCTGGCGGGTTGTTCCTGGACTTCACGCGCTGGAAGGGTGTCTTCGCCAGCCAAAGACCCGTCGCTGCGAGCGCAGACAACAACGGCGGCGGGCAATCGGAGGCGTGCTTCTCCCTGGAGTTCGCCGACCGCGACGATGAAATTTTCCAGCGGATTTGCCTGCTGCCGGATTCGAACCTGCGCGGCTTCCACGACGTGGTGCGCCGGTTTGAAAAATCCGCACACGGCACCGGCGCGCCTCCCGCCGCTCCCGACGCGGGCGGCGAAATCCCCGACCCGAAGGGCGGGACGATTCCGTTCAAGGCCCTCGGCGCGGACGTGATGCGGTGGCTGTACTGCCGGCAGAACCCGGCCGCGAACCTCCTGTTCGGCCCGAAGCCGGCCGACGAGGTGCGGGCGAAGTTCCACC
>CAXTRS010000462.1:0-3658 GCA_964246635.1 uncultured Chthoniobacterales bacterium | reverse complement strand
GTCTGGCGGGTCGCCGTAGCGTTGCGTCGGGTCAAAAGATCGTCGGGCGGGTCGCCGCCGCGTTGCGGCGGGTGAAAAGATCGTCGGGCGCCCCCCCCCCGCCCCGCGGGGCGGGAAAAAAAAAAACCCCCCCCCACCCCAATCTTTGCGGCCACTAGTTTGGTGTCATACGACAAGTCGATCCGGGATCTTACGACTTTGTTCGTGTGTCCGCTCGCGATTGGGTCGGTGACGCGCTGCTTGGTAGGACTTTGACAAGCGTCGGTTTGTATTGTGCAAGTGACAGGCTGTGACTTGACACGACGTGCACCGCAGCTATCCCTGGGAAGGTGAAACTGAAGATCGGCTTATCGGTCGCAATTTGCCTGCTCTGCGCGGCGACGGGCAGCATGGCCGCGGATTTCGATGGCGACGGCGTCGCGGATGAATTCACGATCACCCGCGAGTCGGCGAAGGTCGCCGGGAAACCCGACGTCCGCCTGGTCAATCCGTGGGAAAAGACGCGCCAGTCGGAGCAACCGCCGAAAGGCTTGGGGTTCATCGTTCGGCTCAGCCGCGCACCGCAGACTTACCTGTTGCACGATCCAGGTTTTTTCAACGCACCGATGTGGACGGAGGGCAAGCCGCCCGTGGAGGTGATCACCAGAAGTGATCGGCGCTATCGCGCGTGGAAAAAACAGGTGCCCGGGTTACAGGGCGACGCGATTCAACTCGGCACCGAGGCAGGGATCGACATCCTGCTCTATTGGAACGGCAAGCAATGGCGCGTGTTCTGGCCGAAAGAGGAGCCGTGACCGCTCTTCCCGGCGCGTGTTGCTCAAACCGCCACGAAGCGATTGCCTGCCCTTGCGATCCTCAGCCTCCGCGCAGCGACTGCTTGGGAGCGGAGCGCGGTCAGTCCGTGAATTTTGCAGCTCCGTTTTACTGATGGCTAGCACCGGCGCGAACTGCAAAGCTCACGAACCGACCCCTGCTGCCTTCAAAGGATCTGCAAGACTTGCCCGGGCGACCTTGGTATGAGTCACCGCGACGTCATCCTGTGCGCGAACCAACAAAAATGTCGCAACGTCTTTGGTTCGCGCTTGGCGGCGCGCTGCTCACAGTGACTCTGGGCTGCCTCGCGTTCCTCCATCTGTTCACATCCATCGCGCCCTACGACGATACCGGTTACATCCTGAGCTTGGTCGAAAACTTCAATGCGCATGGCGCATTGTATCGCGAGACTTTTAGTCAATACGGCCCCTTTTTTTCCGAGTTCTACTTTCTTGTCGCCCGCGTCCTGCAGGTGCCGATGACGCAGGACGGCATCCGCTGGGTGGTGCTCGTGATCTGGATTGCCATCACCGTGCTTGCCGGGGTGATCGCGTTTCGCTTAACGCAGAAGGTTTGGCTGGCACTTCTCACGCAGGCGATCTGCTTTCATTTTCTTCGCGCTCTGCTGCGTGAACCGGGACACCCGGTCAGTTTATCCGCGCTGCCGTTGATGCTGCTCGCGCTTTTTCTTTCATCGGAACGAAGTGAAGGTGTGACGCGCAAACAAGCGCTTTGGGCCGGTGCTTTGCTTGGGATGCTTGGCATGACGAAAATCAATCTTGGCCTCTTTGCGCTCGCCGCGGTGGGCGGCGCGCTCATCTACAGCGCACCGCGAAATGGAGTTGGGCGCGCTCTGCGTTTTGCTACCGCGTTTGCCTTTCCCTCCCTCGCCGTTCTTCTCATCAAATCGTGGCCTAACGAGTTCCGGCTCCAATTCGTCGTCGTATTCAGCGCCGCAGTCCTGGCGATTTTAGTCAGCGCTCGCGGCAGCACGATGCCGTGGCCGAGGCTGCTCCGATTCACCAGCTGGATGCTGCTCGCCGGGGCGCTCGTTAGTCTCGCCAGCATCGCCATTATTCTCTTTACCGGCACGACACTAGGTGATTTGGTGCGCGGCCTCATCGTGCGGCCGATGAAGTTGGCCGACGCTTTCATCTATGTGCCGGAGATGAGCCGGCACACGGCTTCCATGGCGATCGCTTCGCTGATCGTGGCCTGCGGCTGCCGCTTCTTGTGCGCAAAAAATCCAGCGCTCGGTGAGCCTTTGGGGTTTGCCATGCGACTGTTGTTCATCGCCGTCGTTGTCTTCTGGGTCGGAGGTTGGCTGCAACCATGGGCGGCCTTTGCATTGAGTTGGGTCGCTGTGCTGCCGACGAAGACGGCGAACGCGCGCGAAGAAGCCGAGACTTCCTGGGTGCAGCTCTCGTTAGCCCTCCTGCCGGTGGCACAAATGCTCGGGCTCTATCCGGTCGGCGGAGCACAGAAGGTAGTCCCTTGCGCACTCCTGACCCTCGCTCTGGTGCCGACGTTCGAGGGGCTATTCGCCTTTGCGCGCGCGCAATCCTCTCTCGTGGCGCAGAGGTTCACGCTCGGGTTGGCTAGTTTGGCCGCGGTTCTGCTCGGCTACCATTCTGCCAGTGTCATGCTGGACGAATTTCAACGCAAACGTGCCGAATTTGTAGAAAAGATTCCCCTCGATCTGCCTGGCGCGCATCTGACGCGCGTCGATCGTCTCGCGGCCGCGACTTATCATTGCCTGGCGGAAAACCTGGGCCACACGCAGCCGAGTTTTGTCTCCGTTCCGGGCGTGAACAGCCTCTACCGTTGGGCAAAGCGCCCTTACCCGACCGGCTTCAATACCACGCATAACTTCGCGATTCTCTCCGATGCCGAGCAGCAAAGGATCGTGGAGGTGGGCCGCTCCTGCCGGCCAATCGCGGCGATTTTTCATCGAGAGCTGCTCTACGATTTTTGGACGCGGGGACGCTTCCAGCCGCGCGGTCCGCTGATCGATTTCGTCAGCCACGAATGCCGGCTGCTGCTGCGGGTGCGCGGCTACGATCTGCTCGCCCTGCAGAATGAGCCGTCGGCAACACTGACCTACTTCGCCGTTCTGCAAACGAACTCGTCGCCCAACGAGTCATCGAAAATCGTGCGCGTTGTCCTACCACCACGGCTCGCAGGCGTGGCTAGTGTGTCACTGCTCGATGACGCAAACCGCAAGGCCATGCCGCAGCGTATTGGCGTTGGTGAAGTCCAGGAAACTCACGGCGCACTCGGGTTCACCTTCACAGGCGTGGATGCGGACACGCTGAGCACTGAGACCTTGGATCGGTTTCTCGTTCAGCTCTGGAACGACAAGGGCGAGTGGCTGGCAGATCTGCCATTCGCGCAAACGATCGACTAAGTAGGCGGGGCCAGCTCTACAATCTCGCTCTTTTCCATTTTGCGCTGCACAGGCGTGCGCGGAAACCGTGTTGAGCAACAGGAATCTTGGACCCGTTCCTTTGCTGCCTGCTTCTGCCTATGGGCTGAACAGCACCGAAACGTTGTCTTCGCCGGAGTTGGCCACCACGATGTCCGCCTTGCCGTCGCCGTTGAGGTCGCCCACCGCCACGGCTCGCGGCTCGCGGCCGACCGGGACAGTCACCCCGGGCTGGAAGGCGCCCCGGCCGGCTCCGAGGAAAACCGTCGCCGTCCCGGCGCCATAGTTCGTCACTGCGAGATCCGCGATGCCGTCTCCATTCACGTCGCCGATGGCCACGCTGCCCGGTGCCCGCCCGGCAGTGAGGGGTGAACCAGCCGCCGGCGGAACCGGGGGACAGCGTCACGATCCTCCTGGGTG
>CAXTRS010000461.1:0-3675 GCA_964246635.1 uncultured Chthoniobacterales bacterium | reverse complement strand
GGCAACCGTAAGCGGCCTCGTGCCTGCGCAATGTTTCTTCGGCGATCTCGCTGAAGCCGATTCCTTCAATCGGAGACGGCGTGCCGGTGAAACATTTTTCGATGAGTTTCGAGCTAAGCCCGACCGCCTCGAAGGCCTGCGCGCCTCGGTAGCTGCCGAGCACGGAGATGCCCATTTTGCTCATGATTTTGAGCAACCCCGCTTCGAGCGACCCGACGTAATTTTTCAGCGCGTGCTCGAGGCTCGGTCGCTCGGCGGACGCAGGGAGTTTTTCGAGAATCTCCTGCGCCGTTTCGTAGGCGAGATACGGCACGACGGCGCTGGCGCCGTAGCCGATGAGACACGCGAGTTGGTGAACGTCGCGTGCCTCGCCGGTCTCGCACAAGATCGACACTTTCATGCGCTTGCCGACCCGGATGAGGTGATGGTGGACAGCGCCGGTGGCGAGCAGCATGGGCACCGGTGCGTGTTCCGCGTTCACACCTCGGTCGCTGAGCACGAGCAGGCAATGGCCGGTATCGACGGCGGCCTCGGCTTCGGCGCAAATGCGTTCGACTGCGGCCTCAAGTCCCGCCGCGCCGCTGTGCGCGAGCCAGTGCACGGTGACCGTCGCCGGTCGCACGTGGAGCGCAGGGTGCGCGCGCAACGCGGCGAGTTCGTGCTCGCGCAAAATCGGTGAGTCTGCGGCGACGAGTTTTGCGTGCTCGGCTGTCTCCGCGAGCAGATTGCGCCGCCAACCCATGATCGTATAGAGCGACATCACGAGCTTCTCACGCAGCGGGTCGATCGGCGGATTCGTCACCTGCGCGAACCCTTGCGAAAAGTAGCGCGGCAGCAGGCACGGCTCGGTCGATAGCACCGCCAGCGCGGTATCGTCGCCCATCGAGCCGATGGCCTCGGTGCCGCGCAGAAACATCGGCTTGAGCACCAGTTCGACTTCCTCCGCGGTGTAGCCGAAGGCGAGCTGGCGTGCGGTGAGGTCGAGGATGTCCAGCTCGGCAGGATGCGGCTCGCCGGCGTCAGCGGGCACGAGGTCGTGCAGGCGCACGAGATGTTTCTTGAGCCATTCGGCATACGGCGCCTTCGCCGCGAGTTCCGCTTTGATTTCGTGGTCGCGCAACAGGCGCCCCGCGACGGTATCCACCGCGAGTGTCTCACCCGGCGCGAGGCGGCCTTTTTCCACGACGTCGCGGTCGTCGAATTTCACCGCGCCGACCTCGGAGCCGAGCGACAGAATCCCGTCTGCGGTGAGCTTGTAGCGCGCCGGCCGCAGCCCGTTGCGGTCCAGACACGCGCCGACCGTGCGGCCGTCACTGAAAACCACCGCCGCCGGTCCGTCCCAGGGTTCGTTGAAGCAGCGATGAAATTCGTAAAATGCCTGCAATTCCGGCGACACGGACGCGTCGCTCTCCTGCCAAGCCGGCGGCACGAGCATCGTCACCGCGTGAAGCAAACTCCGGCCGCTCATCGTGAGCACTTCGACCGCGTTGTCGAGACTCGCGGAATCCGAGCCGCCGGGCTGGATGATCGGCTTGAGCAAGTCGATATCGGCTCCCCAAAAGTCTGCGCGCAACTCGGCCTCGCGCGCATGCATCCACGCCCGGTTGCCCTTGATGGTGTTGATCTCCCCGTTGTGCGCCAGCGTGCGAAACGGATGGCACAGCGGCCAGGTCGGAAACGTGTTCGTGCTGTAGCGCTGGTGGAAAATGCAAAGCGCGCTCTCGTAGGCCGGGTTCGCGAGGTCCTTGTAGAACTTTTCCAGAGACGCGGAGACCAGCAAGCCTTTGTAAACGATGATTCGGCTCGACAGCGACGCGATGTAAAAGTTGCGGATTTTGTCATCCGCCGCACGCTTTTCGATTTCGTTACGGGCGAGAAATAGCCGGCGCTCGTATTCATCGTCGTCGAGTCCTTCGGGCCGCGCGATGAGCGCCTGTTCGATGCGCGGCATCGTGAGCTGCGCCTTGTCACCGAGCACCTGCAGATGGACCGGCACCTCGCGCCAGCAGAAGAGAAACAGCCCGCGCGTGGCGAGCGTCTCCTCCGTGATCGCTTTCGCGCGCGCCTGCGCGTAGGCATTGTCGTGCGGCAGGAAAAACATGCCGACGCCAAGGTCGCTGTCTTTGTAGAGCACATGTCCGCGGCGGCTCACTTCGTCGCGCAGGAGCGCATACGGGATCTGCGTGAGCAAGCCCGCGCCGTCGCCCGTTTTGGCATCCGCGTCGAGCGCGCCGCGGTGGCCGAGATTGCACAAGCTCGTCAGACCAAGACGAACGATCTTATTCGAGCGCTCGCCTCCCACATGCGCGATGAATCCGACTCCGCAGGCGTCGTGCTCGAAGGCGGGGTCATAGAGCGACGGCGTGCGCATGGCTACGCCGTGCGCGGCTTCGTTCAGCAACGGCGAGCTGGATTGTTTGTCACCCTGTTTCATGCCTTATCCTTGCGTGGGATACCCATCGACCGACGAGCCGCCAGGGGGAGCGGAAGTTGGGCCGGCATCATACGGCGTCACCTGGGACGGACAAGCGAAAATCCCGCCCCGGTGTTCCGGCTTGAACCCGCTGCCAGCCCCTGCCATAAGAGTGAGCTGCGATGGGCAAGAACGACGTGTCAAAGCCGGACTCCGACCCGTTGCCGCCGACGCTCTCGCTCTCGCAAGCGTCAGACGAAACCGGGAACGCCGCGTCCACCGCGCAGCGGAGAGTGCCTTCGGAGCGACCTAGCAACGAGTCGGATCGCCTGAATGCCGCGGCGGCCGGCGCGGAACCGTCGGCGCCAGCCGGTGGCCAGCCCGAGGATGACCTTCTGGCCAGCGAGGATTTCGAGCACTACGCCGTCATTCGTCGTGCCGACGGCCGCCCGTGGGAGCTCGGCCGCGGCGCGATGGGCGTGACTTACAAAGCGTTCGACACGCGGCTCGAATGTCCCGTTGCGTTAAAGGTCATCAACTCCGCGTTTCTCGTGAAGCACCCAGCCGCGCGCGAACGCTTTTTCCGCGAAGCCCGCTCGGCCGCGCGTTTGCGGCATCCGAACGTCGCCAGCGTGTTCCACCTCGGCGAACGAGCCAGCGACGGCCAGTGTTTTTACGTGATGGAATTTATCGACGGCGAAACGCTCGAGGCGCGCGTTCGCCGGCGCGGCCCACTGCCGGTGCCGCTGGCGTTGGAAGTCACCGCCCAGGCCGCCCGCGCGCTCATCGCCGCCAGCGGCCAGGGTCTGGTTCACCGCGATCTCAAACCGGCGAACCTCATGCTCATCGCAGACGTGGACCGCGGACGCGCCGACCTGTCCCAAACGTGTAGCGGAGATGGCAGCGAGGGCGGCGCGTTGGTCAAAGTGATCGACTTTGGCCTCGCGCGCCTCGCGGCCGACGGCGCGCCGGCTGACACGGGCAGCTTCGCCGGCTTCGTCGGCACGCCGCACTTTGCCAGCCCGGAACAATTCGCCGCGGGCGAGGGCGAGACCGGCGGGACCGACGCGCGCTCGGATCTCTACAGCCTTGGCGTCACGCTGTGGTATTTGCTCACCGGCAAAGTCCCTTTTCCAGGTCGGTCGCTGGCGGAGATTTACCATCGCCAGCTTCACGAGCCGCTGCCGGTCGAACACCTCGCAGCCTCGCGGGTGCCGCAGCCGGTGGGCGAGTTGCTGGCTTCCATGCTCGCGGTCGATCCG
>CAXTRS010000460.1:0-3692 GCA_964246635.1 uncultured Chthoniobacterales bacterium | reverse complement strand
ACCCAACCCAGTGGCGGAGTGCGCAACGCCGCATCGAGAACTTGCAGCCGGTCGAGCAGGAGGCTGCCGAGCGTGGCAAGATCGTGTTTTGGTCCGGGCGGCACGTCAAACACATCGAGGCCCGGCAGCGTTTCCCTTATCCAAAACAGGGCGCCACCGAGCAGCACGCCGGCAACGAAGAGCGTGAGAGTGCGTCGCCGCCAATTGCTCACGCCGCGTTCCAACAGGAGCGAGCGGACGAACGAGAGCGCGAGGCCGTGCAGGCTGATGGTGGACAACAGAATCCACCAGCCAACGGATTGCCGCAGCGCGCTTTCCCAGCCGGCCGTGCGCAGGCGCCCGGTGATCAGCGTGATGACGACAATGGAAAACAGGATGCCAAGCTGCGAACGCAACAGGCGGAAATGGATGAGCGCGCGTCGGGAGATCGGTGCGGGAAAAAGAAACGCGATCTCCGCCTCGGAAAACACGAGTGCCGCGCGGCGGTTCGGCAGCAGCCAGGCGAGCAGCGAGAGCGCGAACAGGAACAGCGCGCCGAGCGTCTCGAGTCCACTCGCGAGCACACTGCCCGCCAGAATGAATGAACCGGCGGTCGAAGCCGAGCCGCCCCAGCCACGACGCGCGCGGACAGAACGATCGAACAAGTAACGGAAGAAATTGAAATACAGGTAAAGCCCGCCGACCAGCGCGCCGAGCAGGTATTTTGGCTGGCGCAGCCGGCGCAACCGCGCGAGCAGGCGATTGCCGGATTGCAAAAATTGCAGGTAGAGCAGGGCGGAAAACATGACCCCGGGAAAAAATCCAAAATCCAAAAACCAAAATCCAAGAAATCAGACAAAAAATTCAGAAAATTAATAACGGACTTCTCCGCCCGCGTTCCACCCGTGTTGGAGCTGAATCGCGCGAGCGGTGCGCCTGCCTTCTTCCTTTTTAACCCTTCTGACTTTTTGGGTTTGATTCCTTGGGATTTGGAATTTGGAATTTGGAATTTTCCGTCCTCGCTGCGTTCTCCATCGCCCGGAAAAAAACCTCTTCCAACCCAGCAGCCTGGATGTCGTCCGCCGCAGCGAAGTGCTCGCGGACCTCGGCGAGCGAGCCGTGCACGACTTTTTGTCCGCCCTGCAGAATGAGGACGTGCGAACAGATTTCCTCCAGCAAGCTGAGCAGATGACTGGAAATCACGATCGCCGCTCCGGCCTCGGCGCGCTGCCGGATGGAGGCTTTCATCCGCCGGATGCCGACGGGATCGAGACCGGTGAGCGGCTCGTCGAAAAAGATCGCGGTGGGCTCGTGCAAAAAGCCGCACGCGATGGCCAGCTTTTGTTTCATTCCGCGCGAAAGCTCACCCGGCAACGAGTCACGCTTTTCGGTCAGCTCCAGCTCGTTGAGCAGCCGCTCGGCCCGGTCGCGGTAGTCGGCGACGCGGTAGATGCGAGCAACGAAATTGAGGTGTTGGCGGACGGTGAGGTAATCGAAGAGCCGCGGCTCGTCCGCTAAAAAGGCGAGCCGCGCTTTGGCCAGGAGCGGGTCGGTCGCCAGATCGTGTCCGGCGATGCGGACCCGGCCCTGACTCGGCGGGATGATGCCGGCGAGGCAACGCAAGGTCGTCGTTTTGCCGGCGCCGTTGCTGCCGACCAAGCCCATGACTTCACCCGGCCGCACGACGAAGGAAAGATCGCGGACAGCGGGAAATTTTTCGTAGAGCTTTGTGAGACCTTCGACCTCGATCATCTTCGGGAGACCCTGGCTGGGAAGCGGGGTGGTGAATCCCCCGAAGATGGAGCGTCGAGGTGAGACGCTTGGGTGCCGGGCGAGTGGCAAGCGTCCGCGAGCGCGGGAGGACTAGCCGCCCTCACGGCATCGCTTGGGCTTGGAAGCGCCGGCGCGTTTGCGTGGAATCGCTCCGACCGTTTTTACCGGCGTCGGCTGCTCGACTTTTTCGCGCTCGATTTCGTGTTCGTCTTCGACTTCGATTTCGCTGCTGCCGCCGCCGCCGAACGCCTGGCAGCGGGTTTCGCTTTGGCAGCGCTTCGCGTGGCCTTCGCCGCGCTCTTGCGAGCCGCAGGTTTTGCCTTGGCGCCGCCGCGACTCTTCGCGCTTGCAGGCGCTTTTGGCTTGGCTCCGCCGGGCTTCGCTTTGGTCCGCGCGCCGCCAGTTTTCGCTTTTGCTTTCGCTTTCGCGCCACCGGTCTTTGCCTTCGCCTTCGTGGCGGAGGTTTTCGCTTTTGCTGTGGCACCGCTTGACTTGGATTTCGCCGGGCCTGGCGTCACCGCCGCCTTGATCGTTTTCAATGATGGGGTGTTGGCTCGCACGGTTTTCACGAGGCCTTTGGCGGCTTTCGTCGCTGCCGGCGGCACGGCGGATTTCCCTTGGGAAGTGCGTTTGCCCATCGCGGCGCCGGCGACTCCGCCGACTGCGGCGCCGATGGGACCGGCGATCACGGCGCCAATGACGGCACCGGCCACGGCGCCGGCCGGGGGTTGGGAAACGGGAACGTTGGTTTGGGGGTCTGGATTGGACTCTGATTCAGCCATAAGAAGGTGAGGTTGAAGGAACGAGTTTCGCTGTCTCTCGTTCATCGCCTCACGGTCGGGAAGTGGCTGTAAATCGCGTGTGAGGAAACGAAATGCTGCGCGGCCGCGCGAAAGCGGCCGCCGGAACGGATAAAACGCTGTGACATCCACAGCCTATTCTGTGTGGCGATGGATCAAGCGCGGCTTGCGGCGGCAGCGGCGGCGCGTTGCGCATCATACGCCGCGATGACAACGCTTGGCGGCTAGCGCACGCCACGCCTGCTCAATGAGCGAAGCCAAACAGCCTCGATCCGCGGCCAAAAGGTTGACGAGCACCAGCGGATGATCTCGGTAGTGGTCGGTCAGGAAAAAAGCATCTGCCTCCTCGGCCAGCAGCCGCTATCGCTCGGCGGGGTCAACTTTGAGCACAAAGCTTTCGCCATCTTCGCGCAGCCGGCCGAGGAACTTCCGGCCCACGTGCAGCGAACGACCACCGTAAGCGCGGCCTTCGCTGACGCCGGGCAGCGCCAAGGCAAGCTGGCGCACTTGCTCGTAGCTGACAGCCATATCGGCAGGAGAACTAGATCGCCTAATTCCCGATCACGGCGGTCGCGTTCTGTCTGTTCAATGGCTACGCGTCGCCGTGCGAGTCGTCGGCGCGGTCTTCGAAGCGAGTATATTCCTTCAGGAACGAAAGCTTCACCTCGCCGACAGGGCCGTTGCGCTGTTTGGCGATGATATGCTCCGCCTGACCTTCGAGTTCCTTTTTCGATTCCTCGTCGTCGGCGTAATACTCCAGCCGGACGAGCAGCCCGACGACGTCGGCGTCCTGTTCGATGCTTCCGCTTTCACGCAGGTCGCTCAGGCGCGGTTTATTACCGCTGCGCGCTTCGGGCTGGCGATTGAGCTGCGCCAAGACAATGATGGGCAGGTTCAATTCCTTGGCGAGGCCTTTCACGCCGCTGGAGATTTCCGCGATTTCGAGCTGCCGGTTGTCCTGCGCGCGCCGGCTGGGCGAGCGCAGAAGCTGGAGATAGTCGATGACGATCAGCTTGATGCCATACATCTGTTTCAGGCGGCGCGCCTTTGCGCGCAGATCGAGAATCGACAGGCCGGCGGTGTCGTCGATGTAAATCTGGCTATCGGCAAGTTTCGCGGCGGCCGTGGTGAGATTAGGAA
>CAXTRS010000459.1:0-3720 GCA_964246635.1 uncultured Chthoniobacterales bacterium | reverse complement strand
AAATTACAACAAAAGCCACGGACGCCCCGGAGGTGCGTCCCTACCTGGAAAAAGATTAGCCGAGCCGTCTGACAGAACGCTGATCAAACCCATCGCCCGATGAAGCTCTACGACATCACACGGCCGCTGCACAACGCGCTGGCGCCTTGGCCGGGCGACACGGCGTTTCACTTCGAGCGCAAATGGGAAATGAGCGCTGGCGCGTCGGTCAACGTCGGCGCGGTGACGATGGGCGTTCACAACGGCACGCACGCCGACGCGCCCATTCACTTCCGGCCCGATGGCGCCGCGATCGAGGCGTTGCCGCCGGAAATTTTCTGCGGCCCGGCCGTCGTGGTCGATTTGACCGGGAGAAGCGGCGACCCCTGCGCGCCGATCGGCTTGCCCGAGCTTGAGCCGGCCGCAGTCGAACTCGCTCGTGCGCCGCGCCTGCTCCTAAAAACCGGCGCGTGGCCGGACGAGACGCAGTTTCCACCGCGCATCCCCGTCGTCGCGCCCGACGTGCCCGCGTGGCTCGGCGCACGCGGCGTAATCCTGCTGGGCGTCGATGTGCCGAGCGTCGATGCCACCGACAGCAAGACGATGCCGAACCACCACGCGCTCTTCCGCGCCGGCGTTTCCATTCTCGAATCGCTCGATCTGCATGCGGTGCCGGCGGGTGTTTATGAGCTCATCGCGCTGCCGCTCAAAATCGTCGGCGGCGACGCCGCTCCGGTGCGCGCGGTTCTGCGCGCCCTGTAGCCGCCAGCAACGCCGACGGCAATAACGCGCGCTCTGGTCGCGAAAGCCCGCCTTCCCGCTGGACACCGCCACGCGCCGGGGGCATCCTCGGCGCCGTGGCAACGCCGTTCGGTTCCGCAAGCAGCAGCACTGGCGGAGGCGCGATTTTCGCCACGACGCGCTGGACGATCGTTCTTAATTCGGCGCAATCGTCTGACGCGCCGGGCGCGCACGACGCGCTTGCCATGCTCTGCCGCGCCTACTGGCCGCCGCTCTACAGCTTCGTGCGCCGGCGCGGCTACGGAGTCGAAGAAAGCCAGGACCTCGTGCAAGCCTTTTTCATGCACTTGCTCAGCCAGCACGCGCTCGCGGCGGCCGACCCGTCGAAGGGCCGGTTTCGCACGTTCCTGCTCGCCGCGCTGGAGAATTTCCTCTCCAACGAGCGCGACCGCGCGCTGGCCCAAAAACGGGGCGGCGCGCACGAGATCGTTTCGTTCGACGCGATGGACTGCGACGAGCTCGACCGCGCGCTGCCGTCCGACGCGTGGTCGCCCGAGAAAGCGTTCGACGTGCGCTGGGCGCTCACCGTGCTCGACCGCGCGCTTGCCCGGTTGCGCGAAGAATCGATCGCCCGCGGCAAGGAGCGGCTCTTCGAGGCGCTGCAAGTCTTTCTGACCGGCGAGGCCGACCGCGAAAATTCCTACCAGGCCACGGCCGACGCGCTCGGCCTGCCGCTGGCTGCGTTGAAGACGACGATCCATCGCATGCGCCAGGGTTTCCGCGCGCTCGTGCGCCAGGAAATCGCGCACACCGTTTCCTCGCCGGGCGAAGTGGACAGCGAACTGCAACACCTGCGCGCGTTGCTGGCCGAGTCCGCTTTTCACGCGTCGCCCATCCGACTGTAGCGGTGGTCTCTGACTGCCCTTGTTATGAATCCGCAAGAGGCCGACAGCGAAGGCGGTCAGAGACCGCCGCTACAGTCCGGCAGCACCGCGCCGACGAGTGCGCCTTGCCCGCGTTGCGGCTGCACACTTTCGGGTCGGTGGCAGGGGAGCGAAGCCGCGCTCTGCCCGCGCTGTCTTTTCGATTCCGTGCTCCTCGACGATGGCTCGGAAGAATCCTCTCTCGACGACCCGACGTCCGCTTCCTGGCTCGACGAAGTGACCGCCGATTCCGCGCCGCCCGGACGCTTCGGCCGCTACGAATTGCTCGAAGAAATCGCCCGCGGCGGCCAGGGGCTGGTCTATCGCGCCCGGCAGCGCGAGCCGCAGCGGATCGTCGCGTTGAAAATGATCCTGCCCCAGCAGGCCGCGGCAGCCGGCACCGTCGAGCGGTTCCGCGCCGAAGCGGCGGCGGTGGCCAGCCTCGATCACGCGCACATCCTGCCGATTTACGAAGTCGGCGAGCGCGACGGACTGCCGTTTTTCTCGATGAAGTTCGCCGAGGGCGGCACGCTCGCCGCGCGCTTCGCGGAGTTTCAAAAAGCCCCGCGCGCCGGCGCGCGCCTGCTCGCGCAGGTCGCCCGCGCCGTCGATCACGCGCACCGCCGCGGCATCCTGCACCGCGACCTGAAGCCGGGCAACATCCTCCTCGATGCCGATGGCCGCACGCCGTTCGTGGCCGACTTTGGGTTGGCCAAATGGTTGGAAAGCGACAACGCGCAGACCCTGACCCAAGCCGCGCTCGGCACGCCCGCCTACCTCGCGCCGGAGCAAGCCGCCGGACGCGCGGCGGACCTGACCGTGGCGGTGGATGTCTATGGCATCGGCGCCGTTCTCTACGAGTTGCTCGCCGGCCGGCCGCCGTTTGTCGGCGACAGCGTGGTGGAAGTGTTGCGCCACGTCGTCGAGACGCCGCCCGCGCCGCCGCACGCGCTCCATCCGGCGGCGCCGCGCGAGCTGGAAATCATCTGCCTCAAGTGCCTGGAAAAATCGCCGGTCGCGCGTTATCCGAGCGCCGCCGCGCTGGCCGACGATCTCGAACGCTGGCTCGAAGGCCGGCCGATCCAAGCCCGGCCCGTGGGCGCCGCCGGTCAACTCGCGCGTTGGGCGCGGCGCAACCCGGCGCTGGCTGCGCTCTCCGCGTTGCTGCTGCTGTTGCTCGTCGGGGTCAGCATTGGCTCGACCCTCGCCGCCGCGCGCCTGGCCGCTGCGCGCAATCGCGCCCTCGCCGCCGAGAGCGACGCGCTCGAAAAACTGCACGGCTCGTATCTTGCCCAGGCGCGGGCGAGCCGCCGCACCGGGCGCGCGGGGCAGCGTTTCGACGCGCTCGCGGCGCTCGAGAAAGCCGCCGCCATCCGGCCGACGCCGGAGATTCGCAACGAAGCGGTCGCCGCGCTCGCGCTCGCGGATTTGGCGGTCGAGAAACGGTGGCCGGTGCGCGGAAGCTCGAACGCGCCGCTCGCCTTCGACGCCGCGCTGGCCCGCTACGCCGTAGAAACCGAGCCGGGCGTCGTCAGCGTGCGTCGCGTGAACGACGCGAGCGAAATCGCGCGGCTGCCCGCACCCGACGGCGCGCCGCGCATTCTGTTCCTCACACCCTTCAGCGGCGCCGACGGCCGCTGGCTGGCGGCGCGTCATGCGGACGGCACACTTCGCGTGTGGGACGTGCCGGCCGCGCGGCTGGCTTGCGAGTTGAAAGACCGGCCGACCGGTGGCGCGTATCCGCTGTTTCCGTTCGATTGCGCGTTCAGTCCGGCCGGTCGCCGCGTGGCCGTCGGCGTCCTCGGCGGCGGCGTTTCGTTCCACGATCTCGAAACCGGCGCGGAAACCGGTGTGCGTCTCGTCACCGCCCGCGCGCCGGCCTGCCTGAGTTTCGATCCGACCGGCGCGCGGTTGGCCGTGGTCGGCAAGCTGGAAAATAGCGTGCAGATTTTCGATCTCGCCACCGGTCAGGCGACAGTCACGCTGCCTCATCCCAATTATGTCACACCCGTGGCCTGGAGTCCTGACGGCCGCACGCTCGCGACCGGCTGCCAGGATTTCCAGGTCTATCTTTGGG
>CAXTRS010000458.1:0-3725 GCA_964246635.1 uncultured Chthoniobacterales bacterium | reverse complement strand
CGCTGCGGAGGACGTTGATGGATTTGCCGCTGGGGGGATCGACGTTCCGCGCGTCCAGGGCGTCGTTGGTGTAGCTCTGGGCGAGGCTCAGCACCGAGGCGACGGCGACGTTGGCCGGCGCTTTCCAGACGCCGCGCTCGCGGTCCACGCGCGCATAGACGCCCGCCACCGCGGCGCTCGGCGGCAGCGTCGCGCGCAAGGCGCCCAAGTAGGTCTTTACCTGGTTGTAAAGGCCGGTGTCCTTGTTCTTGAAGGAACTCAGGGTTTCCGCTGAGGATTTCGATTGGGTGAGCGTCGCGCTTTCGCTCTTGAGCTTGGTGCTGTCGCCCGCTGGTAGGTCGAAGCCGTTGGCCACACTGCCGGCGGCTCCTTTCCAAGTCGCCCAGGCGGTCCCGACCTGCCGGGCGGTAGCGTTGGCGCCCGTGGGGACTGTGAGCTTGGGCGTGGCGTCGGTGGCGAAGGTGATGTCAGCGGTTCCGCTGCCGACGACAACCTCCGCGGCGGGCGTGGCGCTGGCGGCGGCCGAACAGGTCACGGATAGGCCGCCCACCGTGCCGGAGAAAGTCGCCGGTCCGGTCGAAGCCGTGACCGTGAGCTTGTCTTCGCTGTAAGCATAGGCCAGAGCGGTATTGAGGTATGGCGTGTAAGCGGCGCCGTAGGCCAGCGAATCCGAGGAGAGTTGGCGGAAGTTGCCGGCCGCCTGGCCCCGTTTCACGTCGAGCACGGCGAAGCGGTCGCGCATGGCGCCGCAATGGTCCAGCGCGGCGCCGCAGGCCGTGGAAAAGTCGTCGCCCAAGCGGGTCGCGTCCGGCATCACGATCAAGGTCGGCTCGTCTTCCTTCCGCAATGCGTCCAGCGCGGCTTTGAAGTTATCCAACAGAGCCGGGGAGTCGTGCTTGCCGAGCGAAACAATGTAGCAAGGTCCACCGCCATTATCGAAATACAGGCGCAGGCTGTAATACAGGAGCGGAGGGTTGGCATCCTGGCTGGGCTGGTAGGTTGCCGTGCCGGCCGCGTCTTTGGTGATTGAGATACTCGTGACTACCTGCGGCGGGCCGCCGAAGGTCTGCTCGTATTCGCGCAGGTTTTCGATCCGGGTGGGGATCATGACATCGCCCGTCTCGGTATAGCCGAGGAAGGCGGGGATGGCGGTCGAGACTTCTGCCACGGAGGGCGGCAGCGTGGCGATTTCTTCGACGTAAACTCCAGGGGAGCTATAGACGGCTGGCATGGTGGGATGCTGGGTTGGTGGTGTGGGTTGGACTACGTTTTGCGGACGATGCGAAAGAAGGCCGGGGTGTTGTCGCCGAGGTGACAAAGACTGCGCGGGGACGGCAGCGGTTCTCCCTCGTCCCCTTTCATCAGGCGCAGGCCGGCGGGCGCGGCGTCGCCGGAGAGCAGCGGAACCTCCGAGGTAAAGCAATCGACCCGGGCGGTGGCGCCGAATTGCGCCTGCAATGCCTGGCCGACAGGGTCCGCGGCGTCGGGAGTGGAAGGTTCAAAGGTGGCAGTCCGGCCGAAATCGACGGAGTATTCGCAGATGCTCGCCGGCGGGCTCACCAGGTAGTAGCGCCACTTCGCCGGCAGCGGGTTGAAACGAATCTCGTAAACCTTGAGCGTCGTCGCCACCGCCGCGGCGGGGGACTCCCACACAATCTCGACCCGCGCAAACACGCCCGGCGGCAGTTGCGGGCGAACGGGGTAGCTCACCGTGAAGGAGCGCGCCTCCGGGCTGCGGGAAGCGTTGACCGTGAGCTTCTGCCCTTTGGCTCTACTCTTCACGGCAGCGGCCTCGTCGAGACCGGCCAGTTGATACTGCGCGGGCGCCACCTTGTCCCCCGGCAGGCCGCCGAGCGTGAACCCGGCACGGATCGCCCCCGCGGGAAAGACCAGCCGCTCGGTCCGCGTCGCGGTGACGGTGGAGAGCGCGAGCACCTGTGGCGGCGCTGCCGTCCGCCCGCGCCCCGAGGCCGGCTTGCCGGCGCCCGCAGTGGTGAAAAGCGGGGCCGGATGATCGCGGAATTCTGTCAGATCGGTGAACAGGCGAAAGTCCGCGTTCTTAAGCCGCAGATGGAAGCCGAGAGATTTGCCCGCCGGCAAGGGTGCGAAATGCGACCCGTCGTCCGTCGTCGGGGTGCTCACCCGGATGCCGTCCGGAAAGCCGTGCACCACGCAGCGGCAGCCCGCGAGCAGCCGTTGCGTCTCGGCGTCCGGCTCGACCGCGAAATCCGCGCATCGCCCATCCGCATAGTAGGCGTGCCGGATCCGCAGATCGATGATCGGACAGTATTTCATGCGGACAAATCGAGGCGCACTTCCTCGATGATCGACTCCGCCTCCGCAGCCGTGTCGCGAAACACCACCGCGCGCACGCGGTAGAGCACCGAAGGGCGATAGCTCGTGCGCAACGCGCCCCAGACTTCGTTCTGTTCCGCAAACGGCAGCGTGATCAGTTCGACCGTAAGCTGCTCGATTTGCCCGTTGAGCGCCGGCGAGTTTGCGGCAGTGAAAACCCGGTGATTTTGGAAATAGCTCACCACCTGCGAAAGCCAGCGCAGGGAAAGCGCGTAGTCCGCGAAGTGCGCGACAAACAAGACATGGAGATTCAGCCGGATTTCCGGCTGGACCCGCTGCCGGGTTCCGTTCCCCGCCATGCGAGCGTAGGGGTCGGCGGGCCGGAGAGTGTTCTCCTCCTCGAGCTTCACCAAGAGGAGGGAAACATGCCCCAGGGCAAACGTCACCGAATCCCCGATTTTGTCGCCCGCGACGAATGACACCACCTCGGGTTCGCCGCCGTTCGACGCCGCCTCCTTGAACGAGGCGTTCAAATTGTCCCTAAGGAACTTAAGGACGGAGTCAATCATGGCGAGTAAAGGGGATTTCCCCCGTGCACCGTGCTCCGGGATGTTGCGCCCTGCGCCCGGCAAAGCAATCTTTTTCTGGACAGATTTCGCTTGCGCGCGAACCAGCGTCTAGACCGGGAGCGTTGCCTCATCGAGCACGCCGTCGGCCGTTTGCGTCAGTTCCGCCGTCTGCGTCTGCGCTGCGAGCGCCAGGGCCGTCTTGCCAAGCCTTGCTCTCGCTGGCTTGTGCCGCCAGCAGCTGTGCTCATCGGCTGGTCACCAGATAAATTCATTTCTCAACACTGCCTTAATCAAAAGGCCGACCAAAGTAGGTTAGCAGCCAGAGTGCGAGCAGGTAAAAACTCATGAGGCTTTGGACGCCTGCGACCGTCCGCACCCAGCCCGTCGCGCGCAGCGTTGTTTCCTCACGTTGAATTCGTTCGATCCAGCGGCCGACATCCAGGTCCTTGTATCCGACGCTGAAGGCGCTGATCACACTGAAGAACAGACCCTGCGTCCCGGCGCGCCAGAGTCCTCGCAGCAAACCCGTTTGCGAGATGTCCACGTGCTTCAGCAGGGGTTTGGACGGTGTCGAGGCGACCCGCTTTTCGAGCGGAACCGCCCAGATTCCGGCACCAACCATACCAGCCGAAGAGGCAGCGTTTGGTATGCGGCGAGGGCGTTGAAGGATTGCTCCGGCATAAGGAATCGTGCAGACGAGGCAGAGATACGCGAGCAGTCGCAGCGGCCTGCCAGGTGTGAGCCCGTATTGGCACGGCCATTCGAAGCAGATTTTGTGAAACGCGACCTCGGCTCTGGCAAGACGATCGGGTAGTGTTATCCTCGTTGTTGCCTTGATTGGATTTGGAGGTTGTAGCTGGT
>CAXTRS010000457.1:0-3730 GCA_964246635.1 uncultured Chthoniobacterales bacterium | reverse complement strand
GGGCTGAGGGTGTGTTCCCGGCGAGACGCCGAGAACGGCAGGCGGGACGCCCGCCCTACCCCGGAACATCTCCGCGTTATTTTTGTTCCCATACTCAGTGCCAGGAAGCCCAGAGGGCGCGAGTTTCACGCGAAAGGATCGGACTGACATGTCGCCGCGCGGGAGTTTGGCGTCGGAGTGCCGTGGTTCGCCGTGAAAGTTTCGTGGTTTGCCGTCAAAGCACGATCCTTTCACCAGCCAGTCTCATCCTTGATCATCAAAGTATCGTGCTTCGACAAGAAAGTGCGACACTTTGACCAATATCGACGCGAGGAGAGGAGCAAAGCATCACAATTTAAGTCTCTTGTTTTCAGATGCTTGCTTCATCCGAACAACCGCGGCAACCACCTCATCTTCCTTGCCGATACCGCGGGCAAAAGACGAGTGCGGCCCTGCGACCCACACCGCCACGCCCGCTCTGAGGACAAGAAAAGAAGGCAGTGGGCTTACTTTGGCTGTTTGTAGGTGGAGGGGCGACTTCCGGGCGCCAGACGCTTTAACGTGCCGCCCGGCTTGGAGAGCTTTCGGCGGAGGGGGGCCTCGCGCAAAGGACACAAAGCTGCCAAGGGAAAGAAAGGGCAAAGGAGACAAGTCACTCTCCTGCTTTCTCGCTCCTCTTCTCCTCCTTTGCGGCTTTGCGTCCTTTGCGCGAGGCAAATTCAGGCAGCTGGCGCCGCAGCCTCATGGCGCCAGGAAGTCGTTCTCCTCCGCCAAGCGCAAAACAGCCCAAGATTAGGACTGGACATGTCTGGCCTAGTTGCTTACCCTCAGGCTGGTTGACGTTCCGTTTCCACCCGCCGGCGCGCCTGCCCGATCAACCCAACATCACACCTACTGATATTATGGCACGCAAAACTGTCCGCATCGACATCCTCACCGGCAGCCCCGACGAGATCATCGATCTTGCCGAGAAAATCTCCGCCCAAAACACCAAAGCCGGCAAAGACAGCCCCATTCGAACGACGCTCGATTACCCCGCCTTCGACCAGCGCACCGCCCAGGCTGCCGAGCTGCGCAAACAAGCCAAGGAGCTCGCCGAACAAAGTCAGACATTGAACGAACAAGCGGCCACGCTCATCGGCAACGGCCCCGGTCAAACCGGCGAAACCCGGGGCACCCTGCTCTACGACATCACCCAGACGCGCGACCAACTGCTCGTCTCCCATCGCGGCAACGAACAGGCGCTCGGCGAATACGGCTTCGCGGTCGTCGTCGGCACCGCCGCCACGCCCGGCCGCCGGGCGAAGAAGGCGTGAGCGATGATTCGCCGCGTTGGAAAGAGCGCGGTGGCAGACCGAGCGCAGATGGCCGGCTCGGCTTCTTGTGCATGCCGGTGGCGAGATCACCTCTCGCCCCGTGCATTGCCCGTGGAGTCGGTTTCGATGGCTGGATCATCCGGCCCAGCGCAAAAGCGGAGAATGAACGAGGCAGAAATTTTTCGTCGAAATGACGAAGCGGCGTCGAACAGTATGATACGGCTGTCACCTAGTTAGGCGTTGACATCGCCGCGCGTGTTCAATTTCCGTCGGAACCAATAATCAATCCCCTTATGTCACCTGAAGTAATCACGGAAACCATTGCAGGTGTTACAGCTTTTGCTGAAATCCTCAGCGCAGCACTCGATTGGCGCCGATACCTGCGCGAACGGTATGAATCAACACCGAAATGGAGAGACGGCCAGCAGCAAATGCAACAACAGCAAATGCAACAACAGCAGAATCCGCTCAATGAACATGATCAAGCGGTTCATGATGTTGCTGTGATTGACGAGGAGATTCTCGTTGTGATGTTGATGAATATCAGTCGCGTAAAAAAGAGGCTGGTAGATGCGCTCGCTGATCCTGCGAATACGAGTCAGGCAAAGGATGCAGAAGTTCAGGCAGCAAGTTCGGCAATTTGTTCCGAACTACGCCGTATTCGTGCTCTCAATCGAAACGAATTGCCACCTGGACCACTTGAACATTTATGGCAGTCGCACGCCTGCGCCTAATCCGGCGCTGCAGCGAACAGCTACTGGCGGTTGCGCCCTTCTCGCTTGCAATGTCTGTCCTCGCCAGTAGCTGTCGCTGAGCTTGAGTCCGTTAGGCAATCATCCGCGTTTCGCATGCATCTGACGCCTCAAGAGATTGCATGGCTTCTAATGTGGTTAGAAGATCATCGGAAGAAGATGCCCGGAGCGCGTTCGCACCCGCCGCATTACGACGCCACTTCTTGGGACATTGACGACCTTTTCCGTGCATTCCGAGAAGATGCCGTTTGGTCTCGCGACATATTATGGCAAGCTGTGTCCGAGCGTGCCAGCACAGGAGTCTGGCCAAAGATTGAATCGAGATATGCCTTCTGGCTTCGCCAGCGATGGGCAATGGCGATCCGTTACTGTCAAGCGGTCCTTGAAAAACATAGCCGGTCGGCCAGCACGACGGTTCTTGCCGATCGTCCCATGGACGCCCAAGCAGCCATAAGATGGCTTTTGTTAGACGAGTGGGATAGCCGATTAGTAGATATTTGGATTCGCGAGAACGCGCGCGACTGTGTCGGTTGTGATTGGCCAGAAGACAGCGAAGATGGCGACGAAAGAGAGAGGGAACTTGAGCGCTATTTTCAGAAGCTAGGAGCATGATTATGCTACGACCCTGATGCCTAACCCGACGCTGTAGCGCACAGGCCGGGGCAAGTGGCGTCACTTGCTAATTCCATCCTTGTCTCGCCCCGGCCTGTCGCTGAGCTTGGTTCCGTTGGGCGGCTGCACGCTCCGCTTGGCGAAAAGCGCATTTCGCGTTAGCCTTGCGCTTATGAAAGCCCGTATCCGCGACTTGCTGCGCGCCGCCCCTTTTCGCCCCTTTGTCATTCGCATGGCCGACGGGCGCGAGTATCGCATCGAGCATCCTGACTTCGTGCTCGCCGCCGCCAGCGACGTGCCTCAGATCACCATTGAGGAGCCCGATGGCCGCCAGCATTATCTTTCCGCCCTGCTCGTCACCAGCATTGAACACGTTCCCGCTGTAGCCACTCAAGCCGCCTAACCCGGCGCTATAGCGAACAGCTACTGGCGTTTTGCCTTTTCCATTTGCATCATCCATCCTCGCCAGTAGCTGTTTCTGAGCTTGAGGCTCGTTAGGCTCAACAAGAACGCGCCCGCCATGACTAGGCTTTTTCCTATGCGCCAAGAGGTATTTGCCGAATACCTGGAGTCTTCTATCCTCAACTATGCGGAAGAAAGCGTTGCCTCGGGACGCTGGCCTGCGGAAGGCGCCCACGAGCGATCCGCCGGTGGGGTTTATCGGTTGCTTCCTCAGGGACTGGCCACACCAAAGCACCATTTGTTCGAGATCAAAACTGCCGAGGATGGTCCGACGGTCGGTTTTCTGTGGTGGGCGGAGGAAGACCCACACGGTGTTCGCAGAGCGTATGTCTATGATATCGCCATCAAGAAAGCCTACCGGCGGCAGGGCCACGCCCGGCGCGCGTTCCAAGCTCTGGAATCCCTGGCAACCGGGTTGGGTTTGTCAAGCATCGGCCTGCACGTGTTCGGTCACAATGCGGGTGCGCAATCCCTCTACGCCCAACTCGGCTATGCTGTCACTGGGCTGAACATGCTCAAGAAGCTCGATGCACAAACCTAGAGCGTTGCTCCTTTGAGTCAGCCCCGGCAGGGGCGCTAGAGCCCTAGCCCACGGCGTGAGCCGTGGGA
>CAXTRS010000456.1:266-3740 GCA_964246635.1 uncultured Chthoniobacterales bacterium | reverse complement strand
GCGGAGGTGCGGCCCCTGCCTTGGACAACTGCGGGCAAGAAAAAAATTTTGCCTTTTTTTGAATCCGCCTTTACTGCGCCCGCGCACGTCTGAACACCAGTCGCGGATTCACGGCCTTGGGAAAGCCGCCGCGACCGTTTCGTGCGATTCCCCTCCGTATCATCCCCATCCCCACATCCGTATCCATGCTTAAAACCTGCCTTCGTCGTTCGTTGTTCCTCCCTGCCGTGGGCCTCAGCTTGAGCGCCGCGGTCCTCTTCGCCACCACGCAGCCCGCCCGCGCGGGCGCCACGATCAGCCGCGGCTTGCAAGCCAAGTTCGACGCGCTGGAAAAAGCCGCCAAGTCCTCCGCCATCGGCCGCAAAGGCCGCGTTGGCCCCGAGGTCACTGGCACGGTGATGACGATCATCACCTTCAATACCACCAACGGCCTGCCCGGCGTGGCGAATCTCGACACACCCGTGACCGGGTTGCTGGCGGTCAACGGCATCGTGCCCGCCGCGCGCCTCGAATCGCTCGGCATCATCACCGCGCTGCTGACCGTGAACCAGAAAACCGCGCTCCTGGCCGACTCGCGCGTGCGCTCGCTCTACGACAACTACAAGCTGAAGTTCGCCCTGCACCAGGCTCGCGTGCTCTGCGGCGTGGACAAGCTGCGCGCCGACGCCGGGCTTACCGCGCAAAATGGCGGCGCCGTCGTCGATGGCCGCGGCACTCCGCCGGTGGTCTCCGGCCAGCCGAACAAGCCGCAGTTCTCCGTCATCGTCATCGACTCCGGCGTGGACACGACCGGCGCGGGCGGCGTCGCGACGAACGCGGACCTGTATTATGACAACTCGTCCGTCGGCGTCTTCAACGCGAGCATCCCGCCGACCGGCTACACCGTCGCGCCGACGATCCCGGCCTCCAAGGTGATCCAGAACCTGCAGGTCAACGGCGACAACGCCACCGGCACGGTCACGTATTCGGAAAACCAGCTCAACAACGACAGCGTCGGCCACGGCTCGCACTGCTCGGGCATCATCGGCAGCTTGGGCACGTATTCGAAGACCACGCCGTCGGTCCCGAATCTCACGACGGAGGATTTCTCCGGCGTCGCCTCGGGCGTGAAGATCATTGGCAGCGGCTCGGGTGCCGGCTTGTTCGTGCTCGATGCGCTCGGTGGGTTTGAATACGCGATCAATTTCCAGTCGTTCTACAACATCCGCATCACCTCGAACTCCTACGGCAGCGACGGTCCCTACGATGCGGCCGATCCGCTCAACGTCGCCATCAAGACCGCTTACGACCACAATATCACGAACGTCTTCGCCGCCGGCAACAGCGGCCCGGGCGTGGACACGATCTCGGATTCCTCGAAGTCGCCCTACGTGATCAGCGTCGCCGCCGGCACGAAAGAAGGCGGCCTCGTCGGCTTCTCCTCGCGCGGCAAACCCGCGGTCGAGCGCGCCGTGAATCCGGCGCTCGACGCCTTCAACCTGCCGGCCATCACCGCGCCCGGCACCGGCCGCGAGTTTGATTACAACACGCCCGGCAACGCCACCGGCAAGGGCTTCTACTCGGACATCATCTCCACCCGCTCGAAGCTGCCCGGCGCCGCCGCGGGCACGAACGACCAGGAGTTCCCCGCGCCGTATCAAGCCGTCTATACCCAGATCTCGGGCACCTCGATGGCCTGCCCGTTCATCGCCGGCGTCTGCGCGCTCTTGCTCGATGCGAACATCAACCTGACGCCCGCGCAGCAGAAGGCGATTCTGCAATCCACCGCGACGCACATGCCGGACTATCAGGACTTCGAAGTCGGCGCCGGCTACGTGAACGTCTTCGCCGCGGTGGACCTGGCGTTCAACTCCGCGAAGGGTTACCTGCCCTTCAATCGCGTCGAAGCGCCGTATAGCGCTTCCTACAGCGCGTTCAACACGCTCATCTCGACCAGCGCGGTGACGCCGCCGGCCTTCCGGCCGAACCAAACGCCGAGCGGTCCGGTGTTCCCGCCGGCCAGCGCGAACAACACGGGCGGGCACGAGAACTTCACGCTCGACTTCAACCCGGATTCCGTCAGCGCGGCCGACTACGCGGCGGCGAAGGAAAAGGCGAAGACGAACAACAACGCCTACGCCTTCACGGTCGATGCCGACCAGAACGGCGTGCCGATTGCAAACCTGCCGGTGACGTTGCGCACCACGATCATTGACGCGCGCATCCAGTTCGGCAACGACTCGGCCGCCGGCATCGCGGGCGGCAACTCCATCGGCATGCTGCTCTGGGCGCCGGACGGCACGTCGTATTCCAGCGGCATCGCCCTGCCGGTGCTCGACAGCCCGACCCGCCAGGTCGTCGTCAAAGCCCCGGTCGCGGGTCTCTGGATCGCGGAGTTGCGCGGCATCCGCGGCCTCGCCGCCGTGCCGGTGACGCCGCCGACGGGCGCCGGTTTGCCTGACACCACGACAGGTCAGATTTACCGGACCAACAACACGGTGACGAACCCGCCGGGCGACATCACCGATGCGCCGCAGGCGGCCGATATCAACAACGCGTTGCTCAACCGCTATCTCGACATCAAGCCCGACGGCACCTTCGGGCCGAAGGACCGCGTGACGCGCGGCGAACTCGCGCAGGTGTTCGCCGACAACATGCCGCTGCGGCAGACGCTCGCGAGCACCCAGCAGTTCAGCGACGTGAGCGGCAACCTCGCGCGCATCGCGGAAGCCGTCTCGGTTTCCGGCTCGACGCTGCGCGATTGGGACTTCACGCCGGCCGGCGTGATCCCCACCACCGGCACCACGTTCCGGCCGAGCTTCTTCGTGTCCCGCATCGAAGTGGCCAGCGCCCTGGTGCGCGCGCTCGGGTTGAACACCGAGGCGAACACGGCGGCCCCCGGCGGCGCGGTGACCGTGGTGAACAACGGCACGAGCTATCCGGTCATCGACACCGGCGAGATCAGCACGACGGACGCGGGCTTCCTGAAGCTCGCGCTCGATCGCGGGCTGCTCGACTACGTGCTGGCGCCGGGTGTGGTCAACGGCACCACGCAGACCGTCGCTTACGCGCGTCCCGCCAAGCAGATCAAGCGCGGCGAGCTGGCCACCAGCATGGTCAACTACCGCGCTCGCTTCCGGCTTGGGAACTGAGGTTCGCTTCGCAAACAAAACGAACCGCTTGCACGCGGCTCCGCTGGTCCATCCGGCGGAGCCGCGTTTTTTTGCAGGCAGGTCAACGGGATGGAGCGCACGGAGCGGACCACTCCGGCCTCCGTCGAGGATGGCGCCCGGGAGCCGTTATTTGTTACGAACTCTCATGCCTTCAAGGACTTGCGACAGCTCGTCACGAAAATCCCACGCGACAGCACGAGGGTGTCACGCCACAGCACGGACCCGTCACAGCACTGCTTGGAGCCGTCACAGCACTGCTTGGAGCCGTCACGCCACTACGCGCCCTTGTCACCCTGCGTGACACCCCCAAGCAGTGCTGTGA
>CAXTRS010000456.1:0-256 GCA_964246635.1 uncultured Chthoniobacterales bacterium | reverse complement strand
CCCGTCCACCTGTGCTCGCGCGGCTGGCCCCCCGGGGGGGGTGGGGGGACCCACTTCCAAGCAGTGGCGTGACGCTTCCAAGCAGGGGCGTGACCTCCCCAAGCAGTGGTGTGACACCTCCAGGCAGTTGCGCGACGGCCCCGCGCAGTCGTGTGGAGCTTCCGTGCAGCGGCGTGAGCGTGCTGCGCAGTGGGCGGGGCCGGTCGCGTTGGGCGTGCGGGGCGGGCGGCGAATTAAGCAGGCGCGCGCGGCGCTC
>CAXTRS010000455.1:0-3746 GCA_964246635.1 uncultured Chthoniobacterales bacterium | reverse complement strand
GGCATCCACCAATCTGCCCGCGAAATCAGGCAAACTCAAACGAGCAGTGCTCTAGGGCTGACTCTGATTCCGCCACTGACCCCAATTCTGCCAGAGTGGCTTCTGGCCGCTGCCGACGAGGGTGTGGGCGCGCGTCCGAATTGCGCCGGTCAGCGGGACGGAGTGCTTAGTGAGACGCAGACAGCGCTCCACCCAGAGTCGGCGAACTGAAACGGGTTGCGGCTGTTTTCTAGGGTGTGGATGGGTGATGAAAGGAGTTCTGCTCCACCGGTTTCGACTAGGCTGAGCGCCAAACTGAAAGCAAGTGTTTCAAGCCAGACACGCGGCTGTTTCTGGTCGTCAAACGGCCGATTGAGGACGCTCGTGTCGAGGTAAAGGCGCATGGTCCAGAGTGGAAAGATCGGCGGTTAGCTCGTGAATTTTGCAGACGGACGGGCTTACAAAATTCGCAAGTTGAGCCCGTGATCCTCTTCGGCTGGATTTCAATCTCTATGGAACACGCCTAGGAACTTCGAGAAGATTCCCATCAAAATCGAACTTGGCCGAGATACTATTTTTTACCACACCACCAAAGGCGTTTTTCCTCGGAAAGTTGTGTAAACAGTTATGTATGTTCCGGCGTTACTGTATCTCGTTTCAACGTGCTTATAGCTATCGGGGTCGTTCATCGAATCCTTGATAATAGCTTCGAGCTTTCGATGTGAGCCATCCCACGCGCTGAATTGATTGCTTATTTTCTTTTGTATTTCAGCTCTCTCGTTCGCCTCCTTAGCCGCCTTCTCAGCAGCAAGTCGTTCCTTTTGTTGTTGCTCCTCAAATTTCTTCCGATAGACATCGAACTTCTGCTTTACTTTTGCATCTTGGGGAGTTAGCTCGGCGAGTTCGCGGTATAACTCGAAATTCCGCGCGGTGTCTTGAGGCGGAATCTTCGGAATCTCTGCAAGAATCTCCTTGATCCGAGCCGCGTCCCTTGCTCGCTTCTTTTCCAATTCCTCGGCAGCCAACTTTTCATTCAACTGTCTTCCCGCCTCGGCGTATATTTGCCTCAACTCCTCGCCGGCCAAGTCCCTGAAGGGTTCGATCATATTGAGCTATAAATCACGGTTCCGAAGAGAGCCACTAGAAGCCAAAAGCTCAACATTCCCTTGGTGTTTGGTGACAACCACTTACCTAAGGCTCTCTCCGTATAATGATGAACAGGGGGAGCAAAGACGGCAGCACCGAGGAGCAGAGGAATTGAGGCGAGTAGCATCGCAAAAAGCGAGCTGAGCCCAAGCTCGAGGCATAAGCTCGCAGCGGTCCAATTCAAGGTAAGCCAGATGTATTTCATTGCGGTTCAGTGGGAACCGGCGGGCACCGGGATCTGTCGAAGAATCAATATCTTTAGATTGATAACAAAATAGGTCGACAGGCAAAAACAAAAACAGCCGGGCGGCTTACGCCACCCGGCTGTTCCTGGACTTTCAGCCCTGATCGGCTGAAGGCGTCGGACGACTAAATACTTCTTAGTAGTCCATGCCGCCCATGCCGCCCATGCCGCCGCCCGGAGGCATCGCAGGGCCCTTTTCCTTCTCGGGCAGCTCGGTGACCACCGCTTCGGTCGTCAGGAGCAGGCCGGAGATGGAGGCCGCGTTTTGCAGGGCGCTGCGGGTCACCTTCGTCGGGTCAACGACGCCGGCGTCAACGAGGTCAACGTATTCGCCGGTGGCGACGTTGTAGCCGACGTTGCCCTTCTTGGTCTTGACTTCCTGCACGATGAGCGCGCCTTCCTGGCCCGCGTTGTCGGCGAGCTGCCGGAGCGGCTCTTCGATGGCGCGGCGGATGATCGCCACACCGACCTTTTCGTCGCCTTCGAGCTTCAGCTTATCGAGCGCTTTCTGCGCGCGGATGAGGGCCACACCGCCGCCGGGGACGATGCCTTCCTCAACGGCTGCGCGGGTCGCATGGAGGGCGTCTTCGACGCGCGCCTTCTTTTCTTTCATCTCGGTCTCGGTCGCGGCGCCGACGTTGATGACGGCCACGCCACCGGCGAGTTTCGCGAGGCGCTCCTGGAGCTTTTCGCGGTCGTAATCGCTCGTCGTCTCTTCGATCTGACGGCGAATCTGGCCCACGCGGCCCTGGATGTCGGCGCCTTTGCCTTCACCTTCGACGATGGTGGTGTTTTCCTTGTCGATGGTGACGCGCTTGGCTTTGCCGAGATCGTCGAGCGTGACGTTCTCCAGCTTGATGCCGAGGTCTTCGGTCAGGCAAC
Source organism: uncultured Chthoniobacterales bacterium (assembly GCA_964246635.1). Classification (GTDB taxonomy): domain Bacteria; phylum Verrucomicrobiota; class Verrucomicrobiia; order Chthoniobacterales; family SZAS-18; genus JAFAXH01. The sequence continues at coordinate 1,495 of CAXTRS010000455.1, read as the reverse complement.
GGCCGCCGGTGAGGATGGCGATGTCTTCGAGCATGGCCTTGCGGCGATCACCGAAGCCGGGGGCCTTGACGGCCGCGACTTGGAGGGTGCCGCGCAGCTTGTTGACGACGAGGGTCGCCAGCGCTTCGCCTTCGACGTCTTCGGCGATGATGAGCAGCGGACGGCCGCTCTTGGCGACTTTCTCCAACAGCGGAAGGAGATCGCGCAGGCTGCTGATCTTCTTCTCGTGGATGAGCAGGTAGGCGTTCTCGAGGATCGTCTCCATGCTCTCCGCGTTGGTCACGAAGTAGGGCGAGAGGTAGCCCTTGTCGAACTGCATGCCTTCGACCACTTCGAGCGTGGTCTCGATGCTCTTGGCTTCCTCGACCGTGATGGTGCCGTCCTTGCCGACCTTGTCCATCGCGTCGGCGATGATCTCGCCGATGGTGCGATCCCAATTGGCGGAAACGGTCGCGACCTGCGCGATCTCCTTGCGGTCGGTGACCGTCTTGGAAATGCTCTTCAGTTCCGCGACGACGGCCTCGACGGCTTTGTTGATGCCGCGCTGGAGGTCGGTCGGGTTCGCGCCGGCCGTCACGTTGCGCAGGCCTTCGCGGTAGATGCTCTCGGCGAGCACGGTCGCGGTCGTGGTGCCGTCGCCGGCGATGTCGCTGGTCTTGCTGGCGACTTCGCGCACGAGCTGGGCGCCCATGTTCTCATACGGATCTTCCAGCTCGATCTCCTTGGCGACGGTGACGCCGTCCTTGGTGATCGTAGGGGAGCCGAATTTCTTGTCGAGAATGACGTTGCGGCCGGACGGCCCGAGGGTCGCCTTGACGGCACGCGCCAGCTTCTCGACGCCGCGCAGCAGCGCGTGCCTGGCGTTTTCGTCGAATTGGAGTTGTTTAGCTGCCATAAGTTTTGATTTCTTCTGAGTGTTTCTTCTTACTAACTAAGTTGGGTTAGGTGATTCGGATCAATCAGCCGAGAATGCCGAGGATGTCGTCCTCGCGCATGATGAGGTAGTTCTCGCCGTCGATCTTCACTTCGGTGCCGCCGTATTTGGAGATCAGCACGCGGTTGCCGACTTTGACGGTGAAGGCGACTTTTTCGCCCTTATCGTTCAGCTTGCCGGTGCCGAGGGCGATGACTTCGCCTTCCTGCGGCTTTTCCTTGGCGGTATCGGGGATGATGATGCCGCCCTTTTTGGTTTCCTTCTCTTCGAGCGGATGCACGAGCACCCGGTCGCCGAGAGGCTGCATGTTGGTAGCCATAGTGGTGTTGTTGGTTTTGTCTGTTGGTTTCGGTGGTTTCAGCCCGCGGTTGTATCTGCTACTTCTGGACGCAAGCGGCGGGCAAATCGTTCGCTGCGAGGGGTCGCGGGCGTTGCGCTTCAGATGGAAACGCAACGTCCGGAAAATGTGGGGCCGGTGATTTACTTGCCCTTCTTGTCTTCGTCAACTACCTCGAACTCGGCATCGACGACGTCGCCATGGCCGGCCGCGCCGCCCGGCGT
>CAXTRS010000454.1:0-3760 GCA_964246635.1 uncultured Chthoniobacterales bacterium | reverse complement strand
GTCGGCGCGCGGCGGTGTATCGTCGTCGCGTGGGGCAGAAACTGCTGTTTCTCCATGCGTCAAAGCGACGATTCACCCCGGCAGCATGAAAACTTACTCCGATTTTGTCGAGCGTCTGCTCGTGCATCAGGAAACGCTCGACGTCCCCTTCCCCACGGAGCCGAGCGACTACGCGCGCGTCATCCGGCTGCGCGAAACGCCGGACGCCGCGATTTTCGGCAACGGCCGTCCCGCGACCGACCCCGCGATGGCTGCGCTCATGCGCGCCGCGCTTTTTTATTTTCACAACGCGCTGCCGGACAGCCACGACATTCTCAACAAAGCCGCCGGCGATGTCGCCGCCTACTGGCACGGCATGGTCCACCGGCGGGAGGGCGATTTTGAAAACGCGCGCTACTGGATGCGGCGCGCCGGCGAGCAGCCGACGTTTGCCGAGCTCCACGCCCGCGCCAGCGACGGCTCGCCGAACATGGCGCGCCAAATGGGCTGGGACCCGTTCCTGTTCATCAACCTGTGCGAACAACTGCGCTTCGGCGCGGACGACCTGCGTCTCGAAGTCGCCGCGCTCCAGCATGCCGAGTTCGACGTGATGTTTTCCTACCTCTGGCGGCACGCGGTCGGCGCCTAGCAAACGGGACAAACCGCTCGATTCGTGCTAAGTTTTCCGCCGATGGAAACCGCCGCTCCGCCCTCCCCGTCTGCGGGCGAGATCAAATACAAAATCGGCAACGAAAAGCTGGTCAAAGTCACCGAGCCGGCCAGCAAAAAACTGCGCTCGCTGCTCGAACGCCAGGGCCGGCCGGGCGGCGCGTTGCGCGTGGCGGTGATCGGCGGCGGCTGCTCGGGCTTGCAATACAAAATGGACCTCGTCGATGGCCCGGCGAACCGCGACATCATGGTCGAGAGCGCCAGCGTGCGCGTCGTGGTCGATCCGAAAAGCGCGCTCTTTGTCAGCGGCTCGCTGCTCGATTTCAGCGATGATCTGCAGAAAGGCGGCTTCAAGGTGACCAACCCAAACGCCGCCGCCCACTGCTCGTGCGGCGAGAGTTTTTCGGCGTGAGCGGACTGGTGCGAGTTGCGAGTTGCGGGTTGCGAGTCGTGCGTCCCTTTTCGTTGTCATCCTGAGCGGAGCGACGCAGGAGCGCAGTCGAAGGACCTCTGACTGACAAAGCCGTTTGAGTGTTGAAGGCGCCTGCGATGCCCAGCCAGAGTCATTAGAGGTCCTTCGACAAGCTCAGGATGACAGAAGAAAGGAAAATGAGCGCCGCCCGCAACCCGCAACCCGCAACCCGCAACTTGCCTCCCGACTACTTCGCCCTGCTCGGCGAGTCGCGCCGGCCGTGGCTGGACGAAGAACGGGTGAAGGAGACGTTTCATCGGCTCAGTCGCGAGCGACACCCCGATCAGGTCACGGCGGTAGGCGATTTCGCGGAACTCAACGCCGCGCAGGCCGCGTTGCGCGATCCGAAAACGCGACTGCGACATCTGCTCGCGCTCGAATATCCGCACGTCGCGGTTTCCGGCCCCGCGAGCGTGCCCGCGGCGTTGAGCGAGTTGCTCTTTCCCATTCACGGGCTGCTGCAAAAGATCGACGCCTTTCTCGCCCGGCAGGACGCCGCTTCCGGCGCGCTCGCCCGCGCGCTGCTGGCCGGCGAACAGTTCGCGCTGCGCGAGGAGGCCGAGACACGACTGGGTGAGTTGGAAGCTCTGCACGCGACGCTGCTCGCCGAACTGCAAACCTTCGACGCCGCACGCTGGGACGCCCGGCCGCCCGATGCCGAGACGACGTTGCTCGGCTTCTATCACGGCTTTGCCTACCTTTCGCGCTGGCTCGAACAGTTCCGCGAGCGGCTGTTCCGGCTCAGCGTTTGAAATTTTTCTCCCATGACAGACAGCGACCTCATCGTCGGCATCGATCTCGGCACCACCAACTCGCTCATCGGCGCGACCGACGCCGGCTTTCCCGTGCTCATCGCCGACGCCGACGGCCAGCGACTCACACCATCGATCGTTTATTTTCCGACGGAGCCAGGTGCTGAGCCAATCGTGGGGCGTCCCGCCGCGCGGCAGCGGGCGTTGCACCCGGCGGAAACCGTGTATTCCGTCAAGCGCCTGGTGGGTGCGCGCGTCGGCGAGCCGGCGACACGCGACCTCGCGGCGAGCTTGCCCTATCGTGTAGAAGTCACCGGCGCGCCGGGCGAAGCGGTGAAAATCGGAATCGGCGAGCGTGCGCTCTCGCCCGAAGAAGTCTCCGCGCTCATCCTGCGCAAATTGAAAACCGACGCCGAGCGCGCGCTCGGCTGCCCGGTTTCGCGCGCGGTGGTGACGGTGCCGGCGTATTTCAACGACGCCCAGCGCGCCGCGACCAAAGCGGCCGGCGAGCGCGCCGGCTTCACGGTCGAGCGCATCCTCAACGAGCCGACCGCCGCGGCGCTCGCCTACGGTCTCGACCGGCTCGGCGAACGCGCGAAAATCGCCGTTTATGATCTCGGCGGCGGCACGTTCGACCTCTCGATTTTGGAATTGAACGCCGGCGTTTTCCAAGTGCTCGCCACCAACGGCAACACGCGCCTCGGCGGCGACGACATCGACTCCGCGCTCGTCGCGTTCCTGTCCGAAAAAATCGTCGCGCAGATGGGCCGCGTCGCGCTGCCGCCGCAGGGGCGCGAGCTCGCGGAGAACGCAAAGAAGCGGCTGTCCGAGGCGGCCGAAACGGACATCGAACTGCCGTTTGTCGGCGAGCGCGGCGAGTCGTTTTCGCATCGGCTCACGCGCGCCGAACTCGAAACGCTCGCGCGGCCAATCATCGACCGCACCCGCGCGCACTGCCTGCGTGCGCTGGCCGACGCGAAGCTCGCACCGGCCGACCTGAACGCCGTCCTCCTCGTCGGCGGCGCGACCCGCATGCCGCTGGTGCGCACGCTCGTGGGCGAGATTTTCGGACGCGACCCGGACACGACCCAGAATCCGGACGAAGCGATCGCCATCGGCGCCACGATCCAGGCGGGCATTCTCTCCGGCGCCGTGCGCAACGTCGTGTTGCTCGACGTGACGCCGCTCTCGCTCGGCGTCGAAACGTTTGGCGGCCTGATGAACGTCATCATCCCGCGCAACACCACGATTCCCACCAAGGCGGGCGAGCTGTTCACCAACCCGGTCGCAGGCCAGCGGGCGATGCGCCTCCGCGTGCTCCAGGGCGAGCGCGAGCTGGCGCGCGACAACTGGACGCTCGGCGAATTCGACCTCGACTTCGAGCCGGCCGCGGCGCGCGGCGCGGCGCGAGTCGGCGTGCAATTTGAGATCGACGCCGATGGCATTTTGCGCGTCCTCGCGCGCGACACCAAAACGGGCAGTGAGCGGATCGTGCAGATCGCGAGCGGCGCGGTCGATGTGTCGGACGAAAAAGTGGAACGGATGATCGCCGAAAGCGTCGAGCACGCGTTCGCCGACTATCACGAACGCTTGCTCGCCGAGACGAAGCTCAAGGCGAACGAAATGCTCCCGGCCGTGCGACACGCGCTCGGGTCCGCCCGGAGCGAGCTCGAGGTCGCGCAGCGCAGCGAAATCGACGCGCGGATCGCGGAGCTGGAGGCCGCGCTTTCGGCGGGCGACGACGATCTGCCGCGTCTGCAAAAAGCGACCGCCGCGCTCGATGCCGCGACGCAGGAGCTGGCGACGCTGCTCATCGAGAAAGCGATGGACGAAGCGCTGCGGCGCAAGGGTGTGCTGTAGCGGCGGTCTATGACCGCCCCCCTATGAG
>CAXTRS010000453.1:0-3778 GCA_964246635.1 uncultured Chthoniobacterales bacterium | reverse complement strand
GCCGTGGGCTAAGGCTCTGCCGCTCCTGCCGGGGCTAAAAAAAGGCAGACTCAAAGGAGGAGCGCTCCAGGCGGCGACGAGGGAGCCGGCGGAGGGGAGCGTCATTTTCGCCGGGTCGTAGTTCAAACACGGCGCGAGCCAGCGTTCGCACTCAGAAGCTCACCCGCACTCCTCCGACTACATTGCGCCCCGGCAGCGGGAGCACGTCTTTGAGGAAGCTCTGGTGGTTGCGGGCTTCTTCGTTGGTCAAGTTCACGCCGCGCACAAACACGTCCCAGTGGGTTTCGCGCAACTGGAAGCTATAGCTGACGCTGGCATTCAAGAAAGTGTAGCCCGGCGTGCTGGTTTCAAAGGCGGCAGTGCGGAACTGATGGTTCACGCGCACTCCTTCTACTTTGAGGTTCCACTGCTCATTGCTGAACCCAAGGCCGACGCCCAGGCGCAGCGGAGTAATGCGGGGCAGCGGCTCGCCGCTGTCGCGATCTTCGGCGTGCACGTAGTCGGCGCGCAGTTCCAGAAACAGGTCGTTGGGATTGGCCACGGTCTCGCGCGCCGCTTCTTTGCTGACGACCGCTTTCGCGCTCGTGCGCCCGGCTGGCGGCACTGGCCGGCTGATGCTCGCCGGCAGGAGGTGGATATCCACGAGCGCTTCGCCGCCGTAGAAGTCGGCGTTCTTCGGCGTGTAGTTGAAGACCCGCAGTCCGTCGATGACCTCGGCGGTAGGTGTGAAGTCGATGAAGTCGTAGAAGCGGTTGTAGAAACCGCTCAAAGACCCCGTGACTCTGCCAGCGCGCCGGCGAATGCTCACGTCCAGGCCAAGCTGCTTTTCCTTGCCGAGGTTGGGGTCGCCCACGAGATACTGGAAGGTGGCGTCGTGCGGCCCGCGTGCATAGAGCTCCTCGGCCGTCGGCGCCCGCTCGCTGTAGGCCAGGGTCAGCGCCAGCGCGGTGTTTTCCAAGAACTCGTAAACTAGTCCGGCGGAGGCAGAGAGCGGCAGGAACTCGCGCGTGGTGCGATCTCCCGGCAACAGCGAAGTAAGCGCCGGATCGCTCGAATGGATGGAGACCCGGTTGTATTCTACTCGCCCGCCGGTCTGCACCCGCAGCGAGGGCTTCCAGGCCGGCTTCGTCGTCGCGGCGCTCGCAGGAGCCGTAGTTTGGGATTCCTTGTCATCGCCGCCCAGCACGCGCACTTCCTCGAAGACAAAGCCGGCGGGAGAAATAGTGTCCGTCGGTTGCAGAAACGCTTCGCTGCCAAGCACGGCCAGGCGCTTGTAGAGAACCTGCGCGCCCAGACTACCTTCGACGGCGCCGACCGGCTTGTGGACTACCTCCAGTCGGGAATCCACGCCGTTCGTTTTGAAGGTCGAGCCAACCTCGTTGCCGTCGATCTCCAGGTGCTCGTAGTCCGTGTAGGAGACTTTCAAGTTGGCCGCGGCCACGTGGGGGAGCGGATCGGCGAACGAGGCGCGCAACGCCCACTGGCGCTTGGTCACGTCCAGGCGCACCGGCGCCGGGGACTCCGCGGGATCGTCCGCCTCGGGATCGTCGGGCACGCCGTAAACCGAGAGGAATTGGCCGAAGCTCACTCCGACGTAGCCGCTCCCCCAGATATAGCTTGCGCCGACGCCGAAGTCTTTCGTGCGCACGTAGGTATTGGGCACGTAGTGGACGGGATCGCCGCCGAAGCGGTCGCCGCGCGCGCTCTGCTCGGGGGCCAGCGCCGCGCGCAGGCGCGGGCTTAAGGCGAAGCCCGGCACCATCACGTTGTCGGTGTAGAAGCGCGAGCCATCCAGGTGGAAGACCAGGTGCGGAGTCAGCGCGAAGTCGAGACTGGCGGCGCCGCTGCGCTCGAAATCCACGTAGCCCATGCGTCCGACCAGTTCCCCGGCGAAGCGCCCGTTGGCCGGTGCCGCGCTGGGAATGCGGTTGTCGAGCACGTTGACCACTCCGCCGATGGCGCTGGAGCCGTAGAGGATCGTCGCGGGGCCGCGCACGACTTCGACAGCCTGGCTGAGCAGCGGGCTGACGCTCGGGGCGTGGTCGGGGCTGAGGTTCGACACGTCGAAAACTTCGGTGCCGTTGTTGAGCACGCGCACGCGGTTTTCCTGCTGGCCGCGGATGATCGGCCGGCTGGCGCCGGCGGTGAAGCCGCTGCCGCTGATGCCCGGCTCGCCGTCCAGGGTCTCGCCGAGGGTGGAGGCGGCCTTGGTTTTCAGTTCGCGGTCGGCCAGCGTGGAGACGGATTGGGCGGTGTCGAAGGCGCTGCGATCCAGCGGGCTGCCGGTGACGACCACCCGTTCCGGGCTTGGTGCCGCGGAGGTGGAAGCGGTGGTGGTGGTGGATGACTGATCGCCCGTGGTGTTGACCTGGGCGTGGAGGGTAGCAACGAGGGTGAGGAGCGGTAGAAGAGAAACGGAGAAGAGAAAGGATTTCATGGAAAAAAGGAGAAGGGGCGCAGGGTTGCGCCGCGGACGGAGTGAAAAAGCGAGAGCGAATGCCCGCGAGATGCCTGGAGGCACCGCAGGCGACCGCGCAGCCGGCACGCAGAAGCAGCCGACGGCAGCGGCGAAAGGCAGCGGCGGGAAACGCTTCGAGGAAGCGCGAGGGCCGAGGGCGGCCTGAAGGACACCGCTCGGATGGATAGATGCCGCCGCTAGGGAGCTGGCACGAGGATGGGCGCTAGCCGCGCAGAGGCAGCAGCGGCGGCCCGTGTTCAAACACGCGGCTGAGAGCGAAAACCGAAGCTATCCAGACCGAGGCGGAGCAGCGGATGAAAAACTGCTCTCCAGTCCACAAGGGCGCACCCGGCGCGGCGACCGGCGCGGCCGGTGTCTCCACGCCGCCGTGGAGGAAAAGGGTGACCGAGCACTCGTGGAGACGGTCGCCCCCCTCGGCGCCGTGACCCCCGTGCAACCCGTCGTGCCACCGCGGCACCGCGGCCAGCGCCGCGATGGCCAGCACGTGCGCCAGCAGCAATGCGGCCAATGCCTGCCGCCAGCGCGTCGTGACGAAGCCGCCGTCCGCTGGGATGGACCTTGATGTTGAACTTGGCAAGGCAGCCGCGCTCGCCCCTCGCGAGGAGTAAGATCGGCGCGGCTTCACGGCGCAGATGCTAGTGGTTTGCAATAAGAGCGCAAGAAAAAACGCATGCAGGCGGGAGGCTCGGGAAATTGCAGGGCAGAGCGGGACCTCCAAGCGTGCGGCGGCCCGCTATTGCCGCGCGGGCTTGCCTTGGAATGCTCTCCTCGCGCGCTGGGCGGCTCCCTGTCCTAGCTAAACGCCTTTCCAGCGACTTTGTGCGGCTTCCGGGGCGGTTTGGACATGTTCGGAAGCGGTCTGGCGCGCTTCCGGGACGTTTTGCGCAGGTTCCGGGGTGAATTGGAACGCTTCCGGGGCGGTCTGACGCGCTTCCGGGCAAAGCTGAACAGCTTCCGGGTGCCGCTGGCGTGCTTCCGGGGCGAGTTGGGCGGCTTCCGGGCGCGGTTGCTGCGCTTCCCGACGGGAATGGCGGGCTTCCGGGGTGAATTGGCGCGCTTCCGGGGCACGCTGGCGGGGGTCGGGGCGGAGGTGGCGGACTTCCGGGCGACTCAGGCGGCGCCGGGGGAGCCGGCGGAGGGGACGGTGGTTTTCGCCGGGTCGTAGTTGAGATACGGCGCGAGCCAGCGTTCGCATTCGGCGAGGGGGCGGTCTTTGCGGCGGGCGTAGTCGGCGAGCTGGTCGCCTTCGAGTTTGCCGACGGCGAAGTATTTGCTGTCCGGGTGCGCGAAGTAGAAGCC
>CAXTRS010000452.1:0-3784 GCA_964246635.1 uncultured Chthoniobacterales bacterium | reverse complement strand
GCTCACGCGCTATTACATCTCGCGGCAACCGGTCACGAACGACCAATACGAGGTCTTCGACGGAGCGCGCCGCACGCGTCGCGGCGGCAAGCCGCACCCGCAGGGGAATCATCCCGTCACGTCGGTGAGCAGCCTGGAGGCGATCAAATTTTGCCAGTGGCTTTCGCAGCGCGACGGCCGGCGCTACCGCCTGCCGACCGAGGCGGAATGGGAATACGCGGCGAAAGGCGCGGAAGGGCGCGTGTTTCCGTGGGGCACCGCGACGGGTCAGGGGAATCTCGCCAATTTTGCCGATCGCAACACGCGCTTCATGTGGAGCGATTTCAGCATCGACGACGGCTGGGCGGAAACCTCGCCGGTCGGCGCGTATCCGCTCGGCGCCAGCCCGTTCGGAGTCGAGGACATGGCGGGCAACGTGTGGGAATGGTGCCTCGATTATTTCGAGCCGTATCGCGCCCAGGATCGGGTCAACCCGCGCGGGCCGAGCCACGGCGCGCAGCGGGTGTATCGCGGCGGAAGCTGGAAGTCGCGCTTCGGCAGTTTGAAGACGACGACGCGCGGGTTCAATCAGCCGAGCTACGCGAGCAACGATGTCGGCTTCCGCGTGGTGTGCGAGTGCGGCGAGCCGGCGGCTTAGGTGAAACTTCATCCGCGGATTAACGCGGATTAACGCGGATTATTTTTTGAGCTCAGCGGGTGCGATGCCCGTTTAGTTTAAAACAAAATCTGTGTTAATCTGTGTTAATCCGCGGATAAAATTTTCAAGCGTTCGGATTGAAGCGGAACTTCACCTTGCCGCGCTTGGCCGTGGCTTTGGCTTTGCGGCGGGTTTTTTGCGTGGGCGTTTCGAAGGCGCGCAGGCGGCGCACTTCATCCATGATGCCCTCGCTGTCGAGCTTGCTCTTGAGACGTTTCAGAGCCCGATCCACGGGCTCGCCTTTGCGGACGATGACTTCCGGCATAGTGGGTGATGATTTCTTGAGGGAGTGTTAGTGGCTGAGGAGTGGGAACAAAACTGGGTCAGGCGCGCACGGCGGCGACCGGCGCGGATTCGAGCTTCGGCTCCTTCACTTGCTGGCGCAAGTCGCCGCCGCCGCGACCAACGCGGCGGCGCGAAGTCCAGAGCACGATGGGCGAGGCGATGAAGACGGACGAATACGTGCCGACGAGAATGCCGACGAGCATGGCGAGCGCGAAGTCGCGCAGCACCGGGCCGCCGCCGACGAAGAGCGCAATGACGGTGAGGAACGTCGCGCCGCCGGTCAGCACGGTGCGGCCGAGCGTTTCGTTGATGCTCGCGTTCATGATGTCGCGCACGCTGCCTTTGCGGCCTTCGCGCAGGCCGCTGCGGATGCGGTCATAGACGACGATGGTGTCGTTGATGGAGTAACCCGCAATGGTCAGCACCGCGCCAACCATGACGAGCGACAGTTCGCGGCCGAGCAGCGCAAAGACGCCGACGGTGATGAGCACGTCGTGAAACAACGCGACCACGGCGCCGAGCGCGAACGCCGGCTCGAAGCGCACGGAGACGTAAATCAAGATGCCGAGAATGCCGAGGCAGAAGGCGAGCAGCGAACGCTTCGCGAGTTGCTTGCCGACGAGGCCGCCGACGCTCTCGGCTTGCAGCGTGTCCAATCCGGCATTGGGGAACGCGCTGCGCAGAGAGTCCTCGATTTTCCGCCCGGTGTCGGACGGGCTGCGGATCTCGATGAGCTGCGCGTCGCCCTGGCGCTCGAGCTGAATAACGCTGTCGCGCAACTCGGCCGGCAGCGCGCCGCGCACCTTGTCGGCGCTCAGCGGCTCGGCGCTTTTCGTGGACATCACGAGCAGATCGCCGCCGCGGAAATCAATGCCGAAATTCTTGTCGCCGCGCAACGCAAACGCGCCCATGCAAATCAGGATTGCCACGAGCGAGCCGATCACGCACACCTTCGCTTTGCCCATGAAATCGAAGTGCCGCGAGGAGACCATGTCGAGCATCTTCACCCGCGTCAGGCCGAACGATTCCGTGGCCCAACTGAAGAGGTTGCGCGTGACGATCAGCGCCGCGAAAAGCGAAGCGATGATGCCGACGGTGAGCGTGACCGCGAAACCCTTCACTGGGCCGGTCGCGAAGTAGAAAAGAATGACCGACGTGATGAGCGTCGTCACGTTGGCGTCGATGATCGACGACAACGCCTTGTCGAAGGCGCCTTCGAGCGCGGCGCGCAGGTTTTTGCCAGCCTGGAGTTCTTCACGCAGGCGCTCGTAGATCAGCACGTTGGCGTCGATCGCGGTGGCGATGGCGAGGATCGTGCCGGCGATGCCGGGCAGGGTGAGCACGAAGTTGAACATGCTCATCACGCCGAAGAGCAGCGCGACGTTGACGAGCAGCGCGAGAAACGCGAGCAGGCCCGCGAGCCGGTAGTAGATCAACACGAAGCCGAACGTGAGCGCCAAGCCGATGAGGCCGGACACGATGCCCTGGCGGATCGAGTCGTTGCCGAGCGTGGCGGAGACGCTGCGTTCTTCGAGAATTTTCACCGGCGTCTGCAGCGGATTTTCCAGGACGCTGGCGAGGTCGCGCGCCTGTTCGTCGGTGAACGAGCCGCTGATGTGCGCGGTGCCGCCCCAGATCGGCTCGCGCAAGACGGGCGCGGAAACGATTTTGCCGTCGAGCAGGATGGCGAGTTGCTCGCCGACGTGCGCCGCGGTCAGCTCGCCGAATTGCTTGGCGCCGTCGCCGTTGAAAGTCACCGTGACGCCGTAGCCCTGGTTATCGAACACGGCGCCCGCGCGCGTGACAGTTTCGCCGGTCATGTCCGGCTTCGGTCCGCCGCGGATGATGTATTTGTGCGTGACCTTTTTGCCCTCGTCTTTGGCGTCGGGCGGCGGCGCGTTGTTCAGCAGCGAGTTGTAGCGGCTGAGATTCTTACCCGAGGGCGGCGTGTAACCTTCGGGATGCTCGATGCGTTCCTCGATGCCGACCTGGTAGCCTGGCGGAATGACGACCGGCTGGCCGGATTCGAGCTGGCGCACGATGGCATCGCTGTTCTTGGCGACGAGCCGGAACTCGAGCCTTGCCACACGCTGGAGCTGCTCGCGCGCCTCGGCGATGCGCTGCGTTTCGAGACCGGGAATCTGCACCGCGATCTGGTCCGCGCCGACGCGCGAAATCACCGGCTCGCCGACGCCGAACTTATCGACCCGGCCGCGGATTACTTCGACCGCGCGATCCTGCGCGTCGCTGGAGATCGGCTCGGTGCTGTTTTCGCGCACGAGTTTGATGAGAAACGCCGTGCCGCCCTTGAGATCGAGGCCGAGATGGATGCGTTCTTTCGGCGGATAAATCGACAGCAGGCAGAGCGCGACGAGCAGGATCGTGAGCAATGCGCCGAGCACGCGTTTGCGCAGGTTGATCTCGGTGATGAAATACCAGCCAAAGAGGCCGAGGATCACGAGGCCGAGCAGAAAAGTGGCAATCGGAGGCACGAGAGAAGAAAGGCTAAGGGCTAAGGGCTAAAAACAGCAAAGCCAAGCGTGGGGCGGCATCAGGATTTGCTGGCGGGCAGGACTTCGACTTTGCCGTCGGTGGCGTTGCGATTCAGCACGGTGGCGATGCTGCCGCGGTCCATTTCGACTTTCACGCCCTCGGCGATTTTCACCGTCACGGTGCGGTCGCTAACGTTGGCGATGAGGCCGTAGATGCCGCTGGCGGTGACGAGGCGGTCGCCGCTCTTGAGCGAGGCGACGAGTTCCTTCGCATCCCGCGCGCGCGTTTGCTGCGGACGCAGGATGATGA
>CAXTRS010000451.1:0-3795 GCA_964246635.1 uncultured Chthoniobacterales bacterium | reverse complement strand
GGGCGTCGGGGTCGGCGTCGGCGTCGGGGTGTTGGTCGGTTGCGGGGTCGGGATCTTGGTGGGTGCTATGCCGTTGTTGCCCACATGGCCGTTGGGGTCGCCCCCGCCGTCGAGCGATTTGCTGCGCAGGCGGGTGTTGATCTGCAAGAAGTTGTTAAACTCGTTGGTTCCCTGTCCGCGGAGCACGTTGGAATATTCCGCCGACCGGTAACGCAGGCCGGCGACGAGCTGATAGCCGGAAGAATCGACGGTAAACGGGTATTGCCCGGCCTGGCTGCGCGCATCGAGATTGTTGGCGAGGGCCAGATAGGCGGGCCGCGGAGGCGTCTCGCTGAGGGCCGGGGAGGCGCTGAAATTATTGGTGTATTGCGTCCCGCCGCTCGGAAACTCGAGCAGGCTCGCGGTCTCCGGCTGCTTCGGGTCGGTGGGCACGACGGCGTAGAGTCGCGGACGCTTGAAAGTGACGCTGTCCCCGGGGGCGGCGGAGGCGATGGTCTGCACGTCGGACGCGAGCGCCACCACGACGGTCGCCGTCTGCGACGAGCTGCCGTCAGCCGGCAGGCCGCTGATGGATTCAATCGTGCTGAACCCTGTGGAATTGAAGATACTGTTGAAGACGACGATGTCGCCCACCTTCGGACAATCCTCCTGGCTCTTGCGAAAATTGTAGGAACCTTCGCGCCGCAGGTTCAGCGTGATCTTGCCGCTCAAAGGCACCGCTGCCGCGGTGGTATGCGAGGCGTAGTTGCCCACCGGCACGTTGATGGAAAACGCGTTGAACGCCTGGCCGGTGGGAAAGGGCGCGACGGAGTTGCCGGCGACCACGGCAAACTGCGTGCCGTTGGAGTAGATCCAGTCGCCTTTGCTCCAGGTCATCCCCCCTTCACTGCCGGCGCTGCCAGCGTAGAAAATGCCGTTTGCCACCGAGGCGGCGGTTTGCGTGGCGACGGAAACCCACGGACCCATGAAAGTATAACGCTGCGTGGTCAGGCCGGTCGGCGGATTGCCGCTCGGAGTGACAATGACCATCTGCGGCGCGTCTTCGGAATTGAAAAGGTCGAGCCCGACTTTTTCGAGACTTTGCCGCGCGGTTTCATGCACGCGGTTGATCGAGTAGTTCTTGACGAAAAGCCGCAGCCCCGTGGCAAAGACCACGTAGATAATGCCGCCGACGACTACCATGACGCCGCACGCCACCAACAACTCGACCAGGGTGAAACCCCGGGCGTCGCGACGGGAGAGGGCTGGAGAGAAAGGGCGGTGCATAGAGGCGTGGAGTGGCGCGGCTGGGGTGCTGGCTCAGTTAGTTCTTTGACCGGGCGCGGGCGGTGTAGAAATACATGCTGGGCTTCTGCCTGCCGTGGACGGTGTAGGTGACCTTGAAGGCGATTTGCAGCAGCATCTTGCCGTCATCGATTTGCGGGGGAACGCTCCCGGCGGGAAGCATGCGCACTTCTTTGACCTTGCGGTGGAGCGTGCAGGCCATGTTGCCCTCGGCATTGTTGTTGGGATCAATGAAGAGCGAGTAGATGCCGTTGTTGTAGGCCGGATCCGTGCTGCTGTTATCGATGTCGCAGACGACAAACCCTTCGCTGTCCTGGCCCGACAGCGTCCCGGTGGGCGTAAGAATGGCCGGCCGCTTGTTGGTAGTTTCCAGTTCCGTCGTCCACGCCACGGTCAGCGCCTGGGTCGTGGCGCGTTCGAGCAACTGCTTTGCCGAGGTATAAAACCGCAGGTCCGCCGCGGCCTCGTTCATGCGCAAAAAGACGGCGTAGATGCCCATCGCCGCGCCCGCCAGCACTGCCGTGGCGATCAACATCTCCACCAGCGAAAATCCGACGGCACGGCGACGGCGCGCGCGCGGGCAGATCGGGGAGCCACGGAGCATAAGCAGACGGGTGAGAAGAGAAACGGACACGATTTTCGCTCCTTCGACGGGGAGCAGAGCGCATACCAGCGCGCGGCTGGGACCCGGGCTGCGCCGCCGCGTGGCGGGGCGGATATTTTGGCGCCGGCGGCTCCATGCCAGAATACTTGGCCTGTTTTTCGGACCCGGAAATGGACTCTGATCGAGCCACGTGAAAAACCGGGCGCTGGCTTCACCGTTCCTGCCGCCAGACCTCTTGTTTTCTCATTTTAGAGAAATTTTCCGCCTATTATCACTATCGAGAATAGCGAAAATTCGCCCCTATTACTCGCAACGCTGGCGCGAGACTCGCTATGTTTCCCAGAAGCAAACGGCGTTTCCAGCCCTCCGATTCCCCCGCTCGTGCTCCACCTTTTCAATCTCCTGCTCATTGCGCTCGTCCTGCTCAATACCACCGGGCTTGGTCTCCTGGCACACCGCTGGTCGCGCTTGCCTTACGGCCTCAGCCTCGGCGCGGCGGTGTTGACGGCCTGTTCGCTGCCGTTTTTCATCGAGCATTTTTTCGGCTTGGGCGCGCTCGGCTGGCTGCTGCCGCTGGGCACGCTCGGTTCCGGCTGGCTGGTCTGGAAACAGCGGCGCGTCCTGCTGGAAAATCGCGGGGCCGTGGGCTGGTTGTTGCTCGGTTTTTTCTACGCGCTGGCGTGGCGTTACACGTATCCGAGCATCGACGGCAATACCGAGCGGCTGCCGGATCTTTCCTTTCTCGCTGATTATGCGCGCGGTGAGCATCTCCCGCCCGCCGACCTCTGGTATCCGCCGTTTACGCTCAACCATTATTATTCGTTTCAACACTACGGCGGCGGGCTGCTCGCCCGGTTTCTGTCCATCAACGCGGGCACGGCTTACAATCTCGCGTTTTGCCTGCTCACCGGCCTGACGATGGCGGCCGCCTACGAAGCGGTGCGCGCGCTCTGCCCGCGGCGCTGGGCGCAGGCGTTGGTGCTCGGCGCGTTTCTGGTCGGCGGCTCGGGCGCCTCGGTCCTGACGCCCTTCATGGTGAAAACCGACGGCCTCAACGTGGAAAAACCGTGGGACGCCATGCGGTTCATCGGCGGCACGACGTTTTACGACAACGAGAAGCTGACGCCCTTCGGCCGGTGGATCAAGCAGCGCGCCCAAAGCGACGAAAAGGCGTCGCGCGAGCAGGTCCAGGAAATGCCGATGGAGACGCTCGCCTACGTCGTGCAGCTCGGCGATTACCACGCGCCGCTCGGAGGTTTTTTTCTGCTCGCGTTCACCCTGGGCCTCGCCGTCGTCCTGCGCGCGGTGCCGGGGCATCCGGTCGCCAGCGCGCTCCTGGCGGCCACGGTGCCGTGGACGATCGCGACGGACACCTGGTCGCTGCCCTTGCAGGGGCTGCTGATCGCGGCGTTGCTCGGTTATCTCGGCTGGATGCGCCCGCCGCCGGTGGCGGAGGCTGCGCCCCGCCCGCGCTGGGGTGGGCTGAATCCCGCCGCGCTGGCCCTCGGTCTGGCGGCGAGCGGTTTTCTTTTTTATCCCTTTTTCTCATATTTCCTGGTCAACAACGTCGGCAACAAGGCGCCGATGCGTTTTGTCCCGACCAGTATGGTCGCCACGCTGACGCCGCCGTTCTTGTTCCTGCTCGTTTTCTGGCCGCTGCTGCTGGTCGGCCTCCTGCACCTGTTCGGCGTGCGGCGCGAGCAGAAGCTCCAGGCCGTTTTCTGGCTGCTTCTGCTCGGGTTCACGGAGCTGTTCTTTGTAGACGACATTTACGGCGGCAGCGCCGAGCGGTTCAACACCACGCTCAAATGGTGGCCCTGGGTCTTTAACGGCGCGCTGCTCACACTCGGCGCGGCCAACCTCGCCTCGCCGCTCCGCTGGCGGCGCTGGGGCACGGTGCTGGCGCT
>CAXTRS010000450.1:0-3805 GCA_964246635.1 uncultured Chthoniobacterales bacterium | reverse complement strand
CGGAGGGGCGGCGCCGAATATTGCTCGACGAGGCGCGGCATCCGCCGCGCGGGGTCGAAGACAACCTCGCCGATCTGCGCGCGCAGATCGCCGCGAACGCGACGGGCGCGCAGTTGTTGCGAGAACTCGCCGACCGGCACGGCGCGGAAACCGTGCGCGCTTACGCGGATCACCTGCGGCGGACGACCGAGAAAAAAATGCGCGCGGCGCTCGCGCGGTTGCCAGCGGGCGAACGCTCGTTCGCAGATCGGCTGGATGATGGATCGCCCATTTGCGTGTCAGTCGCCTTGACGCCCGGCGCACAAGGCCCCGCGCCTGCCGCGGTTTTCGATTTCACCGGCACGGGTCCGGTGCATCCTGGCAACTTGAACGCCAACCGCGCCATCGTCGCCAGCGCAGTGACCTACTGTTTGCGCTGCCTGCTCGGCGAGCCGATCCCGCTCAACGCCGGGTTGCTCGACGCCGTGGAAATCCGCGTGCCGCCCGGCAGTCTGCTCGATCCGCCGGCTGATCCAGACCCGGCTCGGTGCGCCGCGGTTGCAGGCGGCAACGTCGAGACTTCACAGCGGCTTGTCGATGTGATCTTCGGCGCGCTCGGCGTCGTCGCGGCGAGCCAGGGGACGATGAACAACGTGCTCTTCGGCGGCGCGGATTTCGGCTTTTACGAAACGCTCGGCGGCGGCGCGGGCGCGGGGCCGGACGCCGACGGCGCGAGCGCGATCCACGTGCACATGAGCAACACGCGACTCACCGATCCCGAGGTGTTGGAAAGTCGGTATCCGGTGCGTTTGCGGCGCTGGGAAATCCGGCGCGGCAGCGGCGGCGCGGGGATGCATCGCGGCGGCGACGGCATGGTGCGCGAGATCGAATTTCTCGCGCCGCTGACGGTGTCGCTGCTGACTTCGCGGCGCACCACGCAGCCGTATGGCACCGCCGGCGGCGAGCCGGGCGCGGCGGGACGAAATCTGTTGCGGCGACACGATGCGGAGCGTTTCGACGAACTGCTGTCGTCGGCGCGGTTCACGGTCGAAGCCGGTGATGTCTTGCGGATCGAAACGCCGGGCGGCGGCGGCTGGGGAGAAGTCAGCGCGAACTCGGAGCAAAACCCACCATGAGATGGTGAACGCTCCGAGTCCGGGAAGCCGATCAGGAGCCGCCATCAGCTCACGGGGCGTCCGTGCTGTTGGTGGCGATCGTGTTCGATTTCAGCCGAATTTTGTGCGTCTTGCCTTCGCGTTCGACGGTGAATTCTCCGCCCCAAACTCCGGCATACGGGCCAGAGGTCCATGACACTGTGTGCGTCGTCGCGTCGTAGGCGTAGCGGCCTTCGCCGGAGAGTTTCTCGCCTGGCAGGAATGCCTTGTAAGTGTTGCCAGCGGCCAGAACGAAGGAGCCGAGAAAGATCGGCGGACTCGTCGGAGCGCCGTAAGTCATGATCCGATACTTCCCCTCGCGTGGCTTATCCGCGGTTTGCGCGTGCGTTGCTGGAGCCAGCGCGCAGAGGGAGGCGAAAAGCCAAAGAGAAAAGGAGAGCCAGCGAGAAGTCATCAGGGTGTTGAATGGGAGTCACTGCGCGCCGCCGAATCCAGCCCGCGCTTCTTCAGCAGCGGAGTGATGTCCGGCTCGCCGCCGGTGAAGTTTTTGAACAGCGTCATCGCTTCGTCGCTGCCGCCGCGCGAGAGCAGCGTGCGGCGAAAATGGTCGCCGTTTTCGCGCTTCAAACCGCCGTGCTGCTTGAACCACTCCACGCTGTCGGCATCGAGCACCTCGCTCCAGATGTAGGAATAATATCCGGCCGAGTATCCGCCGGAAAACGTGTGTGAAAAATAGGTGGTGCGATACCGCGGCGGGACCACGGCGAGATCGACGCCGGCTTTTTTCAACGCCTCGGCTTCAAACGCCAGCGCATCGTTCGGCACCTCCTCGGGCTTGAGTTGGTGCCATGCTTGGTCGAGCAGCGTGGCCGCGAGATACGCCGTGGTTTTGAACCCTTCGTTGAACTTTTCCGCGGCCGCGAGTTTTTCGAGCAACTCCGGCGGCATCGGCTTGTCGGTCGCGTAGTGCTTCGCATAATTTTTGAGCACCTCCGGCCAGTCCTGCCACATCTCGTTCACCTGCGAGGGATATTCGACGAAATCGCGCGGCACGCTGGTGCCGCTGAAGCGCGGATACTTCACGTTAGAAAACATGCCGTGCAGCGCGTGGCCGAATTCGTGGAACATCGTGCGGACTTCGTCGTGGGTCAGCAGCGTCGGCTCGCCGGCGGGCGGCTTCGGGATGTTGAGATGATTGGCCACGACCGGCTTGGTGCCGAAAAGCCCGGCTTGCGGCACGTAGGCGTTCATCCACGCGCCGCCGCGTTTCGACGGGCGCGCGTAGAGGTCGGCGAGGAACAGCGCGAGCGGCTGGCCATCGGCGTCGAAGACCTCGAAGACGCGCACGTCGGGCTGATACACCGGCAGGTCGAAGCGCTCGTGAAACGTGAGGCCGTAGAGTTTGCCGGCGGCGAAAAAGACGCCGTCGCGCAGGACGTGGTTCAGCTCGAAATACGGCCGCAGTTGCGCGGCGTCGTAGGCGTAGCGCGCGCGGCGCACTTTGTCGGCGTAGAAATCCCAGTCCGACGCCTGGAGTTGGAATTTGCCGCTTTCCGCATCGACGACCGCCTGCATGTCTGCGGCTTCCCGGCGCGCGTTGGCGACGGCGGGCGGCGCGAGTTGGGCGAGGAGTTTGTTGACGGTCGGCACATCCTTCGCCGTCTGGTCTTCGAGCACGTAGGCGGCGTGGTTCGGGTAGCCCAAGAGCAGGGCGCGCTCGGCGCGCAGCTTCGCGATGCGCACGACGAGCGCGCGGTTGTCGAACTCGCCGCCGTGGCTGTTGCGCGCGAGCGAGGCCTGCATGACGCGCTCGCGCAACGCGCGGTTTTGCAGCGATACCATCACGGGTTGTTCGGTGGTATTTTGCAGGCGCAGAACGAACTTTCCTTCCTTGCCGTCGGCCTTCGCCGCAGCCGCCGCGGCAGCGATCTCGGCATCGGACAAACCGGCGAGTTCTTCGCGCGAATCGACCACGACCGAGTCGGCGTTTTTCTCTTTCAGCACGTTTTGCGTAAACGTCGTTTGCAGCGTCGCCAGCTCGGTGTTCATCGCCTTGAGCTTCGTTTTGTCCGCGTCGGAGAGCTGCGCGCCCGCGCGCACGAAATCTTTGTAATAACGCTCGAGCAGCCGCTTCGATTCCGCGTCCAGCCCGAGCGAGTCGCGCTGGTCGTGCAGTGCGCTGATGCGGGCGAAGAGCGGGCCGTTCAGCCGGATCGCGTCGAGGTGCGCGGCCGGTTTGGGCGCAAGCTCGCGCTCGCCGTTTTTCAGTGTCGGGGTCGTGTGCGCGCCGACGAGGTTGGAGAAAATTCGGTTCACCCGCTGGAGGGTTTGCCCGGTGCGTTCGAGCGCGACGATCGTGTTCTCGAAAGTCGGCCCCTGCGCCTGGCCGGCGACGGCTTCGACTTCGCGGAGTTGCTCGGCGATGCCGGCGTCGAGTGCGGGCGCGAAGTCGTCGTCCTTGATGCGGTCAAACGGCGGCATGCCGTAGGGGAGGGGACTCTCGGTCAGGAGCGGGTTGGCGTTGCTGGGGTTGCTGGTCATGGCGAAAGGTCGGTCGGAACCGTCGGCCGCCTGGGACGGCACGCCGGCACCGAGGAGCGCGCAGAGAACGAAGCTCGAAGCTGCCAGGGACGCGCTCCCGCAGGCGGTGAACCGCTGAGCGGACAGAAATCGGGGAAAGGAAGACGGCTCGTTTTGCATGGGTGGGAAAG
>CAXTRS010000449.1:0-3861 GCA_964246635.1 uncultured Chthoniobacterales bacterium | reverse complement strand
TAGTTGCGCGGCGTCGCCGCGGACTTCAAATTTTCAAATGCCCTCTTCCTCAGCCGACCCGATTTTGTTTTCCCAACCCGCCGCTGGCAGCGGCCCGGTGCCTGAAGTCCGCCTGCCGTGGCCCGACGAGATGACGCGCTTGCAGCACTACCTGCCGCTCGCGTTTTTGTTGAACCCGCAGCCGCCGTGGCTGGGCGTTGCGGTGCGCGGCGCGGTGGAGCGTCTGGTCGGCGCGGCGTCGCTTTCCTTGCGGCCGATGGGAAGCGCGGAGATCGCCGCGCAGCTCTGCCTGCGGGTGGAAAACGGGCCGCACGCGCTGGCGCTCACCGCGGCGCTCGTGCAGGAGGCGCTCGCGGCCGCCTGGGCGGCGGGCGTGGCGCGCGTGGACCTCAGCCACACGCTCGAAGACGATTCGCCAGTGGCCGCGGTGTTACGCAAGCTCGGGTTTGTCACCGCGACGCGCTTCGAGGTTTATGAGTTTCCCTCGCTGCCGCTCTGGCAGCGGCTGCACCGCATCTACGAGCGCGTGCAGGCGCGCGGCTGGTTCCCGGCGGGCGCGGAGCTGACCACGCTGCAGCCGAGCCTGCTCCCCAAAGTGCGCGCCTTTCTGGCGACCCATCTGCTGGGCAATGCGTCGAATCTCACACTCGAAAACGCCGGCTACAAACCGGAGCACTCTGTGGCGCTGCTGCTCGACGGCGAGGTGAAAGGCGTGCTGCTCTGCCGGCGCACCGGACGCGTGGCGCAGATCGGCCTGCGACTCATCGCGCCCGAGCTGCGCGGCGGCCTGCCGTGGGCCAACCTGTTTCTCATTCACGCCTCCTCGGCCTCCGGTCTGCACACCGGGATGGAGACGATTCGCTTCGAGCTGAACCCGGAGCAGCACCCGGACACCCGGCAGATGGCGCAACTCTTTGGTGCCGCGCTCGTCGGCCGCAGCGTGTTCCTGGGCATCGAGAATGCTGAAGATCGGGAATTCGATTGACTCATCGCCCGGACTCCTTATTCTCGGCCCGCCTTCCAGTTTCCCACCTGAAAAACTCGTCAAAAACCCACCCTCTTCCGATCTCGCGCAAACGCTTTTTTTCTCCGGCCTCGGCGCCGGCGCCGCCACGTTCGCCGCGGCCTCTTCCGCGCACGCGACCATTTATTATTCTGGTCCGATCAGCTTCAGCGGGAACGCGGTGTCTTTCGACCTCGAAAGCACGGCCTCACCGGTGCAGAACCCCGCCATGGGGACGGATTTTACGCTGACCAACTCGACCAAGAGCAGTGCGACCAATAAGATCAGCACGACCGGCACCGGCTCCGGCGTGGCGTCGGAGAATCGTGACAACGGCTCCGGCGGCCAGACGACCTACGCGCTGAAGCTTGCATCTGGTGCGACGATCGGCAGCAATCGGACCTTCGTCAGCGGCTCGCCTTATTTCAACTCGTTTAACATCGCCGCCCGCGATGGCGTCGGCACCGATGCCGCCAAAGGCGACTGGTTTCCCGGCGACCGCGGCTTTGTGGGTTTGACGATCGTTCTGGACGGGACTGGCGAGGCCGGACCCGGCGCGGCCGGCACGGTGGTTTTCGGCTGGGCAGACGTGACGATCAACAATTTCGACGGCACCGGCATCGGGCGCTATACGCTCAACGGTTACGCCTACGAGGCGAACGGGAGCGCGATCCCGGCCGGCGCGATTCCCGAGCCGAGCACGATTGCACTGCTCATCGCGGGTGCCGCGGGCGTCGAGGTGATGCGGCGGCGGAAGAAGAAGTGACGTCGGTGGATGGCGACCTCCGGGCGCCATTATTTGCAGCGAAGCTGCGAAGAATTAAATAGGCGGCTGCGCCGCATCCTAATGGCGCCCGGAGGTCGCCATCCACCTTGAAGGCAGCTAAAAAGATTTTGCTCGTCGGCTGGGACGCGGCGGATTGGAAAATCATCCAGCCGCTGCTTGACCACGGCGAGTTGCCGACCCTCTCGCGGATCGTCGAAGGCGGCGTCAGCGGCAATCTTTCCAGCATCCGGCCGATGCTCTCGCCGATGCTGTGGAACTCGATCGCCACCGGCAAGCGGCCATGGCAACACGGCGTCCACGGGTTCACGGAAGTCGATGCGGAGCTGGGCCAGCCGGTGCCGGTCTCGAGCGCGACGCGCCGCTGCCGCGCGCTGTGGGACATTCTCAACGAAGCCGGGCTGAAGACGCACGTTGTCGGCTGGTTTGCCACGCAGCCCGCCGAGCCGCTGGATGGCGTCTGCGTGAGCGAACGCTTCGGCTCGCCCGCGCCCGAGCAGGTCGGCGCGCCGTGGCCGCTGGCGCGCGGCACCGTTTTTCCCGAGTCGCTGGCGGAGCGGCTGGCGGCCTTGCGCGTGCGGCCGGAGGAGATCGGCGGCGACGTGCTCAAGCTCTTTGTGCCGGGCGCGGCGCGGATCAATCAGGCGCACGACAAGCGGCTGCACACGCTGGCGATCCGGCTGGCGGAGTGTTTTTCCATTCACGCCGCGGCCACGGAGTTGATCGCGCACGAGCCGTGGGATTTTTGCGCGGTCTATTACCGGACGCTCGACTGGATTTGCCACGACTTCATGGCGTTTCACCCGCCCAAGATGAACGCCGTTTATCCGGCGGAGTTCGAGCTGTATCACGATGTCGTCAACAGCGCGTATCGCCTGCACGACCGCCTGCTCGGCCGCTTGTGGCAGCTTGCCGGCGAGGAGGAAACGACCGTCGTGCTGGTGTCCGATCACGGTTTTCTGAGCGACCACCAGCGGCCGGTGTCCACGTCGAACCTGCCGGCGGCGATTGCGGACTGGCACCGGCCCACGGGTGTCCTGGCGATGCGCGGCGCCGGCTTGCGGCAGGACGAACTCATTCACGGCGCCAGCCTGCTCGACATCGCGCCGACCGTGCTGACGCTCTTTGGCCTGCCGGTGGGCGCGGACATGGACGGCCGCGTGCTGGTGGAAGCCTTCGCCGAGCCGCGGCCGGAAATCCGCACCGTGGAAACCTGGGAAACGCCCGAGGCGGCCGAGCGTCGCCGGCGGCGCGAGGGAATCCATCGCCGGGTCGGCGAGGAGGAAGGTTCGCTCGTGCGCCAGTTCGTCGAGCTCGGCTACCTCGACGATCCCGGCGACAACCCGGACGAAGCGCTCCGTGCCACGGAACGCGAAAATCGCTGGAACCTCGCGCGCTCGTTCCTCGACGCCGGCCGTTACACCGACGCGCTGCCGCTGCTGGAAGCCGTCCACGCCGAATGGCCGGAGCGGCCGGACTATTGCTTCGAGCTGGCGGTCTGCCAGTTGAACCTCAGCCTCAACGACGAGGCGCTCGAGACCGCGGAAATGTTTCGCGAAAACCCGGCCGGCGCCCCGAGCCGGCTGCTGCTCGCCAACATCGCGCTGCGGCGCGGCGACTACTACGCCAGCCTCGAGCAGCTCGCCGGCGTCGATCCCGCCGACGCCAACGCGACGCGGCTGCAGGATCAGCTCGGCATCGCCCATCTGCGGCTTGGCCAATGGGAACCGGCGGAGGCGGCGTTCCGGCGGTCGCTGGAAATCGACGCCGACAACCCGGGCGCGCACCTCGGCCTCGCGCACTGCCACTTGCACGCGAAGCGCTACGAGGCCGCGGCGGAGGCGGCACTGCGCGCGCTCGGTTTGAAATTCGATCTGCCGCTCGCGCACTATCATCTCGGCCTCGCGCTCGCCCGGCTCGGCGACGAACCGCGCGCGGTCCAGGCGCTGGAGACCTGCCTGCGCTACAACCCGAACTCGGCGCCCGCGCACCGTTACCTCGCCACGCTGCTCGCCCGCCAGCCCGGCGCCGAAGCCGCCGCAAAAGCGCGCGAACACCGCGTCTGGCTGAACAC
>CAXTRS010000448.1:0-3900 GCA_964246635.1 uncultured Chthoniobacterales bacterium | reverse complement strand
AGCATCGCCGATGTTCACGCCACCGAGTTCGCCCGCATCCTGTTGCACGATCTGGCGGCCGGCGAACCGCTGGATCGCGCAGTCAGCGCCGCGCGGCGCGATCTCTTCAAACGCTGCCGGGTGCGGGTGGACGGCGCCGACAAGCTCGACGCCAGTTTTGCGCTGCCGCAACTCTATGCCGCCGAGGAGATGAACGAACTGGTGGACCGCCGCCTGCCGGTGGAACGGCCCGAGCGGCCCGGGGTGCGCTACGAGCTTCTGGCCGACAACATTCGCGGACTGAAGATGGGCTTCATCGGCCGGCGGCGTCTGCTCCAGCGCACCCGGCCGGCGTTGCGCGATGGCGACACGCACGTGCTCCTGCTCACCGGCATCGGCGGCGCCGGCAAGAGCACGCTGGCCCCCCGCCTGGCCACCCGCGGCACGCTGGACGGCTTTCGCGTCGGGGCGTGGCGCGCGCAACGCGATGAGCCAACCAAATTTTCTCTTCGCTTGGTGACCCAACTGGCCGTTGCCTGTCAGCGCCTGGGTCGCGAGGCGGATGAAAGGCTGCTCAAGGATGGCCAGCGTCCGCTCGCGGACCGTCTGCAACTGGCGGTGGAAATCCTCAACGAAGCCCGCATTCTCCTCGTGCTCGATAACCTCGAAGCCCTCATGCCGCTGCCTCCGGCCGCGCCTGGCTGGAGCGACTCCGAATTTGCGGAGTTCTTTCGCGATCTCACGTCGCGGCTCACCGGCGAAAGCCGGGCCATCCTCACGTGCCGCTATGTCCCGGAGGGTTTCGACCCCAAGCAGCAGCCCAATCTCGCGCACGAGCCGCTGCCGGAATTCACCGAAGCCGATTTTTTCAAATAGCTGCGCCGGCACGAGGCGGTTGCGGGACGCATCGAACGCAGGGAACTCAGCGAGGATCTTCTGCAAGACTTCTACCGCAAGTTCGGAGCGACCCCGCGCTTTATCGAACAGGCGTGCGCCATGCTCGGGCAAATCAAGACGGAGGATCTCGAGGAACGCCTTGAAGGCGTGGCTGCTGAGCAGTTGGCGGAAAAACAGCAAGAATACTTCTGCGATCTCTTCCTACCGCAGCTTTACGACAGCCTTCCGATTCATTCTCGGTTAGGCTTGAGCCGATGGGCGGTCGTAGAGCTTCCCGTGCCGATTGAGGGGGTGGCCAGTGTCTCCGGTTTTAATAAAGCAGAGTGTGTGACGAAACTTAGTAATTGGATTGCTGCTGGATTGGCACAGCGATTTGACGACAACGAAGATGACTCACCGCTATATGCTATCTATCCTCTGTTAAGAGATTTTCTTACGGCTCCGACACGACTCTCGCCCGATCAGCTTCACCTAGCGCATTCTGCTGCGGCAGAGTTTTTCCAAAATCGTTTCGAAGGAGAACGAAGTGGAAGTTCGCTACCAAGCATTCCCTTGGAACTTACCGCCTGTTACCTTCATGCACTCCACGCCGGAGATGGAGAAAGAATCATTAAGGCCACCGAATGGTATTCGAGATTATGTAACGCTATCGGTAACAGCAGCCTAGGATGGAAAATTGTCGAAGCGACACTATCATTCCTTCCAGAAGATGCGCGATTGCACAACGAAGCTGGAATGACTCTGATGCACTTGAATAGGCATGACGAAGCGCGCGAGCATTTTGAGCAGGCACTAGTTGAGTATCAAGAAAGTGATGAGACACGAATGACGTTGTTAGCGAATCTTGCGACAGTTGAAATGGAGCAACAAAATTATAGCGAGGCTCAAGTAAGATATAACCAAGCCGCTGCGCTTGCGAAGCAACTACACAATCGCGATGGGGAAGCGACATGCTGTCATAACCTTGCCGACCTCGCTTATCGTCAGGGTGACTACACGGCCGCGCGTCGCGAGTTCGAACGAACCTTGGCTCTCATAGGGTCAGATCAACGGTCACTGCGGGCGGCGACTTTACACGCACTCGGAAACATTGATCTTCATGAAAAGAATTTCGCAAACGCTAAGGAGCGATACGAAGCTTCCCTTCGTATCAGAGAACATAGTATTAATCGACATAGACACGGATCAACGCTTGCGATGCTCGGTTGGATCGAGTTGAAGCTAGGAAACTATACCGAAGCGAAGAGATATCTCCGTGAAGCTATTGCCATGCAGGACGAAACCGACGATCAACCGGAAGCTGCGGTTACATTGTCCATGATTGGAATCTTGGCTTGGAATAGAGACATAACGGAGTGTGGTATCCGTTTGGCTGCAATCAGTGCCATGCTGCTTCAGCTAACAAAGTCATGGAAGGCGAAGGAGGCCATCGAATCGCTTGGGCTCATGGCGGGCGCACTCGGAATGAATGATGTTGAACTCACAAATCTCTGCTGCGAAGTAGCTGTCCATTATCGTGACGGAGGGTATGCAGACTTGGTAGCCCAAGCGTTCGAAGGTCTTTGAATCCAATTTCCATGAACATCGACTCTGTTCGTGAGCTCAAACAAACCCTCGCGGCCCGCGTGCTACCGCAGATTGAGACGGCTATTATCACGCGCGCCGCTTTTGGTCGCGCCGCGGCGCCAATTGCGCGTGCCGCAGAGCCGCCGCCGTCGCTGGCGCTTGGCGTGGCGCGGGCTGGGCGCAGAGGCGATTTCCGGCTGGCGGTGCGGGTGCAGAAGCGCGCTTTTCAGGCGAGCCGCGAGGTCGAGTTGATCAGCCGTCAGGCCAGAGGCGAAGTGGACGTGCGTTACGTCGGGCGTGTGAGCAAGCGGGCGGCGGTGACAACACCGCCGTGGTATCAGCAGCGCCAGCGTCCGCTGCTCATCGGCTGTTCGATCGGGCACGTCGCGGTCACGGCGGGAACGCTCGGCGCTTTCGTGCGGCCGCGCGGCGGCGGCGGAAAGCCGTGCCTGCTTTCCAACAACCATGTGCTCGCCAACGAGAACCGTGGCAAGCGCGGCGACGAGGTCGTCCAGCCAGGAACGCTCGACGGCGGCAAAGCGCCCGGTGACGCCGTCGCCAGCCTCGGCGATTTCATCCGGCTGAAAAAGCGCGGAGCCAATCTCGTGGACTGCGCGCTGGGCGAAATCGCGGACGACAGTGTCGCCTTCGACCCGGCAAAACTCCGCGGCCTCGGCAAACTGGCCGGTGTCGGCCACGCCTTCCTCGACGAAGGCACTGAGGTCGCCAAGCTCGGCCGCACCACCGGCTTGACTCGCGGCAGGGTGACGGCCTTCGAGCTCGACAACGTGGTGGTCGGCTTTGACCTCGGCGATCTGCGCTTCGATGACCAGATCGAAATCGAGGGCACGGGCGACGGGCCTTTCAGCGACGGCGGCGACAGCGGCTCGCTCATCGTCGGCTCGGACAAGCGCGGCGTGGCGCTGCTCTTCGCGGGCAGTGACCAAGGCGGCGCCAACGGCCAGGGGTTGACCTATGCAAATCCGTTGCACGCGGTGCTGGACTCGCTGAAGGTCGAGTTGCTAATTTCGTAGCGCACCAACCGGGGAGCCGCGCCGCGCCTCGCCATCCGCATGAAGGAACACACGCTGGAGGAAGTCCGGGCGGCCAAGTCGCACGCGCTGGAAATTTTTGGGAAGCTGGCGCTCGTGGCCGGCGTGGGCATCACGCGCTCAGGCAAGGGCAACGGCTACGCGCTCAAGGTGAACCTGACGGAGTCGCCGACGCGCGGTGCCGCCCTGCCCGTCGAGGTCAACGGCGTGCCCGTGAAGACGGAGATCGTCGGACCGATCCGCAAGCGCGGCTAAGGATAGGAGCAAAAGGATCGCGGCAGATGTGCTGCGGGTAGGGTGGGCGTCCCGCCGGCTCGGGCGTGTCGCCCGAGTCCTGCCCCGGGCGTCAGGGGGCGTGTTAACCGCGAGGCGCCGGGCACGGCGGGCGGGGCGCCCCCCCCCCCCC
>CAXTRS010000447.1:0-3902 GCA_964246635.1 uncultured Chthoniobacterales bacterium | reverse complement strand
GTTCTTACGCCCCTGCCGGGGCTTGGACTCATTTCTATATCTTTCCCACGGCTCGCGCCGTGGGCTAGGGCTCTTGCGCCCCTGCCGGGGCTTCCTCAAATGAGGGGCAATCTAATGCCGCCTCCAACGTGGCACTCTCCGCAAGCGCAGCGTCCACGGCCGACAACAAGCGGCCGACATCCAGCGGCTTCGTCAGGTAATCGCACGCTCCGGCAGCACGCAGCCGCGCGATCTGGCTGGGCAGCGCATCGGCACTGAGCATGATGACCGGGACTTCGCGCGTGCGTTCGTCCGCGCGCAATCGCGCGAGCACTTCCTCGCCGGAAATGTCCGGCAGGTGCAAGTCGAGCAGGACAAGATCGGGTCGCTCCGCACGCGCCAGCGCCAGGCCGCTGGCGCCGTCCGGCGCGCAGAGCAAACACACCGGCTCACACTCGAACACACGCTCGACGAGCTGGGTGTTCGAGACGTTGTCTTCGATGTAGAGAACCGTGGGAGAGGAGGAATGCGGAATGCGGAATGCGGAGTGCGGAACGACTGAAGCCACAGCCGAGCTACTCTCCTCCGCTGCCTTTTCATTCCGCATTGACTCGTTCGCCTCCCGGCTCACTCGGCCTTCGGCTCTCCCATCCATCTCGCGGCTGCCCAGCCGCTCGATTCCGCATTCCGCATTCCGCACTTGTTTCTCTACCGCCGCCGGCAATTCGACGACAAACGTGCTGCCAACTCCCAGCGTGCTGCGCGCCTCGATCGTGCCGCCCATGCGCTTGACCAACCGCTGGCTCAACGCGAGGCCGATGCCGTTGCCCTCGATGCCGCTGTGCTCCGCGCCGAGCCGCTCGAAGGGCGTGAACAAGCGCGGCAGATCGGCCTCCGCGATGCCCTGGCCGGTGTCGGCGATTTCGATGCGCACGCGCGCACCCGACGACGCTTCGGCGCAACGCACCTGGGCCCCGCCGCCGGGCCGGTTGTATTTGATGGCGTTGGAAATCAGGTTGAGCAGCACCTGCTTGAGCAACTGCGGGTCGGCCAGCGCGCGGCATTTGTCGCAAGCGCCGGTCGCCGCGTCTGCAAATTCCAAACGCACCTCGTGCTGGTCGGCAAAGGGCCGCAGGAGATCGACGGTCTCGCCGACGAACGCAGACAATTCGAGTGGCCGCGCCGCGCACGCGAGCTGGCCGCTTTCGATGCGGGCAACATCGAGCACCTCGTCAATGAGTCCGAGCAGGTGGCGGCCGGCTTTGAGAATGTGGCCGGTGCCTTCGCGCTGGCGGGCGTCGAGCGCGCTCATTTCGAGCAACTGGCCGAAGCCCAGGATCGCGTTGAGCGGCGTGCGCAATTCGTGGCTCATGCGCGAGAGAAATTCGCTCTTGGCGACATTGGCGCGCTCGGCTTCGTCTTTCGCCGCGTGCAGTGCCGCCTCGGCTTCCTTGCGCGCGGTGATGTCCACGCTCAAGCCGGTGATGAGCGTCAGCTTTCCGGCCGAGTTGTAAATGGGTCGGCCGCGGCTTTCCAGCCAGCGCACCGCCCCGTCGCTGGGTCGCACGTAGCGATACTGGAGGCTGAACGGCGTGCCGTCGGCTTTGCACTTCTCGAACGCCGCCAGCGTGGCCGCGCGATCGTCGGGATGCACGTCGCGCGCGAAGCGCTCCGGGCTTTCGGGAAACGAGCCGGCCGTCCAGCCACGCTCGCGCTGCGCCGTGCTCCAGCGCACGCTGCCGCTCGCCGCGTCGATGCGCCAGACGCTCATGCGGCCGGCTTCGAGCGCGAGGCGCAGGTGGGCTTCGTTGTCGCGCAGCGCGTCTTCGCCGCGCTTGCGCTCGGTCACATCGACAGCGGCGCTGATGACCAGCCGCCGGCCATCGGGCAACGCGCCCAGCGGGGCGGACGAGAAATCCCACGTGCGCCGTTCGCCGTCGGCGGTGAAGATTTCAAATTCGCCTTCGTCGAGGGCGCGGTCCAGTTCGTAGAGCCGCGCGATGTGCGCGGAGATTTCGGCGGCGCGGCCCGGGTCACACGCCCGTTCGGTCCAGGCGCGGATCGTGGGAATCTCCGCGTGGCGGTAGCCGCTGATCTCCGCCCAGGCGCGGTTGACGAGCAGCACTTCGCCGCCTTCGGCGTGGAGGATCATCGGCAGCGGCGTTTCGTGGATGGCGAGTCGAAACCGTTCTTCGCTCTCGCGCAAGCGCGCGCTGGCTTCCTCGGTTTCGGCCGTGCGCAGCATGACGCGGGTTTCGAGTTCGTCGCGCGCGCGTTGCAACGCGCCGCGGCCCGTTTCCTCCGCCGCCAGCACGCGGGCGATCCGGGTCACAGCCGGCCGGAAGACGAGCACGCCTTCGGCCGCGAGCACGAGCAAGGTGGAAAAGAGCAGCAGCCATTCCGTGCGCTGCAACGCGCCGACCCGCGCCGCGGCCTCGAATTCGTAGCGCGCGACGATCGCATCCATGCCCGCGAGAAACCCGTCGTCATTGTCCAGGATGATACTGACTTGACTCCGCACCAGGACGGGATGGATCTCGCGCTCTTGCACGGCGAAGAGGACCGCTTCCGCCGCGGCGACGATCGTATCGTGCCAGGGTTGGAGCTTGCCGAACAACTCGCGCAGCGCCTCGCTGTTCGCCGCCGCCGGCAGCCCGAGCACGCTGTCGCCGCGCGCCTGGAGTCCGCGGTGCACGCGCGTCCAGTCTCCGAGCACCTCTCGCAACTCTGCCGTGGCGGCGGCGAGCGCGCGATGGCGCTCGGCGGCGTCGCCGCTGGCGGCAGCAGCCGTTGACGTCGCTGGCGAGCGCGGCGGCTCGACGGCGTCCTGCACCGCCAGGGCGGCCTTGCTCAATCTCTGGCCGAGCATGCGCTGCCGGCCGGCAATATTGATGAGCCGGGAATCGTGCGCCTGCCTGCTCAGGGCGCGTTGCACCAGCGCC
Organism: uncultured Chthoniobacterales bacterium; assembly: GCA_964246635.1. GTDB lineage: Bacteria > Verrucomicrobiota > Verrucomicrobiia > Chthoniobacterales > SZAS-18 > JAFAXH01. Next base: position 981 of record CAXTRS010000447.1, on the reverse strand, counting down.
TGCCCGAGCAGGCAGAGCAACGCCACGGCACTGAGCGCGGCGACATAGAGCAAGGTGAGGCGACGGGGCAGCAAGCGGGGCGAGGAGTGGATGAATACGACGAGGGCGGGAGCACGAGCGACCGCTCGCGCCGCGCAGCGATGTGAGAGGGATTCTTCTCAAAGCAGCCTGCGGGCCGCCCGCCGGAACCGCAGGCACGCCGCTCACTCGCTCGCTCGCTTCCGGCCAGCAGCCACGCCCGCCGCGATTGCGAAGGATGCCCATCCCCAAAGCCGCCATCTTCGACATCGACGGCACGCTGGTCGATTCGGTCGATTTCCACGCCCACGCCTGGCAGGAGGCCTTTCGCGAGTTCGGCAAGGAGATCGGGTTTGAAAAAATTCGCGCTCAGATCGGCAAAGGCGGCGACAACCTGATGCCGGTGTTTCTCTCCGAAACCGAGCTGAAAACGCTGGGCAAGAAGATCGAAAAGGCGCGCGGCGAAATTTTCAAAGAACGCTACCTCGCGCGCGTGCGGCCGTTCCCGCGCGTGCGCGAGCTTTTCGAGCGGCTGCGCGCCGAAGGCTGGCGCCTCGCGCTGGCCTCCTCGGGTGTCGCCGAGGAGGTGGAACATCACAAAAAACTCTGCGACATCGCCGACCTCGTGGACGCCGAAACCACGAAAGAAGACGCCTCACGCTCGAAGCCGCACGCCGACATCTTCGACGCAGTGCTGCAAAAGCTCCCCGGCATCACGCCGGCCGATGCGTTTGTGATTGGCGACACACCGTATGACGCCGAGGCCGCTGGCAAAGCCGGTGTTCGCACCGTCGCCGTGCTCTGCGGCGGCTTCCCCGAGGCCGACCTGCGCGCCGCCGGCGCCGTGGCGATTTTTCGCGACCCGGCGGACTTGCTCGCGCGGTGGGGGAAGGATGCTGGATGCTAGCTGCGGGTTGCGGGTTGCGGGTTGCGGGTTGCGGGTTGGGGGGGGGGGGGGGGGGG
>CAXTRS010000446.1:0-3914 GCA_964246635.1 uncultured Chthoniobacterales bacterium | reverse complement strand
GCCGAAGCCGCGCGCGCCACGCTCCTGCCGCACGAGCTGGAGTTCGCCGAGGCCGGCACTCTCGTCGCCGCGGCGCGCCGCACCGGCCGCTGGTTTTTGGAAAGCCTTTTCGCCGGCGAGCCGACGGCGCTCACCGGCCGTTTGCGTTTGAAGTTTCCCGCCGGCTCACCCGAGGGAGGCTTGGAATTCAGCGCGCATCCTGTGCCGCCCGCACTGCGCGCCGGCATCTGGAAAACGCTGCACCGGCTGCTCACCCGCGAAGTCGATCCCACCTGGACGCCATGCTTCAACTAAAGGAAAACGCCAGTCTCGCGCCGTTTCCCGCAGGCCGCGTCATCAAAGCGGCCGACTACGCCGCGACGCTCGAAGCGCAGGACATCCTCGCCGCCGCCCGTGCGGAAGCCGGCCGGATCGTCGCCGACGCCAAGGCGACTTACGAATCCGAAAAAATTCGCGGACGCGAGGACGGCCTCGCCGAAGGCAAGGAATGGGCGGCGGAGCAAATGCTGGAAACCGCTGCGCGCGGCGCGGACTACCTGGCGAGTCTCGAAGAGCGCGTGGTCGATGTCGTCGTCCGCTCCCTGCGCCGCATCGTCGGCGAGATGGACGACCGGGAGCGCATCGTGCGTGTCGTGCGCCATGCGCTCGAAGTCGTGCGCAACCAGCGCCAGGTGATCCTGCGCGTGTCGCCGGCCGAGATCGACGCCGTGCGCGCGCGCCTGCACGAAATCCTCGCGGGCTTTCCCGGCGTCACGAATTTGGAAGTCACCGCCGCCGGAGGGTGCATCCTGGAAACCGAGATCGGCGTCGTGGATGCCAGCGTGGACGTGCAGTTGGAAGCCATCGTCAAGGCGCTGACTAAACGCATGAAAGGCGAAAGCTGAACGCTGGCGGCACGTCCGAATTTTTCACGACCCGCTTATGGAGCGCCGCGGCCTCGATTACATCACCGACCTGCTCGGCCAAACCGTCGAAGAAGCGCGCACGCTCGAAATCAAAGGCCGCGTGGTGCAAGTCACTGGCACGATCATCAGGGCCGTGGTGCCGGGCGTGAAAATCGGCGAGCTTTGCACACTCAAAAATCCGTGGGACGACTGGGAATTGCTCGCCGAGGTCGTCGGATTTTCCAAGCAAGCCGCGCTGCTCACGCCGCTCGGCGAACTGCTCGGCATCTCCTCCGCGACCGAGGTGATCCCCTCGGGCAACACGCATGCCGTCGGCGTCGGCCCGCGCCTGCTCGGCAGCGTGCTCGACGGCCTCGGCCGGCCGCTGGACCCCGCCCTGCGCGCGGCGTTTGTGCCGGAGACGACTTACCCGGTCTATGCCCAGCCGCCGGACCCGATGAAGCGGCGGCTCATCGAAAAACCGATCTCGCTCGGCCTGCGGGTGCTCGACGGCACGCTGACCTGCGGCGAAGGCCAGCGCATGGGCATCTTCGCCGCCGCGGGCGGGGGGAAAAGCACGCTGCTCGCGCAGATCACCCGCAACACCGAAGCCGATGGCGGCGTGCTCGCGCGCATCGGCGAGCGCGGGCGCGAGGTGCGCGAATTTATCGAACGCGATCTCGGCGAGGAAGGCTTGAAAAAAGCGGTGCTCGTGATTTCGACTTCCGACCGGCCTGCGATGGAACGGCTCAAGGCCGCGTATGTCGCCACCGCGGTGGCCGAGTATTTCCGCGACCGCGGCGCGCGCGTGTTGCTGATGATGGACTCCGTGACGCGGTTCGCGCGCGCGCAACGCGAGATCGGTCTCGCGGCCGGCGCGCCGCCGACGCGGCGCGGTGTCCCGCCGTCGGGTTGCGCCGCGCTGCCGCGCTGGATGGAGCGCGCCGGCCAGGCGGATCGCGGCTCGATCACCGCGCTCTACACCGTGCTCGTGGAAGGCGACGACATGACCGAGCCGGTGGCGGACGAAACGCGTTCGATTCTCGACGGCCACATCATCCTGTCGCGCAAGCTCGGCGCCGCGAACCATTACCCGGCCGTGGACGTGCTCGCCAGCGTGAGCCGCGTGATGAGCGCGATCGTGCCGCCCGAGCATCGCAAAGCGGCGGCGCGCTTGCGCGAGCTGCTCGCGCGGTATCAGGAAGTCGAGCTGCTCGTGCGCATCGGAGAATACAAAAAAGGAGCAGATCCGGTGACCGACGAAGCACTGGCGAAGGTGGACAAGATCAACGCGTTTCTGCGCCAGGGGCTGCACGAAAAAAACACGTTCGCGGAAACCGTGCAGAAGATGACCGCGATCGTCGGCGCCGGCGGCGGCTGAAAGGTATTTTTTTCCGCACCCAACGTTTTTCCGTATGCCCGCCCGTTACACGTTCGAGAGCTTGCGCCGCGTGCGTCTGCTGCGCGAAGACACCGCGAGCCAGGAAGCCGCGAAGGCGCAGCGGCGCGTCGCGGAAGCCCTCGCGACGGCGGAGACGCGGCGGAAGGCGCTCGCGGATTATCACGCCTGGCGCACCGCCGAAGAGGTCCGGCTTTACCAGAGCATTCACCAGCGAGTGGTGGCGCGCCGCGAGGTGGACGACGTCAACGCCGCGATCGCTTTTTTGCGCGAGCGCGAACTCTTGCACGAGAAAGAGCTGTGCGAAGCCGAAGCGGCGGTGGAAACCGCGCGCCAGGAAGCGACCCAGGCGCAGGGTCGTTATCAAGTCGCGTCGCGCGGACGGCAGAAGATCGACGAACACCGCGACGCCTGGCTGCTCGCGAGCGCGAAGGAAGAAGAAGCCGCCGCCGATCTCGAAGTTGAAGATCTGCACGCGCCGGGTTCGTCGTCGTCGCGCGAAGAAGTCGATGATTCCGAGCACGACGACAGCGAAGACGCCGACAACTGATCCACTTATGGAACCCTCCAGCAGCAACCCCATGCGCCCGGCCGTCCCGGCGTTTCCTGGCAGCTCGCCCGCCCAGCCGCCGGCGCCCGCGTCGGATGCATCCGGGCGCGACCTGGTGCGCGACGAAGAGAGTTTTCGCTCGCTGCTCGAGCGGCGACCGGACGAAAGCGGCGAGCGCGAAGACCGCGGCGCGGCGACGACGGATGACCCGCCCGCAACCCGCCACGAAACGCGCTCGACGGACGAAAGCCCGCGCAGAAACACGCACCGCCGCGAGCCACCGCACGGGCGGTCCGAAGGAGAAACGACGGACGAGGGCGCCTCCTTTTCCGCTGATCCATTCGACGACCACCCGCCGCATTCCAGCGACATCGAACCAAACACCGATCTGGGACAGTCCATCCTTTCCTCGTTCGGCATGCAGGGAATGCCGGCGCTTGCACCCACGGGCACGAGCCCAGCGGAACCTTTGGCGGCGGCCGCGGCGGTCTCCGACGCCGGCGCGGTCGTGGCGGAAATCAGTGCGAGCGTCGCGGAGCGCGTGCTGGTCTCCGATCCGGGCGCGGGTTCGCACCAACAGCAGGAAGTCCGCATCACCCTGAAAGACGACGTGCTGCCCGGCACCGAGGTGCGCGTCTGGCGCGAGGGCGGACAGGTGCGGGTCGAGTTTGTGACCAGCTCGGACAGCAGCGCGAGCTTTCTCTCGCGCGAACAGGCGAGCTTGCAAACCACGCTGCACGAACGGCTCGCCGTCACCGACATCGCCGTGAATGTGACCCGCGCCGGAGGCGCCGAAGGCGAAAGCAACGACGGCCGCTCGCGCCAGCGGCGCAACCTCTTCGACGAAATCGAAGACACCGCCGACCACCGATGACCGACTCCGCCCCGCGTCCGCTGCCAGGACTGCCGCGCCTCTCGGCCGAGGCCGCGCGCGTGCAAAATCTGCTCGCCGGCCAGAGCCGCAGCCTGCCGCTGCCGCTCGTGGGCGGCGGCGGGTGGCGGCTGCAGTTGCGGCGCGGCGGCGCGGCCGACGGCGACGACAACGCGGGCAACGGCGCCGACGCGCGCGTCTGGCTCCAGG
>CAXTRS010000445.1:0-3933 GCA_964246635.1 uncultured Chthoniobacterales bacterium | reverse complement strand
CCCCCCGTACTTAAAAAAAACCTTTGGGGGGGGCGCGCCCCCCCCCCCCCCCCCAACCCGCAACCCGCAACCCGCAACGCTCTATCTCACTTGCTCACCAGCGAGGTGTGCGTGGCAATCGCCTGCCATTTGCCCTCGCGCTTGATGAACGTGTCCGTCCACTGGTAGTCGCCGCTCACGTCGCGGCCGCTGTCGCTGCCTTTGATCGTCGTGCGGCCGGTGACAATCGCGGTGTCGCCATAGAGCCGCACCTGCACGTCGCTTTGTTTGTAGGATTCGTATTTCGTCTCCCCGCTGCTGAGGGATTTCACGTCGTCCGCTTTGCCGCTCATTTTGCCGTCGGCGTTCGTGAACACGTAGCCGTCGGCTTCGATGCGCGCGATGATCTCGACGTCTTTGTTCAGAAACGCGCTGCTCCATTTTTCCTCCAGCCGCAGGAGCGTCGTCTGATCGTCGCCGCCGGCTTCCGAGGTCGGGCTCGACGAGGGCGTGGCTTGCGCAAATACCGCCGTGGTGACGGCAGCGAATTGCAGAAGGGCGATGAGGAGAAACAGGGGCGCGTTTTTCATGGAGGTTTGGTTGGTAGTTCCCGACGTGGTATCGGCCTGCGCCGCGTCGGTGCGCGGATGAGGGCGCGGACAGGTTATTCTTCTTTGACCTCATAACGAACCTGCCGCGAGAGCAGCCAGCGCACGCCGAACATGTCGAGCGTTGCGCGCAGGGCGCGATTGCCCAGCCCGTATTTGCTGACCCCGAATTGTCGCGGCCGATGGTTCACGGCTTGCTCCACGAGCCGAAAGCCCGCGCCCTTCACCAGCGCGGGAATGAATCGGTGCATCCCGGCAAACGGCACCAGCGCACTGACGCACTCGCGGCGCATTGCTTTCAACGTGCAGCCGGTGTCGCGCACGCCGTCGCCCACGAAACGGCTGCGCACGAAATTGGCGATGCGGCTGGTAAGCCGTTTCACGAGCGTGTCCTTGCGCCGCGCGCGGTAGCCGCAGACTAAATCGGCGCCCGATTTTTCGAGTGTTTCCACGAGCTTCGGAATGTCGGCCGGATCGTTTTGCAAATCGCCGTCGAGCAACGCCACGACCGACCCGCGCGCGGCTTGCAACCCCGCATACATCGCCGCGCTCTGGCCGGTGTTTTTCGCGAACGCGAGCACGCGCACACGGCCGTCATCCGCGCCGTTGCCGCCGCGGTCGATGCGCTCCCGCGTGGCGTCGCGCGACCCATCGTCCACAAACACGATTTCGTAATCCATCCCCGCCAGCGCCGCCGCCAGCTCGCGCTGCAAAATCGGCACGTTGGCCTCTTCGTTGTAGAGCGGGATGACGACGGAGAGCATGCGGGGCTAAGGGCTAAGGGCTAAGGGCTAAGGGCTAAAAAAAGAAAATGCAACCCGCGCCGCGTGCGGACGCCACCGACAGCCCTCTGCTTTTTAGCCCTTAGCCCTTAGCCCTTAGCCCTTCTCAAAGCGGCGCTCCCTGGTAGTTCGTGCAAAGAAAGACGCGCAGCGTGCGCAGGGGCAGATCGCGACGGCGGATTTCATAGGTGGCGAGGAGTTCGCAGCGCTCGAAGCCGTTTTCCACGGAGGACGCGGCGCGTTGGTGGCGCTCGTTGTCGCTCACGAAGAGCGCGCTGCAACCCGTGAATGGGTTTTTGCCGACTTGCGCGAACTCGGCTTCGCTCGTCATCAGACGGTCGTCCGCCGGCAGCGGTGGCGCGGTGGCGGCGTCGGCCGGCGGCGTTTCTTCGTAGCCAGGCCAGAAAGAAAATTGGCTGCTGAACTCCTGCGCCTCCGGCAGATACACCGGCGGGTGACCGGGACGCGGGTTGCGGCGGGCGCTCGGCGGCAGGTAAAAGTTCAGCTCGGCGGCGGTCTGGTATTTGTTGGCGATCAGAAAAACCGGGGCGCCGAGTTCGCGCTCCGTTTTGGCTCGCAACTCGGCGACGGTCGCGGCGAGCGTGCGCCAGCCGTGGAGCCGGCCGCTGGGGTCGCGCTTGTATGGCAGGGAAAAGCCGGCCTGGCGCAGCAGGTCGGTGTCGATGGCCACGAGGCTTTCAAAGCCGGCGACGACCAGCGCAAGGATGCACACCGGCGCCACGCTGCTCATCCGCGCGCGACAACGCTCGTGCCAGAGCATGGTCGTCAGCACGCCGAGGGAGATGAACGCGGGCGCCGTCCAGTTCGGCTCGCCGGCGGTGCGCAGCGAAAGCAAGCCATACATGCCCAGGAGCGGAAGGGCGAAGGCGAGCAGAAAGCGCGCGTGCTCGCCGTCACGGTCCAGCGGCGGCGCCGGGCGCGGCCAGGTGGCGCGGCGGCGTTTGCTGAAAAGCGAGCGCAACGGCAGCCGCGCGCGTTTCCAGCCCCACGGCAGCCCGGAGAGCAGCGCGAGGAAGAGCAGCGGCGAATACACCCCGAAATGGGCCAGCCAAAAACGCAGCGGCGCGCCGGCGTCCCACTCGAAGGGCGTGTCCAGATTTCCCCGCGCCCAGAGGTGGCCGAGCGTGACCCAAGCGTGGGCCTGATTCCAGAGCAGCGGCGGCACGGCGCCGAGCGCGGCGACGCCGAGCATCAGGTAAAATCCCGGCCGGCGAAACACGACTTGCCAGCGCGGCGTCCAGGCCAGGGCGAGCGCGACGGAAAGGAGTTCGCCGGCGTTCGTGTATTTGCTCAGAAACCCGAGCGCGATCGCGGCGCCCGTGACCGCCCACCAGACGAGTGCCAATCCTGGCTTGGGCAATGTCGCCGCGACGACGCTGGCGTTGGGCGCCGACTCGATCGGGCTTTCCGCTTGCAGCGCCAGCCAGCAGGCCGCCAGCGCGGCGGTCCAGAAAAAGATCGAGAGCGGGTCGATGGTGAGCAGCAGGCTGCCGGCGGTGAAGATCGGCGTGAGGTTGAGCAGCAACACCGTCCAGGCCGCGACGCTGCCGCCGTAGATGCGGCGGGCCAGCCAGAAAACGATGAGGCTGGTGCCGAGCGCGAGAATCGGGCTGAAGAAACGGACGCCGAATTCATTGACCCCAAACAGTGCCGTGCCGGCGCGCATGGCCACGGCAACGCCGGGACCTTTGGAAAAGTAGGCCCAGTCCAGCCGCTCGCTCCACATCTGGTAATACGCTTCGTCGGGCGAAAGCTCTACGAGGCCGATGAAAAGGAGCCGCAGCACCGTCAGCACGGCGAGAAACAGCAGAGTGGCGGAGCGGGCAGACATGGCGGGACGTGACGTGCATCGTCCAGAAATCACATCCCGCCCGGCGTGACAACGCTTTTGCCGATTGTAGCGGCGGTCTATGACTGCTCATTGCGCTGGTGCCATCTTTCGCAGGGGGCGGTCATAGACCGCCGCTACAGCCCCGCAAACGGCCCCGGCGCCCGGTCGCCGACCCAGCGCAGCCACGCCCACTGGATCGCAGCCGCGAGCACCAGCGCGACGCCGACGCCGAGAAACGCCGAGACCAGGACATCGGTGGGCCAGTGCGCGCCGACGTAAATGCGCGACCAACCAATCAACCCTGCCGCAGGCAGGTAAAGCCAGCCGCGCCGCCGGTAGCAGAGCGCGAGCATCGTGCCGGCCGCGAAGTTGTCCATCGTGTGGCCGCTGGGAAAGGAGCGGCCGTTGACCGCGAAGCGCGGCGAGGGCATCGGCGCCGGCGAGAACCGCACGTCGAGCGGCCGGCCGAGCGCGAGAATCCGCGGTCGCGCGCTCCGGTCGAGATCCACCTGCCGCACACCGGCCATCGCCTGATACGGTCGCAATCGGAGAAACACGCGCTTGAGCGGGCCGACCGCCGCTTCGCTGCCCGCGACCGCCAGCGCAACGCACGCCACGCACAGCCGCGCCCGGGCCCCGCCGCGCCAGAGCATCAGCGCGCCGAGCGCGACGAGGATGGGCACCCAGAAATCGAGACTCGACGCGATCGCCA
>CAXTRS010000444.1:0-3935 GCA_964246635.1 uncultured Chthoniobacterales bacterium | reverse complement strand
GGGCCGCACCGAGCGCGTTCGGGCCGGGTGCAGGCAGCACCTCGGTCGGGCGCAGCGACGGCAGGCCGGGCGGATGAAATGCGGGCGCGGCAGGCGCTTGCAGCGAGCCACCGTAAGCGGGCTTCGCCGTCGCGATGCGCTCGCGCTCAGCATCGGCTGCCGCGGCACGAGCCGCCGGAGTGTCGGGCGTCGAACCGACGAAAGTCGATGGGCTTGGCGGGACAAAGGCGGGCGGAGCAACGGGCAGCCCTTCCTCCTTGCGCTTGAGGTCGGCCGTGTCGGACTGCGCGAGACCAGTCGTGTTCGAGAACGGCACATTGGCGACCGGCGCAGGCGTCATGGCGCGCACGCGCGCTTCGTCGGCCTCGCGTGCCGCAGCAGGATCAAACGCCGGGCGTGGCGCGAACGAACCGTCGCCCAGACGGACCTGCTCGACGCCATTGACGAAGATGCCAGTGCCACCGGCGCTTGGCAGCGGCGGGGGCGTGGCGGGCACACTGGCGACGCCGCCACCGGGCAGCGGGCGCGTTTCGCCCGGCTGGATCGCCGGCTGCTCGCTCGGCGCCACGGGATATTGCGCGACCTTGCCGAAGGCAGGCGATGCGGGTATCGCAGGCGCTTGGGTGCCGGCGGCACGGACTAACTGATCGAAGGACCGCGGCGCCTGCTGGGCTGCCATGGCGACACGCGCAGGAGCTGGCGCTGGCGCTGGTGCGGCCGGAAAGCCGGGGCGCTGGCTCGCCCAATACGAACCGCTGGCGTGCAACGCATCGCCCGCTGCCGCCGGCGTGCCGGCAACGACGGTTGGCGTGGAAACCGCCAGCGGACGCGGCGACGCTGGGAAGCCCATGCCTGTCGGCGCAACTCGACTCGCGAGGCTCGGGGCGGGGAATTTCAGCGCCGCGCCGTTGGCGTCGGTCGCGCTCTCAATTGAGCCGTCCATGCGCCGTTTCACCGAGCCGAGGCCTCGCGCATCGGGCAGGCGCGCGTCGATGAGCTGCGGCGGGACTTGGGGGAAGTTGTCGAACGAGGAGGGGCGGCGGCGATTGAGCATCGACGCGAGCTAGGCGTGCGAGCGACAAGATCAAGCGGAATATAATTCCTTGGAGGTTGGCAAGGCTGCGTCTTTTTTGGGTCGGCCCACGACGTAAGCCGCGTAATCGTGTTCGTCGTGCTTGGTGAGGACTTTTAGAAGTCGCCAGCCTTCCGCTAAGCGCTTGTTGACCATGCTGACGTTAAGAATTTCCTCAACCTGTTCGATGTCTGAGAATCGCTCGTCTGTTTCCATGACGAGCAACGTAGCATCTTGCCCCGCGCGCACGAAGAAAAAGGGCGTCCGTTTTTATGCCACTCACCGGCGATTCCCAGGCTGCTACTTTACACCACGAGAACGGACAAACTCGGCGGGGTTTGCACCCGCGCCTCCGGTTTGAACTTCTAAAATATCACGGTCACGCGGCGTGAAAAATCAAAATCAGCCGACCCGCACCCAGTTATCGGCGTCGGCGGGCGGTCGGCGCTTGCATGCATCTTCGCGCATGAGCGTCGCGTGCGGCAAACAATAAAGTGCCAGCCCGCTCATCATGACGTCGTCGTCGTGCCGCCCGCTCGCGGCCTCGCACTTGCCGCGCTTGTTCCGCACAAACGTGCGCATTTCATCGACGACATGCGGGCAGCCGATGTCCACGCGCCGCTCCCGGCAGGCATCGCCCAGCGCGTCAATGGGCAGGTCGCGCGTCGCCTCGCTGGTGTTCCAGCCGACGTGCCGGGTGAACTTCTGGCTCACCATGTCGAAGCGCTCCTCCCGGTAGAGATCGACGTCGAGCTCCTTGAGCGCGTCGATCAGCCCGAGCTGGTTCGATTCCACGACAACGAGGCACCGGCCGTAGTAGCGCGCCAGCAGCGCCGTGAGCCGCGCTGTCGGCTTGTTGTCGCCGCGCCAAGGCGGCTTGATGCGCGCGACGAGCCGCGGCGGCCAGCGCCGGCCTTCGCCATCGAGATAATCGGCGCGCCAGACCCCGACCGAATGGCAGTCGGTGTTGCCCTCGTCGGTGGCGCCCTCGGCGGTCGAGCCGCGGCGCGGATCGGCGGAAACGAGGTAGCGGCAGCCGACTCGCGGGTGCTCCCAGACTTTGACCGTCGCCTCGTGCTCGCCAGTGTGCTGGAAACCGACGCGCGCCAGCGGATCGTCGGGATCGCTGATGACGAGCTGGCCGAACTCAACCGGCACCGAGCGGCTGCGCACCTCGAGTGCCAGCATCCCGTCGCTGTCGAAGCGCGGCGACCCGGAACTGAGGAAGCACGACACCGGGTCTTCCGCGAGGAGGGGGTGCCCGGACCCCTTGTATGACGTGGGGTTAGTTAGTAGCCATATGGTTTTGGTTTGCCCTCGCGAACAGCTCTCTCGTCAGCCTCGCGCCGCTGCATCAGAACGCGTTCGCGCATGTCATCTTCGCGCTGCTGCCGTTCGGCCGCTTCGTTCCGGTCAGAAGTGGAAGAGGAAGAATCAGGGCTAAAGAGCTTGTAAAGGAGATAGGCGCCCGCTGCCACTGCGGCGACTCCTAAAACCTTTTCGCCAGTGGTCATTTCCGGCTTTGCATCACTTTGTTCGCCACCCCCTGCGAGCGCGTCATGGTAAAACTGGCGGCCGGTAGCAGTGGGATCATTGCATATGCACTGTTTCGGAAGGCCTCGGACATCGAGTAATTCGCCCGAGAAAGGACTGATGACGAATCCGACCCGGCTGGAAGGTCGCGCTGTCGGCACTCGAATGGCAGCAAGATATTGCGGACGGATCCAGCCCTCTCCGTCGGCGAACGTAATATGGACCCAGTCATCGTTGCCGTTCAGCACCGGGACGCCTTGGATTTGGATTCCCGCAATTCCATTCGGGAACTTCGCAATGATGGAATGCTTCACGCCTGGCCCGGAGCGCACATTTAAGGTATCGTAGTCGCCCACGTTTACGACATAGTATTTCTGTGTGTCAGGCTGAGAGTCCGTTCGATCGGCGGGCGAATCGGCCTGAGGCGGATCGGACGCGGGAAGCAGAGAAACCCTGCTACGGTGCATGTATCCAGAATCGCCTCTCGGGCCTGTGACACGCCACCAAGTCGCGTCGGACGGCTCGGCTAAAAACTCTTCGCCTTCGTTCACTCTGGCGACGATATCGGAGTTACCGCGAGAGTCCGCACGGATATTCGTATAACCATCGGGATCGTTGATAACAGCTCGGCGGTTCGGTTCAGCACGGCAGTTTGAAGTGACGAGTGCGAATATAGTGAGGTATGTCGTAATGGTTTTCATGGTGAGATATGCCTGAGTAACGCGTAACGCTAACGACCTTCAAGTTCACCGTCCGCCGCCGGGAGCGTGGCGGCCAAGGGCGAAACGTTGAGGCGTATGGTTATCCAGCCTGTGCCTGCTGGTATCCTCCAGCTTGCGGAGTTTGAACCTGTTGAGCTGCGGGCATAGTTTCATTCATGCCTAATTGAGGCGACGTTCCAACGATTTCTTCCACCGCAAATTTCTTGTCGAAGGGCAGACTTTGCAGCCATTTCTCATACGCCGAGGTTTGTAATTCAGGAGAAGCAATCGCGCTGATCTCGGACAGTTGCTCTCTATCTATCTGATTAAGGAAGCCACTACACTCCAATAATACTTTGATTATTGCGACGATGCCTGAGGCGGCACCGATGTAAGGTCCAACTCGCTCAATAAATTTTTTAGGAGGATCAGCAGCGGCATGAACGTGGCAGTAGGCCGTAGGCGGAATTGCCTGCCTCTTACAACGCTTCCCGCTTTTGGCAGTGGCCTTACACCGTTTGCGTTTTGTTGGCGTTGTCATGGCGTTAAGAGTGCCATAACCTATAATTGAGTCTCCTGCCTGGGAAGCCAAAATTTGGAACATCCCTCGCAGACCGCCTGAACAGGTA
>CAXTRS010000443.1:603-3939 GCA_964246635.1 uncultured Chthoniobacterales bacterium | reverse complement strand
CCCCCCCCCCCACCCCGCGGAACGTCTCCCGCGTTATTCTTGCTCCCTCACTTAGAGCGCTCCGCGTTTGAGTCTGCCATTTTTTCAGCCCCGGCAGGGGCGTAAGAACCGTAGCCCACGGCGCAAGCCGTGGGATCAGTTGAGAAAACGCCGCAAGCCCCGGCAGGGGCGCAAGAACATGGGCGTGGCCTGTGCGCCGAGGCACGCGCAGGTTCTGCCGCCCCTGCCGGGGCTGGGCTCTTTCATCAACCCAAACCCACGGCTCACGCCGTGGGCGAGGGCTCTTTGCACCCCTGCCGGGGCTAAGGGAAATGAGGGACGCTCTCAAGGCGAGCCCGCGTGCCTGCCCTTGCCTCTTCGCTGTTTCACCGCCGCTCGAAACAGATTTCACGTCGCGAGTAGCAGGTCCGTCTCTGCATCGATCAGCCAGTCCTCAGAATACTGTGGAGCCGAGTAAAGATAACGTGCCTCCACTTCATTCGCGATGCGTTGAAGCATCTCGAAGGAATACAAGCGAACGATCGCAATTTCAGCCTGACATTCAGGCAGGAGACCCTCTGCGCCCAAAGCGTGCGCACGGATCGCGGAGCGCGTGCGGGCGAATTTTCGACTGCTCCACACATCCAGATTATTCAGTGCCTCCCGGTGGTTGCCCAAACGCAGTTGGCAAATCGCTAAAGCGGTCCGGAAACGAGCTTCCTGCCGAACAGGCAAGCCCGCCTCACATCCGAGCCGGAATATTCTCTGCGCGTCGATCCACCTTCGCTGACGCAGGTAAATCATCCCGCGCATATGAAAACCGATCCAGTTGCAAACATCCTGAACAGGTTCGGCTGGCAAATGCTCCAGGGCCTCGGCGCCCCGTCCCAGTTTGCAGAGAATATTGGCGCGGCCATTTTTGGCGACTGTATCCTCTGGATGCTCGGCCATCGTCCGCTCGTAGGCGGCGAGCGCCTCGGGCAAGTGGTTCAAGTCGCGCAGCACCTCGGCGCAGCCGTTCTTGGCTACTGCGTTCTCCGGGTGTTCGGCCATCGTTTGCTCGTAGGCGGCGAGCGCCTCGGGCAAGCGGTTCAAGTCGCGCAGCACCTCGGCGCAGCCGTTCTTGGCTACTGCGTTCTCCGGGTGTTCGGCCATCGTTTGCTCGTAGGCGGCGAGCGCCTCGGGCAAGCGGTTCAAGTCGCGCAGCACCTCGGCGCAGCCGTTCTTGGCTACTGCGTTCTCCGGGTGTTCGGCCATCGTTTGCTCGTAGGCGGCGAGCGCCTCGGGCAAGCGGTTCAAGTCGCGCAGCACCTCGGCGCGGCCGTTCTTGGCCACCGCATCCTCTGGATGCTCGGCCATCGTCCGCTCGTAGGCGGCGAGCGCCTCGGGCAAGTGGTTCAAGTCGCGCAGCACCTCGGCGCAGCCGTTCTTGGCTACTGCGTTCTCCGGGCGTTCATGAATCAGCTGTTCATAGATCTCTAATGCCTCACCGGGCTGGCTGTTTCCTTTTAGGGCGTCAGCAAACTGTGCCCAGCATTGGGGGTCTATGGGGTATGTTTCCACAGCAAGCCAAGAAAACAGCTTTTGAGCGCGAAACGCTCCTTTTCCCTTCGCTTGGATCGCCAAGTCGCAGAGCGACATTGCAGGATACTTTCTTGCGCCGCGCGAAAGCTGAAATCTGATCAAGTCCCGCGCTTCAGCTTCTACAACGTCGAGGTTCGCGCCCTGAACACGAGCCAGAAGGCTGGTTTTCCTGCGCGCGACTTCTGCGCGTGTCTCTTCCAGTGCGGCATAATAGGCCTCTTTTTGCTCAAGATAGAAAGGCTCTGCCCATTGTCTGAGAATGAACCACAAATATGGGATGTGCCTCAGGCGGGGGTGCTGCCCTTCAACCTCGACAAACTTGGGGAGTGACGCTCGGCAGACGAGACTGTCCACCAACCGATAAAAGAGCCCCCGACGAACGAATGCCTGCCGAATTTCTTCCGCTGACATGGTGTAGGGGAACTTGTCAGCCGGAATCGCTGCCCAGGCGAGGCAAACTTCCCGTATCACTGTCTGGCGCTCCCAAAGATTCACCAAAACTTCATAAAGCAGTGGCCAAGGGCGGTCCGCAACCAAAGAAAGCGTGGATTCGAGACGTTCAACGGCTGGAAATGGGGCACCGTAAAAACGCGCTGCGGTGTGATGTGGAAGCAGTCCGTTTTGTCCAAATAGACGCTCAATCTCAGTTCCAGTAGCTTCGCGAAGCGCTATTGGCATAGACAGGTCAAACAGCGGAAGGAACAATCGAAACGCTCTGTCCGCATCGACCGCCCTCTGCAACGCTCTCTGCACGAAACCTGCGTCCGCATCTTCGAGAAAGATCGGTTCCTCGAGTTCTCGCATCCAGGTGGCCACAAACGCCAGCGGCGCCTTTTTCTCCACGCAGCCTTCGGGCGTGACCATGCCGACAAGCTCATTCTGATCCAGCAGGAGGGCGACGCCCTTCTCTGGCGCAATGATCGCATTCACCGTCTGCGGCGGCGCGGCGCCGGCATCGTGGACGGCGCCCTTCTCTGGTGAAATGATCGCGAACACGGCTAAGGCTTGATGAACTCAACTCCGGCTTGTAGCAACTTCGCCTCCACGTTGGCAAGTTCGACCGGTGACGGCGGCGAGGCCCACTGTTGCACAACGACTCGGCTGAAGGAACGTATCGTAAGAGACCCCCAGATGTGGACTTCCACAAACCGATCTTCCCCGGAATGCGCTCCCTGGAAGAGCAGAATGCCGGCAAACTCGGCCGGAGCGGTTGCGGGGTGAAGTTCGCCGGTGAGCTTGGCAAGACAGAGGTCCACCCGCTGATCCCAGGGACACCGGAAGCCAACGGGCACCACGAACTTGAGTTTGCCGCGGACATCGTGCCGCTCCATGAAAACCACGGAGTTTTCCTCGAACAGGGAGGCCCGGTGCTCGATCATCGGTTTTTTCAGAATCATGGAACAGTCGCCGTAGTTCGCGACACCGATGCCATCGAGGCTGAGCGCGGCGAAGCGGATTTGCGCTTTGTTCCTGTCGCCATAGAGGATCGTGTCGGCGATTTCCCGCAGGCGGTTCCACGAGTCATGGCCGGGGATTTGCAAGCCAGCGGCAACCTTCTGGTAATACGTGGCGTAAACCTGGTCGTCCGACCAAGCCAGGCGATCGAGTTCGCCAAAATAACGGTTCATGACGACTTCCACCGCGGAGACCGCGGCGGCGAATGCGTTCGCCTGATCCACCACGCCCCGGGCGACCGCATCGGCACGCGCCTCCGCGACTCTCTGGGCGAGCGCAGCGCTCGGGAGCGCGCAGAGCGCGATCAGCAGGACGAGG
>CAXTRS010000443.1:0-593 GCA_964246635.1 uncultured Chthoniobacterales bacterium | reverse complement strand
AGATTGGGAAACAGGCTGGGCCGCCCGCAGTGGGGGCACTCAGTCTCGGTTTCCGGCAGCGGCTCGGCGCAGAATTGACACGTCACAAAAACGCAGTTTCCGAACAGAAAAGAGATTTTGGCGCCAAGCCAGTCGAAACTCTGCTTTTCACGACAAGCGAACTGGCAGGCTCGCGCGCGCTCTTATGGCGCCGGCGACGTTTCCCCGTTGCCCCTGGCTGACGGAGGGGCGCTCTCCCCGCGAGAGCCGGTGTCGCGGGTGATGCTGGCATTGGCATATTCGTCGGCCATGCGGGTGCCTTCGGGGGTCTTGGCGAAATCGGGCATCAGGCGGTCGAGATCGTCGGCGATGGCTTCGAGTTCGGCCATGATCGTGGGGATCGTGTTTTGATTCGCGGTCTTGCGTCGGGAAATCGCGGTGGTCGGCGCGGTGAGCCATTGGCTGAAAAGCTCGCGCGCGTTGCCGTAGGCCAGCACGGTGTCGGCGGTAAGGCCGAAGTCGGCCGGTCTCACCGGCTCCGTGCCGGCGGTGAGCGGGGGCACGCCGCCGCCGGGCTCGACGCTGCCGGCCGCCAGGGCGGCGTCCAGCAGGGC
>CAXTRS010000442.1:277-3959 GCA_964246635.1 uncultured Chthoniobacterales bacterium | reverse complement strand
CCCGCAACCCGCAACCCGCAACTCGCAACCCGTTGCCTCCACCGTTGCGCGTTCTCCTTTCATTTCGTCGAAATCGTGGTTGTTCCCCGCGGATCGACCGTCGTCGTGATCTCGCGCCGGATTTGCACCTCGCTCGCCGGCGCGGCTTCGCCCATCGCGCGCAAGAGCCGGGCTTGCGCGGAATGGTAGGCGAAGAGCGCGCCGAGCCGGGTGATCTGCGCGCGGGTCAGGTCGAGCCGGCCCTGGAGGAGGTCGAGTTGCGACGTAAGCCCGGCGGTGACGTTCGTGGTGAGCAGGCGCAGCGTTTCCTCGGCGAGCTGCGCGTTGCCGCCCTGCGTGGCGAGCGTGCGCTCGGCCTGGAGCAGGCTTTCAAAGGCGATGCGCACTTCGCTCTGCACCTGCAGGCGCGTCTGCCGAAGCTGGTCGCCCGTCGCGAGCACGCGGGCGCGCTGGGCGCGCACCCGGCCCAGGGTCGCCCCGCCGTCGAACACCTGCCAGCTTCCCGACACGCCGATGGTGTAGCCGCTGTAGCTGTCGTTCTTCGAGAGCGTGCTCGGCTCGCTGAACACGTCGTAGCCGGCGAAGACATCGAGCCGCGGGCGGGTGTTGGATTTTTCCACCGTGATCTGCCGCTGCGCGCTCTCGAGCTCGATCTTGCGCGCGAGCAACTCCGGCCGCTGCGCCTCGGCGCGCCGCAGGCACTCGCCGAGGTCGGGGTGCGCCGGCAGGCCTTCGAGGCCGTCGCGGATGCGGAAGGCCGGCCGCAGCTCGCCGGGCCTCATCTCGACGCCCAGGAGTTGGGCGAGCGCGATGTAGCTGGTGCGCAGGTCGTCGCGCGCCTGGATGAGCGCCGGCTCTTCGTTGGCCATGCTGACCCGCGCGCGGGAGACGTTCACCTGGCTCACCGTGCCCGCGGCGAGCCGGCCTTCTTCGTCGCGGACTTGTCCGGCGAGCAGACTGACGGCCTGCTGGCGCACCGGCACAGTGGCTTCGGCCAGCAGTGTCTGGTAAAAGGCGATGCGCACGTTCTGCATCACGGTCTCCACCGACGCCTGGTAGTTGAGGCTCTGCACGGCGAGCCCTTTTTTGGCGATGTCGATCTGCGCGCGCACCCGGCCGGAGGAAAAAACATTCTGCGTCAGGCGCGCGCTGAGATTGTAATCTTTGTCGCGCCGATTCTGGTCGCCCGACACGCCGGTGGCAAACTCGGCCTCGCGTTTGAGGAAGGTGCCGTTGGCGCCCAGCGACGGGTAAATGCCGGCTTTCGCCGTGGTGATGCCGGCGCGGGCAATGTCGAGCTGCTTGGCGGCGATGAGGATGTCGGGGTTGCGCTCGTGTGCGATGCGCAGGCAATCGTCGAGCGTCAGCACGCCGCTGACTTCCGCCACGAGCACCGCGCTCTCGCCTGCGCGGGCCGCCACCGCCGCCGCCGCCGCGAGGAGGCAAACGCCGAACACAACCCAAAGCAGCTTGCGGAATCCAAAAGGAGGGAACAACACGCACCCTGATTCGTCGCACCCTGTGCCACGACGCCTGCCCACTGCCCTGCTTGTTCCACATGCCGCACTCCGCATCCCGCATTCGATAGAGCGCCGCTCCGAGCCTGACCAGCAAAAATCCCATTTGGGAGCGTCCGCCCGGAGGGTCGGCAACCGATTCCAGAAGACAGCGTTGGGGGTATGACCGCTTGTCCGGGGTTGGGCATTGACGCCGGGCCGGTGCTTTAAGGGCTGCCTGCCATTTTCCTCATGTCGTCCGCCAATCCGCTTTCCCGGCTCTTCGGCGCCGCCACCTCCGCCGTCAGTGGCCGGCCGAGGAAGTCCATCGTGGACCGCGTGCAGCGCGATCCCGGCACCAAGCTGCGGCTGAAATACACGCCCTATTATCACGTCATCGACAAGACCGATGGCGTGAACATCGTCTGCGAAGGCCGGCCGATGCTCATGATGAGCTCGAACGAGTATCTCGGGCTTTCGACGCATCCCGAGGTGCGCCGCGCCGCGCAGGCGGCGGTCGACCAATGGGGCACCAGCTCGTGCGGCTCGCGGCTGGCGAACGGCTCGCGCGGGTATCACGTCGAATTGGAGGAAGAACTCGCCGCGTTTCTCGGCAAGGAATCCTGCCATGTCATCGTGGCCGGTTACATGGCGTGCATCGCGGCGCTCTCCTCGCTGGCGCAACGCGGCGACGCGCTCATCGTCGATAAGAACATTCACGCGAGCCTCTGGGACGGCGCGCGGCTCTCCGGCGCGGACCTCGAACGCTTCACGCACGAAGACATGGGCAGCCTCGCGGCGCTCCTCGGCCAACTCGACGCCGACCAGCCGAAGATCATCGCGGTGGACGGCGTGTATTCGATGGAAGGCCACATCGCCAGCTTGCCGGAAATCTGCCGGCTCGCCGATCAATACGGCGCGTTTGTCGTCGTCGATGATTGCCACGGCCTCGGCGTGCTCGGCAAAGACGGCCGCGGCGTGGCGAACCACTTCGGCGTCGAAGACCAGGTCGATCTCATCGCCGGCTCGTTCTCGAAGTCGCTCGCCTCGACCGGCGGCTTCCTCGCCGGCAGCAAGGCGACCATCGAATATCTGCGCACGACCTGCCGGCAGATCATTTTCTCCGCCGCGCTCACGCCGGGTTGCGCCGCCGCCGCGCTGGCCGGCCTGCGCGTCAGCCAGCAGGAGCCCGAGCACCGCGAACGGCTCTGGGAAAACACGCGTTATCTCCAGAACATCCTGCGCACCTTGGGCCTCGATTATTGGGGCAGCCCGACGCCGGCGGTGCCGATCGTCATCGGCGACAAGGAGAAGACGTATATCATGTGGCGCTCGCTCATGGATCAGGGCTTTTTCACCGTGATGAGCATCGCGCCCGGCGTGCCGGTGGGGAAAGACCTCATCCGCTGCGCCGTCAGCGCCATGCACACCCGCGAGCAACTCGACAAGTTCGGCGACGCGCTGAAAGTGGCGATGAAAAAAGCCGGCCATCGGCCCGTCGCCGCGGCGGCCTGAGGAGGCAGCGCGATGCGCCCGGTTCGGAAGACTCCGTGCCGACCGCGAGTCAGAAGCATGCGCTTCGCCGGCGCCCTGTGC
This sequence comes from uncultured Chthoniobacterales bacterium, assembly GCA_964246635.1. Classification (GTDB taxonomy): domain Bacteria; phylum Verrucomicrobiota; class Verrucomicrobiia; order Chthoniobacterales; family SZAS-18; genus JAFAXH01. The sequence continues at coordinate 867 of CAXTRS010000442.1, read as the reverse complement.
TTCCTCGCTTCGTTGTTGCCTGGTCTCGGCGGCCTGCCTCCTCAAGGTGGCGGCAGCGAAGGCGGCGGAGCCATGCCGGCGGAGTGTCAAGGTGAAGACGACGCGCCGGCACTGGGGATTTGTGGAGGACTCGTCGGGCGGCTCGGCATGCGCCTCGATGCCCCTTGGTCCGATCCAGATTCCCCCGACTTCGACGCAGCGCGGTCGCAAGCGCAGCTCGACCTCGACGATCCATTGCTCGAACGCGCCACCGCTTTGGAAGCGCGTTTCCAAGCGTTTGTGGAGACGATCCCTCGCGAGCCTTCTCCGCCCCGGCTCATTGTCCGCTACTATCTCGGCAACGAGCGCGCCGCGACGTTCCTCATTCTCGGAATAGAAGGCGAGTTTCTTGGTTGCCTCGGCTGGCAGGGGCAGCAAGCGTGGGTTTACTATCCCGAAGACTGGTTTGCGCCCTACCGTCCTTAGGCTCGGCGACCGGCAGCCGTGGTCCCGGTTCCGAGAGCAACCTGGAGGGTTCTCCTCCCGCCGTCTCCGCTTCCGCCAGAGGCGACTTGCGCCCCTCCGCCATCGACCGCCAGCCGGCTGGAGGG
>CAXTRS010000442.1:0-267 GCA_964246635.1 uncultured Chthoniobacterales bacterium | reverse complement strand
CGCCGGCCGCGGTGCCCCCTGCGGCTCCGGCCCCCGCCCCCCACTCCCCCGCCCGCCGGGGGGGGGCCTTGGGGGGAGGGCTGCAAACGCCTCCCGGCACGCTGGAAGTCCATTCCGCCCGGCCGCAATCGGCTCCTAGCCAGCTGGAGGCCGGTTGCGGAGGTCTGCAATCGGCTCCTAGCCGGCTAGCAGTCGATTGCAGAGCGGCGACATGGGCTCCTAGCCGGCTGGCAGTCGATTGCGGAGGTCTGCAATCGGCTCCTAGCC
>CAXTRS010000441.1:0-3965 GCA_964246635.1 uncultured Chthoniobacterales bacterium | reverse complement strand
CCCGCCGGGCGGGGAGCGCGCCGGCGGGCGTTTGCGCGAGCGTTTCCAGCCGCGCGCGCGCGGAAGCGGACACCGCGGGATCGGTCGCGAGGAGGCGCACGGCGGCAAGGTTGAGCGCGTGCAGCGGCTCGCCGGGTTCGAGGCGCGTATTGTCGGCGAAGTGCTGTTCGCCCAGCGCGGGCTGGCCGGTGTTCAGCGCCCAGGCGGCCACCAGCGAGTGATACGGCACCGTGTCGCGGGCCGCTTCGGGCACGAGCTTCAAGGCGTCGGCCGCGATGTCGAATTTGCGGAAGCGCAACGCTGATTTCGCCCAAGCGAACAAGTTGTCCACATTCGCCGGCTCCATCCGCGCGATCCGGGCGCGCAAGAGCACGGCATCGGGTGCGCCGCCGGCGTCGGCGATGTCCGCGAGCAGGCGCCAGTTTTCCGCGCGATCAGGCGCGCTTTTGACGAGCCGTGACGCCCAAAAACCGGCGTTTTGAAAATCGCCGTGGCTTAGCGCCGCGTGCGCCCGCGTGGTCCAGCGTTTGCGCTGTTCGCGCCGATACACCTCGCGTCCCAGCCAGCCGAGCGCACCCAGCGAAACGAGGCCCGCGCAAACCAGGATCACGAGCCGAACGCGGCCACGCCGGCGATGCAGGCGAGCTTCGGCGGCAGCAGCGGCGGCCGGGGCCAGATTTGACATGCACCCACCTTAGGCCAGAGAACTGCTTTTGACGACAGCGCAAAACGCTCCGATGCCCCTCGCGTCCGACTCTCTCACGCCCGTTGCGCCCGTTCCCGTCGCGGGCGCCGCTGCCTCGCCCAGATCTGGATTTCTCGCGGGATTGCGGACGCACCGCGAACATCTGCTGATCGCGGCCGCGTTGGCTGCGAGCGGCTTCGTGGCGCTGCGGCCATTGGCGGTCGAATGGTCGGTGAATCCGCAATATAGCTACGGCTGGACCGTCCCATTTTTGGCTCTGTATTTGTTCTTCCGTCGATGGACGACGCGCCCGGCCAGCCGCCCGCCGTCCATCGGCAGCGGCGCCCGGCTGGCGGCCATGATCGCGGGCGCCGGACTCCTGCTTGCGCAGGGGCCGCTGCGCTGGTTGCAAGAGGCCAATCCCGATTGGCGGCCGCTCGGCTGGCTGGTCGCGGGAGATTTCGTGGCGCTGGCGCTCGTTGCGGCGTTTCTGCTCGGCGGCCGGCCGTGGCTGCGGCATTTCGCCTTTCCCGCGTTGTTCCTGCTCGTCGCGGTGCCGTGGCCGGAGCGGTTTGAAACGGCGTGCGTGCAGGAACTCATGCGTGTCGTGACGGCGGCGGTCGTCGAGTCGCTCGACTGGTTCGGGATTGCTGCCGTGCAGCAGGGGAATCTCATCCAGGTCTCCTCCGGCCTCATCGGCGTCGAGGAAGCGTGCAGCGGCATTCGCTCGCTGCAATCGACGCTCATGATTTCGCTGTTCCTGGGTCAGTTTTACGCGCTGCCTTGGGGCCGGCGCCTGCTGCTCGTCGGTATCGGCGGCGCGCTGGCGATGCTGACCAATTTAGGTCGTGCGTTGTTTCTCGTGCTTGTCAGCGTGCGCGCCGGGAAGGAGGCGTTCTCGCGCTGGCACGACAGCGCCGGGCTGTGGGTGCTGGTCACCTGCCTGCTCGGGCTTTGGCTGGCGGCGGCATTGTTGAAACGCCGCTCCTCCGCGCAGACCGAGGTTGTTGCTGCACGGGAGAAGCTCTCGCCGGCGAGTGGACTCCTCCGGCTTCCGATTGCGGCGCTGCTCTGTGTCCTGTTCTGGCCCTTGGTGGTGGAAGCTGCGGTGAACGGCTGGTATCGCGCTCGGGAAAACGCCGGCCGCTACGCCGCGGAACCCGTCACCTGGTCGGTGCGCTGGCCGACCGCCGCGGCAGGGTTTCGTGAGGTGGAAATCCCGGACGTCTCGCGCGCCATGCTGCGTTTTACCGAGGGCCGCGCCGCGGCTTGGAACGAGGCGAATGGCGAGCACTGGAGCGCCTTTTTCTCGCGGTGGGAGGCCGGCCGCTCGGCCGCGCCCGCGGCGAAAATGCACAATCCGCGCGTGTGCCTGAGCGCCTCAGGCCGCCAGTTGCTGCGCGAGTTGGGCGTGCAGGAAATCGCCGCCAGCGCCGGGTTGCGCCTGCCCATGCACGGCTACGTGTTCGACGCGGGCGCAGGCCGGGAGTTGTTTGTCTTCTATGGCCTTTGGGAAGATCGCCGGCCGGCCGAACCGACGATCAGCACGAGCAACAAAGCCCAGCCCCCTGCCGAGGCGACAGTCGGTCTCGCGGACGACGAACTCACCCTCCGCGGCCGGTTGCGCGCCGCGCTGGAGGGCCGGCGCAATCTCGGTCAGCGCGTGCTGGAAGTGTCGGTCTTCGGTCCAACGAACGACGCGACGGCGTGGAGCCGATTGCAAGGCCGGCTGCCCGAGTTGGTGCAGCGTCCGTGACCGCCGCGGTCACGGGAACACCGCCCAAACTTCCACCCGGCGATTGCGCGCGGCGACCTGCGAGTCGAAAAGGTCCGACCCGCCCATGCCGACGGAATACATGACGTTCTGAATGCCGCTGCGATCCTTCAGCGCAGCCTGCACGGACTCCGCGCGGTCCACCGAAGTCTTGAGATTTCCCTTCGGATCGCCCTGCTTGTCGGCAAACCCGAGCACGACCAACACCAGCGTCGGGTCTTCGGTCAATTTTTGCAGCGCCGGCGTCTGCGTGGCTTTGACCAGGATGTCGGTTTCCTTGGGCCCGAGCGCGGATTTGCCGGCCTCGAAGGGGATAATGAGGATCAAGCCCATGCTCTTGGCCTTGTCCACGCTCGTGGTCAGCTTGCTCTTCTGCGCCGGCGTCAGGTTCGGCATGACTTCGATGCGCTGGAGCACGTCCTGCCGCGCCTTGGCGTTGGCGTCGTTGCGCAGGTCGAAGTTGGGTTTATCGACCGCGCCGCCCTTCACGTCGCCGCTGGCGTTCACGCTGCCCACGCCGTCGCCCGAACGGCCGCCCCACGAGCCACCGGTCGTGCCGCTCGCTGTCCCGCCGCCCCCGCCGCCCTTCGGGTCGATAAAGGCTTTCTTCAAATACCAGCCGCCGCCGATCAGCGCGACGACGACGAGCAGCGGAGGAATGAGTTTGAGACGGCGACGGCTCAAGGAATCGACTTCCAGAGGTTGACCGCACTCCGGGCACTTGCCATCGAGCGGGACAAAGATGGGTTCTTTGTTGAAGGCCAGCGCACAGCGCAGTTTGTTCGTGCACCTGCCATAAGTAACGTTTGCCATGTTGTGGGCATCGGCTCGGTCGCCGCTGCCACGGTGGCGAGCGGCGTCTGGCTAGGAGATTCCCTCCGACCGGCGGAGGCGACAAGTGAAAAAATGCGCAGGTGCCCGACCGGAGCCAACCGGCGGAGTTCGCCTGACCCTCGATGATGTCGAGAGCCTGGGGCGCGCTTCCCATTGTAGCGGCAGCTATGACTGCCTCTCGTCTGAGCCAGTGAACGGCTGGGGCAGTCATAGACTGCCGCTGCAGCAGGCGCAGCCAGACTTCTCCCTTACTCGCCGTCGCTGCCAATCGCTTGCGTCGGGCAGATTTCCAACGCGCGCTGGGCGGCAGATTCTTCGTCAGGATTCTCGGGCTGCTTGACGAAAAAGACTTTGGTTTCGTCGGCGTTGTAGCGCAGCAGCGGGGCGGCGGTGCTGGGGCCGGCCTCGTCGAGACAAACGTGACAAGGCGTGCAGGTTTCGTCCACATACCACTTGCCGGCGGGGTTATCAGCGAGTCGGATCGATTTGTCTGCCATAGGATGAGCGGTGTTTGGGTTGGGTTGGTTCGTCTCGTTCGGAACGGCAACGGGAGATTGGTTGAATAAAGGAAAGTTGCCGGGCTCGGCAAGAAGAGAGTTCGGAGTTCAAGGCGCTGCCGGTCGCTCTTTGGCGCGCGGCGCGCCCGCGAACGCGCTCACCGCGGCGTGGGCG
>CAXTRS010000440.1:0-3966 GCA_964246635.1 uncultured Chthoniobacterales bacterium | reverse complement strand
CTTGATGCGCTCTCGGCCGCCGCGCGCCGGCGAGTCGATGTGCTTGGGTTGCGCGTGCAACTGCTCGTGCAGGCACGCCGCTGGCGGCCCGCGCTGGAAGCCTGCCACTCGCTCTGCACGCTCGAGCCAGACTCGCCGCAGCCGTTCATCCACGCCGCGTATTGTCTGCACGAGCTTGGCCGGACCGCCGAGGCCAAGGCGCTGCTGCTGGCCGGCCCGAAGTCGCTGCGCCAGGAGCCGACGTTTTACTACAACCTCGGTTGCTACGACGCGACGCTCGGCGACATTGCGGGCGCGCAAAATTTCCTGCTGAGGAGTTTCCAGATGGATAAAAAATTCCGTGAATTCGCCCGGACTGACCCGGACTTGGTTGCGGTGCGCGATCTCCTGTGAGCCTGTCGCCCCTTGCCATTGCCGACGACCGCGAGAAGCGCACCGCCGAGGCGCTCTATGCGGTGTTCGAAAAAAATTTCGCCCACCGCGGTGAGCTCGGCGCGGCGGCAAGCATCTGGCGGCGCGGGCACGAGATCATCTCGCTGGCCGGCGGCTGGAAGGATCGCGAAAAAACGTCGCCGTTCACCGCGGAAACGCCGGTGCTCTTCTGGTCGGCGACGAAGGGGCTCGCCAGCGCGTGCGTGCTGCACGTGCTCGCCGCCGACGGCATCGCGCTGGACGCGCGCGTCGCTGCGCTCTGGCCCGAGTTTGGGCAGGCGGGAAAAGAGGACGTGACGCTGGCGCAGTTGCTCTCGCACGGCGCCGGCCTCGGCGCGCTGGACAACCCGCGCGCGGTCAACATTCTCGATCACGACGCCGTCGTGCGCGCGCTCGCCGCGCAAAAGCCGAACTGGCCGCCGGGCCGCGCGCACGGCTATCACCCGCGCACCTTCGGATTTCTGCTCGACGAGCTCGTCCGCCGCCGCCGGCCCGGCACGACGTTGGGCAAGTATTGGCGCGAGCACTTTGCCGAACCGCTGAGCCTGTCGATCTGGATCGGCCTGCCGCCGGAGCGCGACGCCGAAGTGGCGCCGATTTATCCCGCGCGCAATCCGCCGCCCGCGGGCAGCAGCAGCGAGCGCCAGGGTTGGGACGCGGAATTTTACGCGGCCATGCTCGAAGAAGGCTCGCTGACGCGCCGCGCCTTCGGCAGCCCGAGCGGCCTGCACGCGGTGCGCGATCTCAACTCGCCCGCCGCGCGCCGCGCGGAGCTGCCTTCGCTCGGCGGCATCGGCACGGCGCGCAGTCTGGCGAAGTTTTACGCCATGCTGGCCAACGGCGGCACGCTCGACGGCCACACGTTTTTTTCCGCGGAAACACTCCACGCCATGAGCACCCCGATCGCCACTGGCCCCGACCGCGTGCTGCGCCTGGACACCGCGTTTTCCGCCGGCTTCATGCTTGACCCCATCGATCCGGCAACGGGGCAGAAGGTGCGCTCGCTGTTCGGCCCGAGTCCGCGCGCCTTCGGCCAGCCCGGCGCCGGCGGGTCGAATGCGTTTGCCGACCCGGACGCGGGCATCGCGTTCGCCTACGTCATGAACCAGATGGAGCTCGGTCTGTTGCCGAACGAAAAGTCGCTCGACCTCGTGCAGGCGCTCTACGCCAGCGCGTCAGCATCCTGATGAATGCTTTTTCCGAAACGTTTTCCATCCGCACGCGCGGCAAGGGCACTTACGAAATCACCGGCGAGATCGCCGCGATCATTCGCCGCGGCGGCTTGCACGAAGGGCTGGCGACTGTGTTTATCCAGCACACGAGCGCGAGCTTGATCATTTACGAAAACGCCGACCGCTCGGCACGCGTCGATCTTGAGGCGTTCTTCGCGCGCCTGGTGCCCGAAGAGACCGATTATTTTACTCACACCGCCGAGGGTCCCGACGACATGCCGAGCCATCTGCGCATGGTGCTCACCCGCACCTCGGAAGCCGTGCCGGTCCGCGCCGGCAAACTGGCGCTCGGCACCTGGCAGGGCATCTTTCTTTTCGAGCACCGCGACGCGCCGCACACGCGCACGCTCGTGGTCTCCGGCGTCGGCGTTTAGTTCCTCTGCGCGTCTTAGTGCAACCGAAAAGTCGCGGAGCCCGTGCCTGTCGCCGAGGACCAATTTCTTTCGCAAAGCGTGAAGCGGACGCCGTGGGAAACAATCGACCAGCAACTGGGCAACGCGCCAAATTCTTCCACGGAACGCAACGCGATCGTATGTCTCGAGCTGTCTCCAATCACACGGCTGGCGACGATCGAGCGCAATGCGGCAGCGGATCGGTGAGCAGCGATGTCATCGAGATCGCTCGGAGGAGGAACGCTCGTGGCGGGAGAAGCAAGATGTTCTGCATTCATCTTAGAAATCGGAGTGATGTCCACAGTGAACATGAACCAGGAACCGCAGCGCACGCTATCAGGTCGAGCCTGAAAGCTGGCTCAGGATAAACCCTAGATTGGGTTCAGACAGAAGACCGCTGCGATGTCACGCACAAGACTTGGCGAACCCATGCGCGCTCGCTAACCTGCGCGCTTTGCCTCATGTCCCACGCCTCCCCAGCTCCTCGACTGATCGACGGCCGCGCCGTCGCCGCCACGATTCTCGCCGAATGCCGCGCGCGCGTCGCGGCCGTCACGGAACGCGGCGCCCGCGTGCCAGGACTTGCGGTCGTGCTCGTCGGCGACGATCCGGCGTCACGCGCTTACGTCCGTTCCAAAGACAAAACCTGCCGCGAACTGGGTCTGCACTCCGTGAAACTGGAGCTGCCTGCAGACACCTCGCAGAGCGAACTGCTCGACACCGTCGCCCGGCTCAACGCCGACCCCGCCATCGACGGCATCCTCGTGCAATCGCCGCCGCCGAAGCACATCGACGAAAGCGCGATCGTGCGCGCGCTCGACCCGGAAAAAGACGTGGACGGCTTCCATCCCATCAACGTCGCCAAGCTGGCGATGGGCGACCCGAGCGGCTTTGTGCCTTGCACACCGTTGGGTTGCCAACGGCTGCTCGTCGAAGCCGGCGTCACGGTTCCCGGCGCGCACGTTGTCGTGCTCGGCCGCAGTCTCATCGTGGGCAAGCCGCTCGCCCTTTTGCTCATGCAAAAAGGGAAGGACGCCGACGCCACCGTGACCGTCGCGCACTCCCGCACGCGTGACCTGCCTGCGCTCGCACGCAGCGCGGACGTAGTCGTGGCCGCCATCGGTCGCGCCGGCTTTGTCACCGCCGACTTTGTGCGCGAAGGCGCGGTCGTCATCGATGTCGGCATCAACCGTGTCGAAGACCCGGCGACGAAGACGGGTTACCGCCTGGTGGGCGATGTCGATTTCGCGGCCGTCGCGCCGCGGTGCGCCACGATCACCCCGGTGCCCGGCGGCGTCGGGCCGATGACGATCGCGATGCTGATGAGCAATACGCTCAAGGCCCACGCGCAGCGGGAAGGGTCTGGGCACCCTGGGACGTCCCTCGTTTGAGTTAGCTCCTTTTCCAGCCCCGGCAAGGGCGACAGAGCCTTGGCTCACGGCGTGAGCCGTGGATTTGCATGTGAGACGACCAAGCCCTGGCAGGGAGGTAAGAACATGGGCGCGGCCGGCGCGGTTACCACCCAATTGTTCTTACGCACCTGCCGGGGGCTTGGTTATTATTGTATCTCATTCCCACGGCTCACGCCGTGGGCTATGGCTCTTACGCCCCTGCCGGGGCTGAGGGAGATGAGCAATGCTCCAGGAAAGGCGGGTCTTTTACCGCTTTTTCTTTCGCCCACCATTGCCGCCGCCTTCACGTTGCGGAGCGGCCTGAACGGCCCTGTTGCGGGGCGCCCTTGCAACAGTGGCGGCGCGTCGGTTGACGTTGGCAGCGCGACGTTCGGCGCGAAACGCCGCGCGTTCCTGCGAGCGGCTGGCTGCCACGCGATTGCTCCGGCCTTCCGCTGCAGCCGCCCGACGTTGCGCCAGGCGGCTGGCGCGCGCTTCGCGGCCTTGCGCCAACCGGCC
>CAXTRS010000439.1:0-3992 GCA_964246635.1 uncultured Chthoniobacterales bacterium | reverse complement strand
CAAATTGACCGGCCGATCCGCCGCCGCGCGGCCGACCAGCCCGGCCGCGGGCGCCCGGCACCCCGCCGCCGGCGGCGCGCGCAAATAATCCAGCGCCAGCCACCCGCGCGAATGCCGCTGCTGGTCCGCGCCCGGATCGCGCACGTTCGTCACCACAGCCGCGCGCCCGCCGTCCGCAGTCACGCCGAGCCAGATGCCGCCGCATTCCAAGTCGCGCCCCGCGAGCAGCCGCCCGTCGTCCTCCTGCCAAGGGCCCAGCGGCGCCGTCGGCCGCGCGTGCCACTCATCGCGATTGCCTGCCAGCACGAGCCGATAGCGCGGATGTGCGCGCCAGGCGAAAGCGATCAGACACATGCCGCTTCCATCGGCGAAGCGTTCCCCGGAAGCAAGGCAACCGAGAACGCCCTGTTGCCAACGCTGCCACCCTGTCTGTGGTGTGAGTGAGGTGCGCCTCGACAACTCCTAGCGAACTCACCGCAACCGGCTCGACGGTGCGACCCGCTGAGCTGGCATGGATTTGTGGGTCGTGGCCGGAGCCAGTCTAAAAAATCGCGCGCCTTTCCAAGGTCTTTCTCCCTCGCTGATCCGCCTTCGAAACCGTGCGATTCTCAGACTGACCCCGATTCTGCACAGCTTCGCTGCGCTCCGCAGAGGCGGTTAGCTGCATCGCGGTGTTGGATCTCACAAGTTACGAGGCCAGGGATCAATGGGCTTCTGCGGTGGTTTTGGTTTCGTCGGAGGTTTTGGTATTTTGACGGTGCTCATAGCTCTGGTATATAAAATTGTTCACGAGGCATCAAGTGATTTACTCGTGCTTGAATGCTTCGGACGAAAGCATCCTTGAATTGCACTGCAGGTGCGGATGCTTCCAAAGCAGCGGCTCTCTCTCGCAACTTGAGCAACGCATTCATGTGGGTGTTGCTATAACGCTTTGCATTCTTGACTTGCGTTACGAGATTGGCGCAACTGGTTTCAAAGACGACGTAGCGCGAATAAAGGTCTTGGTAACGTTTGAGTTTGTCGGTTAGGCGCAGCACGGGCTTCAAGCCAGCTATCACCGCTGCGCATCCTGAGCCGACAATCCAAAATTGATGTCCTGTCGGTGTAGTCCAAAAACTCAGCCCCGCGATGGCAGAGGACCCCGCGAACACCGCGGTCACGATGTCCAGCCAAAATATCACGGTGGAATACCTGTCAGTTAAAAATAGGTAGAGGCGGCTATAATATGCAGAATCGCGATATAGATCATATAACTCCCACACGGGGTGATCCTTTCCTTCTTTCATAATGCGGATGACGGGGTCCACGGGAATTAGATACCTTGGATGAAGTAAAATAAAGCGTCATTTAGACGCGTTGCTCATGTGTGATCGGAGTCAGTCTAAGAATTAAGCTCCTTTTCCAAAGTCTTTCTTCTTCGATGATCTACCTTCAAAGCCGGGCGATCTTAAACCGATCCCGATTCCCCTCACGTCAGGCCAAGGCGCTTCGATCTTTATCTCCATCCCCGTTTCGGCTGCCTTTTCCTGTCCGCAGACCGGATAAGGGACGGTCGCAATAACCAACAAGAGGAGTCTCTTTTGAAAGAGCATTACACTTATTAGCCTAACGAAGCCAAGCGCAGCGACCGCGGAGTGCGGCGCGGCACCTGGGGATGGTGGGCGGGAAGGCGGCGGTGGAAGCAGGGGCCGTGGCGCGCGGAGCAGTCCGCTACAGCGCATGGTTAGCGGACTTCGAGCGCGGCGAAGCTCATGCGGGTGTCGTTCACCCAGCCATCGTTGAAAATGATGGTTCCCCGGCGGGAAAGCACATTCGGTTTGAACTTGCCGGAGTCTCCGTTGGATTGAAGAGCGCGAAGGTAGAAGAGGATGAACGCGTCGGTTTCGTTTTCGGAGTGCGCCTTGCGCCAGAGTTCCGCGTTCTTGTGGGCTTCGTCCACCTGATACGATGGTTCAGCGGCCGAGGCTAACCAATCGCAGATTACTTGAATGTGATCTTCTCTTTGGTGCGCGTCCTTGTATTTCTTAACGTCCGCATAATCGAGGTTTGCCATACCGCCGTTGAATACCTGGGTATCGAGGAACGCGGTAAACTCACGCAGGGTCGGTGTGGCATCGGCCCCCCGCAGCGCGCGCGCCCAGGTTTCGGCGTTGTTCCAGGCTGCCTGGCCACTCCTCAGCGCGGCCTCCATTTGCAGGGTTTTCATCGCTGGGCTGGAAAAGAGCGCGCTCAATTCCTTCGGAGCGTCTTTGGAGGATGGCTTCCATGCCACTCTGCGCTTCGGTTTTCCGTTGACCATGGTCTCACGGATGTCTTGCCAGGATCGCACGATGGCCAACCCTTCTTCCTTGTTGGAATGACAAGCCTTCCAAAAGTCTGCCCCGAACTTCGGCATGTGTTGCAAGACGAGTTCTTTCGGCGCCTGCTGCACGAGGCGCGGCAGGGAGCCTTGACCGATATTCCACTGGAAAATGCCGCACGACACGCCTTGCCGGTCGAAGTCAGGCGTGATCGATCCCCACGGGTTTTTCGACGAGGTCTCGAAACTGACTATTACCTCCAGAGCCTGCTCGAAATATTGCCGATTCACGTCGCTGCCGTAGCCAGGCGAAGTAAAGATCAGGGACGCCGCGATGATGAGGTGTTGGAATTTCATGGGATGAATGCTGGGGTTGTTCTTTTTTGCAGGGTGAATGAAAAACGGCTGACAAGGATTGGGTATCTTCAATGACGCAAAGTTAAGCGGGATCTGCATGCCTGGTTGCGCAGCGCGGCGCGCGGCGCTCACACCATCGGCTCCAGCAGCGTGAGCGTGCGCGGGCCGCCGGTGCGCGTGCCGTTGGCGTTGGAGACCCGCGTGCGCAGCTTCACCGTCTGGCCGGCGGCGAAGGGGCCCAGCGCGTTGCCGCTCGGGTCGGCCGCGACCGAGTGCGTGAAGTCGCCCGGGTCCACGCCCACCACGCTCCACTCGAGGAAGCGCTCCGTGGCGCCTTCGCCCGTGCCGCCCTCGTAGCTCACCAGCAGGTGCAGGCCGTCCGTGCCGCCTTGCAGGATCGTGCGGATGCCCAGGGTGCCGGGCAGGTTGTCGTTCTCGGTGTCGATCTGGGCCAGCGCGATGGCCAGCGCCGGGTTGGTGCGCGCCTCGGCCTGGAGCTTTTTGTAAAAGCGCTTGCTCAGCCGGTCCACCGCGCGGGTCTCGCCGTGCAGGGCGGTGCGCGTGGTCGTCACGTTCGCGATGTGATCCTGCACGAACTGCCCCAGCCCGGGCTGGGCTTCCAGCAGGGCGATCAGGTCTTCGATCCCCTCGCTGTTGGCCTCGATGGGCGGGCGCGGCGGCGTCTGCGCGGCGAGGTAGGCGTTGAGCTTCGTCAGGGCGCTGCGCAGTTTTTTGCCCCGCTCCTGCGCCAGCTCCGGGGTGCGCGGCACGATGGCATACACCGGGTCGAGCAGGTCGAGCAGCGCCCGCTCGTCGGCAACTTCGTCGTTGAGCTCGCCCTCGGCGATCTGGGGCAGGGCGAGGGTGAGCAGGCGCAGGTGCAGGTAGGCGTGGTTTTCGGTGTTGACGGCGCCGTCGAGGGCGACCAGCGCGTTGTCGCGCGTCTGCGCCAGGGTGCCGAGGCCCGTGGAGCGGGTGAGCAGGGTGGCGGCGGTGTCGGTGCCGGCTTTCAGGCCGGGGAGGTTTTCGTTGATGACGGCGACGGTCTGGCTGACGCGGTTCTGGACGGTTTGGTAGAGTTCCATGGGAGTAAGGAGGGGAGCGAGAGGGGCGAGGCCGCGCCGCGGCAGCGGTGCAAAAAGCGGCGCCTTCTCCGGTTACTACGGAAAATTTTTCCCCGGGTTTCGAAAATAGTGAAAAAAAGTTTGCGGCGGCGGCTCTCCGCGGCGGCGGGTGGCGGCGGCGCTCCGGCTGGCGGCGACGTGGGAATGGCCTCACGCAAAGGCCGCAAAGGCCGCAAAGGAAGGCAGGGAGACAGCAGACAGGAGTCAGCATA
>CAXTRS010000438.1:0-4009 GCA_964246635.1 uncultured Chthoniobacterales bacterium | reverse complement strand
GCAACTCTCTGGCCATCCTGCCGTTGCCGGCCTCCCGGCTGCACTCCAACCCCCTGCAAACAGACGCCTCCTTCCATGGCTAAATATTATCCCGAAAACCGCGCCGGCCAGATCAACTGGCACACCAACTTCGCCCGCGAATTCCCCACCGTGGGCACCGCCCTGGGCTTCTCCAACGCCGAAATCACCTCGGCGGTCAACGACTCCAACTACGCGGTCTATCTGCTGCAAAAGATCGCCCCCTTGCTGGAAAGCACCGCCAAGGCGCTCACCGGCTACGTGCACACCGTCGTCGAAGGCCAGCCCGCGGGCGCCCCCCTGCCCTTGCCCCAGCTCTTCGAGGAATACCCGCCTGGCCCGCCGGCCGTGCCCCCGGGCATCGACACCCGCCGGCAGGCGCGCGTCGAGCGCATCAAGCGGGCGGATGCCTACACGGCCGAGGTCATCGGCCGGCAGCTCGGCATCGTGGCGGCGGAGGGCAGCTTCCGGCCCGAGACTTATCGCGCCGAGCTCGGCCAGCCCCACCAGACCGCGCCCAACAAAGTGGCGGTCCTCTTCCGCAAAGGCGCGGGCAAGATCGACGGCATCCATCTCTACCGCCAGCGCCGGGGCGACCCCGCGCCGGTGCTCGTGCGCTTTTTCATGCGCACCCCGGCCGTCGATACCGCGCCGCTGGTGGACCCGCTCAAGCCGGAGACGATCACTTACACGGGGATGGCGGTCGTCAACGACGAGGAAATCGGCCAGCGCAGCGAGGGGCGCACGGTCACGGTGAGCTAGCGCATTGCGCGTTCCCTCGTTCCCAAGCTCCGGCTCCGGAACGCAAGCTGGCGCGCGCGGCTTCGGCCTCGGACCGGCTGGCCGCCGCCTCGCGCGCCGCCAAAGCGCAGCTTGCAGACAAGGGCATTCCCAAGTCGGAGCCTGGCAACGAGGGCAAACGCGGAGAAACGCGCGCACCCGCTCGTCCGCCCGCTACTTGCCGGTGAGCCCCAAGGTGAAGTTGCCGTCGTTCGTGTTGTTGGTGAATACGTTGTTGGCGCGCGAGGCCGTCGAGGCGGCGCTGTTGTTCGTGACGCCCGTGGTGCAGCCGCTCACCACGCAGGCGTCCGCGTAGAGGGTCGCATCGACGCCCTGGGCTTTGAGTCCGATGGCGCTGTTGGTCGCCGTGCAGCGCGTCAGCGTGAACCTGGCGAACGCACCGCCAGGAAGAAATTCCACGTAGTAGGCCGCGCCAAACTGGGTGTCGGTCGCCCCGTCCACCGTGCAGTCCGTGGCCACGCCGGTGACCGTCGCACCTCCGCTGCCGACCGCCATGCGCACGGCGATGCCGGCCTTCGTATCGCGCAGGCTGCAGCCGCGCGCCACCAGGTGCCCGCCGCTGGAGTTAAAAAAATTGATGCCGATGGCGAAGTCTCGAATCGTGCAGTCTTCCACGCGCAGGGCGCCCACCGCATTGGAGAGAATCCCGCTGCCCGTGGAGCCGCCGCCCTCGATAATCAAGCCGCGCAGGGAGACCACGGCCGAGGTGCTGGCGTTGACGGAAACGCCGTCGCTGGTGCCGCTCACGGTGACGAAGCCATTCACGCCCGGGGGCACGGTGACGCTCACGCTTTTGGTGATGGCGAGCGCCCCGTAGCCGGCGGTGTCCAGCGCGACGATCTGGCCGCCCGTGGCCACGGCGTTATGAGCGGCTTGGAAATTGCGCTTGGGACTGTTGCGCGTGCCGTCGTTGGCGTCGTTGCCGAAGCTGGCCACGAAGATCTTGGGCAGTTGCGCGTGGAGGGTTGCAGGCGACAGGAGGAGGATGGCGAACAGGAGGATAAGTCGGGGAGACATCTTCATGCTCACCGTATCGGCTCTGCCCGGCCTGCCGAGCGTTGACAGCACGGGCGCGCCGCCGCCGGCAGCACCTATCGCAACGGCGCGCTCCCGGTGAAGCCCGGCGCGCCGGAGCTTTGGTTGTTGCCGTAGCTGTAAACACCGCCGCTGGTGAGCGCTGTCGTGTTGATGCTCTGCGTCTTGACCCCGAGCGTGCAACCGCCCACATACGCGAAGGCCGCGCCGACGGCGCGCACGGCCGTGGAATTCTGCTCGAAAATGCAGCGCGAGATTTCCATCACCGCGGTCACAAAACCGCCGGCATCGCTGGCCAGGTAGATGGCATCGCCGTTGTTGTAAAACGTGCAGTCCGCCACCACCGCTTCGTTGGCGCCTTCGTAATCCAGCGCGTAGCGGCAGTTTTCGAACCGGGTGCTGGTCAGGCGCAGGTTGACAATCGCCCCGGCGATGAGGCCGTCGTAGAAATTGCGGATCGTGCAGTCCTCCGCGCTGAAGTGCTCACAGGCCGAGACCAGAATGCCGTAGTTGACGTTGGGCGACTGGGTGCTGCGGTCGGCGCCGCCTTCCACGATGAGCCCGCGCAGGCTGACCACCGCGTCCGAGCCGGGCACGTTGACCGTGATGGCTCGCGCGGTGCCGAGCGACACGGTGACGAAGCCGTTGACCCCCGGCGGCACGGTGACGGCGAGCGATTTGGTGATGTTGAGCGCGCCGTAGCCGGCGGTGTCCAGGACCACGATTTGCCCCTTGGCCGCGACGGCGTCGTGCGCCGCCTGGAAGTTGCGCTTCGGGCTGCCGCGGCTGCCGTCGTTGGCATCGTTGCCGTAGCTGGCGACGAAGATCTTCGGCGCCTGGGCGTGCAGCGCGGCCGGGCAGCAGGCGAGCAGGCAAACGATGCCCAGGAAAAAGGAGCGCCGGGGGAGAGTTTTCATCCCCTCCGGTTTGCCACGCCGACTCGCGGCTGTCGAGCCTGCGCCGGGCTCCGCCCGGGCCTTTGGCTACCTGGCGCTGTAGCTGCCCGAGAAGGTGCCGCTGCCGTTGTTCTCCACCGTGTTGTTGCCCCGCGAGAGCACGTTGCCGGCAGTGGCGAAGGTGGTGCTGGTGCCGTTGTTCGTGAGGCTGCAGTTGCTGATCCGCACGGTGGAAAATTCGGAGCGCACGCCGATGGAGTTGGCGAAGAACACGCAGTCCTCGGCCAACGCCGTGCCGGCGCCCACATACAGTCCATCGCCGCTGTTAAACTCGAAGCGGCAGCGCTGGATGGTGGCGCCGGAACTGCCGCTGTTGGTGGCGAGAAAGACGCCTTCGACGCAGGCGATCAGCCGGCAATCCTGCACGGCGAGGTTGGCGGCCGCCGGGGTGGTCAGGGAGATCCCCCGCGCGAAGGCGCGAATCGCGCAGTCCTCCACGACCAGGTTGGTGACATTCACGGCGTTGATGCCGTAGCCGCCAGTCTGCCCGCCGCCCTCGAGGATGAGCCCGCGCAACACCGCGCCCGACGCATTGATGGTGATGCCATTGGCGCTGCCGCTGGCGGTGATGAAGCCGTTGACGCCGGGGGGCACGGTGACATTGAGGCTCTTGGTCATGTTCAAGGTGCCGTAGCCGGCGGTGTCCAGCACGACGATCTGCCCGCCGTCCTGCACCGCGTCGTGGGCCGCCTGGAAGTTGCGCTTGGGGCTGCCGCGGCTGCCATCGTTGGCGTCGTTGCCGAAGCTGGCCACGAAGATCTTGGCGGGGCCCGCCGATTGCGCGTGCAGCGCACCCGCTCCCAGCGCGAGGCAGAACCAGGCGACGACCGCGCAGAGCAGGGAAGACCGCCCTGGCGTCGCGCGAAGAGAGGCTTTCATGCTCAAAGTATCGGCTCTGCCCGGCCCTCCGGGCGTTGACGGCGCGGGCACCTCGCCGCTCTCATTTCCACCACGGATTTCGTGTTGGCCAGCCGCGCGCGAGGAAAGAACCGACGAGGAGCAAAGGGATCACCGCCGCCCGGCTCGGTGCGCGTCCGCGCGGCGCCTCCCGCCGCGTGGGGACGGAGCCGGGGCGGGGAATTTTCGGTCCGCGCCGGGCTGGAGCCGGCGGGTTTCCCTGGGGCTCCGACGGGTTTCCTTGGAGCTCCGGCGTATCGACCTGGGTCTCCGGCGGCTCCGCGCCGCCTTCCGGCGTAGCG
>CAXTRS010000437.1:0-4013 GCA_964246635.1 uncultured Chthoniobacterales bacterium | reverse complement strand
CCCTTTTCCTCTTAGCCAGCGCGCCGGCTGCGACTTGGCCGTGCCTGCTGGCTTTGCGCCGACTTTAAAATCCCAGCCCCGGCGGCAGGCCGAGGCCGCCGGTGAGCTTGCCCATTTCTGACTCTGCCATTTTCTTGGCGTCGTCCATGGCTTGCCGGATGCCGCTGAGGATCAATTCTTCGAGAAACTCGACGTCTTCGGGATCGACGATTTCCTTGGCGATCTTGATGGACGTGATCTCGCCGGCACCGCTGGCGACAACGGTGACTTTGCCGCCGCCGACGCTGGCGGTGATGCTGCGCTCGGCCAGGCCGGCCTGCGCTTTTTGCATGTCGGCCTGCATCTTCTGCGCCTGCTTGAGCATTTTCTGGATGTTCATGGGATCGGGAAAGCGAGTGTGGGTTATTGTGCTGTGGCTCCGAAAAAGAAACCTTCTATTTGGTGGCGGTCGTCGGCGGCTTCACAGCTTTGATTTCGCCTTCAAAAATTTTCAGCGCTTTTTGGATCAGCGGATCGTTCTTGAACGCCGCGACCGGGTCTTCGTTTTCTACCACGGCGGCCGCTGGCGACGCAGATTTTGCAGCGGCGCCGGCTGGCGCTTTCGACAAGCTCGGCGCATCGAATTCCGCAGGCGCGCCCTTCGGCTCCGCGACGGCGCTGGGCGGCGGCAGCTCGGCCTCGTCGAGCAACTCGAACTTCAGCTTGGCCGGCCGGCCGGCGAGCTTGGTGAGCAAGGCTTCGAGAAGCTGGCGGTTGCTCGGTTTGCCGAGTTGTTCGACGGCGATTTTTTGTTCCTTGGGAAAGCCGATGCGAAAGGTGCCGTCGGGCGCGACGTCGAGCAGGCGGCCGGGTTGCACCCATGCGGTGATGAGCGGGCGCTGCGAGCGGATTTCGCCAATGAGCGCGCTCCAAGTCGCCGGGCCGTCGAGCGGCTCCGAGGTATCCTCGGCGGCGACAGGAGCAGCGGGCTCGGGCGGCGGAGCAGCAGCAGCCGGCGTGGACTCCGATTCGGATCTGGGAGGGCGCGGAGAGGCCGGTTTTGCGGCGACCGATTTTTTCAGGCCGGCAAAACCCGCGCTTGGGCTGGGGCTGCTCGTCGTCGCGGCCACGGTTGCGCCTTCTTCCGCGACGCGTGCAGTCTTCGGTGCCGGCGGTGGGACAGGGCTGGGTCCCTTACCTCCGCCATCGCTGCCGCCGTCGCTGCCGTCGCCTTCGCGCAACGCGGTGAGCGCATCGAGCACGTCGTCGAAATTCGATTGGCCGAGCGTTTGGATCGCTTTGATGACGGCGATCTCGAACTGGAGCTTTTTGTTCGGCGCCCACTTCATGCGGTTTTCCGCGGCGGCAAAACTGTCGATGAGTTCGAGCAGGCGGTCGGCGCGCACGAGCGCAGATTGTTCTTCGTAAATCGCCAGCATCCGCGAGCCGGCTTCCGTTTTGACGCTCTCGGGGCTGACTTGAAAAACGAGCAGGTCGCGGCAGTGCGCGATGAGGTCGGCGAGCAGGCGCGAAAGGTCGCGGCCGGCTTCGGCTTGTTCGTCGAGGAGCGCGAGCGCGGGCGGCGTTTCGCGGCGCAGGATGTGGCCGGCGAGGCCGGCGACGGTTTCGGGCGCGGTGAATCCGAAGATGTGACGCACGTCCTCGTCGGTGATTTTGTTTCCGCAAAACGCGACGAGCTGGTCGAGCATGGATTCGGCGTCACGCAGGCCGCCGTCCGCGCCGCGCGCCACGCTGTCGGCCGCGGCGTCGTCGAGTTTGATCTTTTCCTTCTTCGCGATTTTTTCCAAGTGCTCGGCGATGAGCGGCGCCGGGATGCGGCGCAAATCGAAGCGCTGGCAGCGACTCAAAATCGTCGGGAGGACTTTCTGCACCTCGGTCGTGGCGAAGACGAACTTCACATGCTCCGGCGGCTCTTCGAGCGTCTTGAGCAGCGCGTTGAACGCGGCCGAAGTCAGCATGTGAACTTCGTCGATGATGTAGAGCTTGAACTTGCCCCGGGTCGGGGCGTAGCGCACGTTGTCGCGCAGCTCGCGCACCTGTTCGACGCCGTTGTTCGAGGCGCCGTCGATTTCCAAAACGTCGAGCGAAATTCCCTCGGCGATTTCCTTGCACGGGTCGCACACGCCGCACGGCTCGACCGTCGGGCCTTTGACGCAATTCAGCGCCTTGGCGAGGATGCGCGCGGTGCTCGTTTTGCCGGTGCCGCGCGGGCCGACGAAGAGATAGGCGTGCGCGAGCCGGTTCTGCGCGATGGCGTTTTTCAGCGTGCGGACGACGTGGTCCTGGCCGACGACGTCGTCGAAGGTCTGCGGCCGGTATTTGCGCGCGAAAACCTGGTAGTTGCTCACGCGCGAAACGATACGTTTTTCCGGTCGGCGGGAAACTTTTTTTAGACAGAATTAACAGAATTTACAGAATTGTTTTCTGACGGAAGCCGCGCTGGCTGCCGTCGCCTTCCTCATCTTCTGAATTCTGTAAATTCTGTTAATTCTGTCGGAAAATTTCAGGGCTTCTGCGCTGCCTTCCAGCGCATCGCCATGAGGATGCGGCTGCGGCCGGAGGGATGATCGTAGAAAATGAATTCCTCGACCGGCCCCGGCGCCAGCTTGCGGTATTCGCCGAGCTTGAGGAAGACTTCCGCAAACCCGTCGGGCTGCCGGCTGGCGTTGATGCCGAACAGATCGGCCTCGGCTTCGCAGGTGCGGCCGAGCGTGTTGGTCAGCGGCGTGAGCACGAGGAAAAACGTGGCCAGCAACGCGCTGAGCAACGGCAGGCCGGCGAGGTCGGCGACCGGGCCGCGCAGACCCCAACGCGGGCCGTAGCGCGCCACGAACCAGCCGTAGGAAATTTTCAGAAACACGAAGCCGGCGAGGATGAACAGGCTGAAGCCGGTGATGAGAATCGCGCTGTGATGGAGCACGTAGTGGCCCATCTCGTGCGCCATCACGCCTTCGATCTCGGGCTGGCTGCAGCGGTTGAGCAGGTTGTCGTTGAGCGAAATCCGCGTGGTGCCGAGCAGGCCGCTGACATTGGCAGAAATCCGCTTCGTTTGCCGGGAGGCGTCGAAGACATAGACGTCTTCCGCCGGGATGCCGTTGGCGCGCGCCAGGCCCAGGATCGGGTCGCGCAGTTTGGCGTCGGTCAGCGGCGTGTATTTGTTGAAAAGCGGCGCGATGAAAACGGGGAAGATGAGGATCTGGATGAAGATCAGCGCCGTCATCGTCAGCGTGCCCCAGAGCCACCAGGTGCGGGTCGCGCGCCGCAGCACGGCGTAGAGCGCCATCACCGCGAGCGAGCCGAAGATCAAACCGACGAACAACTCCTTGCCCGCGTCGCCGAGCCACGCGGCAAAGGTCTGGTTGGACATGCCGTATTGATGCTCGCGGAACCAACCTTCATACGCGGCGAGCGGGAAGCCGAGCAGCGTGGTGACGAGCAAATACTGGCACCAGTAGAGCGCGGTCTGCAGCGGGCGGAAGCGCGTGAGGCGCTCGGCGCGGTCGCGCATTTTCGCGGAGAGCCGCGTCGCCAGCAGGAGCAGCGCGACGCCGGCGGCGAGCAGCCAGTTCCAGAGCTTCAGCCAATAGGTGCCCTCGAAGTAGGCGTCCGAACGCGCGCGGGCATCGGCGGGGACTTTGGCAAGGTAGGCTTCGGTGGCGGCGACGGGGTCGAGCGTTACGCTGGCGGCAGGTGATGGCGCCGCTGCCGCCGCCGCGGCTGGTGGTTCCTGCGCCCGGCCCACGCCTGGGTTAATAACCCCGAGCAGGCTGACTGTGAGCAAGAGAGCGATCAGGCTAATCTTCGTCGTTAGGAGTCGTCGGCAAAGGGTCGGCATGGCAGCGTCTTTGACTGGAACGCGGCTCGCCGTCAACGTGAAATGCGCTCGGCTTGCCGCCTCTAAAAAACGACGAAGGCTCCCCAGCGTTCATCGTTCGTTCGCGCGACGCCGCGCGGGCCGACCCTCAACGGTCATAGCCGCCGCGCCGGTCGCCGCGGTCGCGGTCGCGCCGGTC
>CAXTRS010000436.1:0-4015 GCA_964246635.1 uncultured Chthoniobacterales bacterium | reverse complement strand
GGATGACAAAGAGGGGGAGGACAGTGCGCGCAACCCGCAACCCACAACCCGCAACCCGCAACCCGCAACTACAGCCCCAGCAGCGTCCGCAAATTCCGCGGCGCGACGGTGCCAAAGCTGAGCATGTGATCGTGCATCGGCAGCAGGTCCGCCTTGTTGCCGCCGTGCTTCGCTTTGTAATCGCGCACGAGATCATCCACCTCCGTGGTGCCGACGAAATACGTCGAGAGCTGCCCGGCCGAGAGCTGCGCGCGCCGCCACTTGCCCGCGGCCTCGCCTTCCTCCTGGAAGCCTTCGTTAATCATGAGCGCCATCGCCTCGCGCTCGGTCATGCCGCCGGTGTGGATTTTCTGATCGAGGATGGCATTGATGATCAGCCGCAGCCGCATTTTGAGCTGCTGCATTTTCACCTCCGGCCCGCCGTAGCCCGCGTCGGCCATGAATCTCTCCCCGTAGCACGCCCAGCCTTCCGCGAAGATGCCGCTGGTCCAAACGCCCCGCACAAGGGTCGGCGCCTTGAAACGGTTCGCCAGCGTGAGCTGGAGATAATGCCCCGGCATGGCTTCGTGAATCGTCAGTTCCTGGAGCATGAAGTCGTTGTATTCCTTGTAGAACGACGCTTTGCGCTCTGGCGTCCAATCGGCCGGCGTCGGCGAGATGGTGTAAAACGTCGCTTCGTTTTTGCTCAGCATGCCCGGCGCGTCGCAATACGCCACCGCCACGCCGCGCTGAAACTCCGGCATCACGGTGATCTGCACCGGCTCGTCGGGCACGGTGACAAGCCGCTTCGCGCGCACGAAATCCGTGCATTGTTTGAGGTCGGCTTTCGCGCGCTCGACGATCGTGTCGTTGTCCGGCCGGGTTTCCGCCAGCTTGTCGAGCACCGCTTTGCAAACCGTCTTCGCCTCGGCTGGTCCAGGCGCGGGTTTGTCTGGAAAAAAGCGGCGGTAGAGCGGCAGCGCCGTGGCGAACATGTCGTCGTGCGTTTTCTTCAGGTCGGCCTCCGCGCGCCGGAGCACTTCTTCTTTGCTGAGATCGCTCTCGAGCGAATAGCGCAGCCGCGCGCGGAACTGCGCGTCGCCGAGCCGGAAGTCGCGATTCGAGCGCGGGAGCAGTTCGTCGCGCAGCCAGCGGCCGTAGTCGTCCAGCGCCGCGACGGCGGCGGCCTGCGCGGGGGCGAGTTCGGCTTTCAGTTCCGGCGGCGCTTTTTCGAGAAACGTATTCAGTTCCTCGCGCACCAACCCAATCGTGCCAGTGTTTTGCAGGATGGCCGTATCGGTGTGGGGCTTCGGCGGGTTGCGCAGATTCGCCTTCGCCGCGGCGACCGTCGCGGGGATCGCCTCGAGCCGGCCTTTCACGTGCCGCAGCCGGTCTGGCAGCGGCGCGTATTCGCGGCTGAGCAGGAGATAGATCGCGTTGCCGATGTTGTAGTCGAGCGGGTTCCACTCCCACCCGCGCACCGTTTTAATCTCGAAGATCGTCGATTCGAGATTGTTCTTCAGGATGGCGTGATCGACGCGGTTCGCCGTGCTCAGGCTTGCGGGCGGAACGGCCGCGAGGTCTTTCAGTGTTTTTTCCGCCAGCGCCAACTCGGCATCAACGCCGGTCTTCGAGCGGTCGTTCAGCCGGCTGTCGAAACGGTGGTCGCCGAGCTGCGTCGCCCACTCGGGTTTGAGCGTGAGAAACGCTTCGATGCAGCCGCGCGCGATTTCTTCAAATTTCGCGTCGGCCGGCGCGGGATCGGCGGCGAAGGCGTCCGCACGCAAAGACAGGAACAGGCGCGCAATGAGAGCAACGGCGACGAAAATTCGCGAGCGTTTGTAGGGAGAGTGCATGGCGGACGAATATGGAAGGAAATTCGCGCGATGCCAGCGCAACGCCGGCCCGGCAAAGGCGCGCCGGCGTTATTTCCAATGACTCCGGTAGATCGGCTTCACGTGGACCGGCCCGCCTTTGAAGTAGTAGGTTTCGTCGAACGCATACGTGCGCTCCACTGGAAAATACGTCAGCCGGCGCGGTCCGTCGGCGTAGTTGGGGTCATAGACGCGATACACCGTCTTGCCGGGCTCGCGGCTTTCCTGCCGATAGACCACGACGGAGTGATTCATCGTGAGGCTCGGGAAATTGATGAGCCAGAGAATCGGCATCTCGCCGCGCGCCAGCGTTGCATCGACTTCCGCGGCCGTGCGCGCATGGCGCTCGCGCGAGGGCATGACGATGATGCCGTAGTTGCCCCAGCGAAAATAGGTCGGCCAGCCCAGCCCGAGATTGTCCTGAATCACGCGCGGCCGGGCGATCGAAAATGCGCGCAGATCGCGGTAGCCGGGGATCACGATGCGCTCGGCTTCCGGCAAGGCGTTGCGCCACACCGGCCGTCGCGCGATGGCCCGCACCCGGGTCGCCAGCGTCGCGTCGTCGAGCGCGGGCGCGGCGGGATCGAAGCGCGCGAATTTCCAGAACTGCACCGTCGCTCGCGCCAGCACGAAGCAGCGCCGCTTGTAAAGCCGCTCGCCCGGTCCCGCGACCTCCAGGCGGTCGCCGGAAAACATGGAGCGGATCTCGCCACCGCGATAATCGAAGACCGTGTCGTTGACGAACACCGTGGTGTCGCGCGCAAGATCGAACGGGCGCGCGGATGCCGCCGTGGCGGGAAGCGTCCGCCAGCCTAGGAGCAGCACAGCCACGGGGAGGATCGCCCACCCCGCGCGGTGCCGTCGCTGTCGTCGTTGTGTTGCGCAAGAAAGTTCACGTCCCATCGATCATTCACCATTTTTTCCGCGCCGCCGCGGCCGCCGCGCCGCCGCCGGGTCGCAACTCTGGCAGCAGTTCGCGCAGGCGCAAGAGTGCGGCAGTATCGCGGCCATCGTCGATGGCGCGCGGATGGAACATGAACTCGTGCGCGCCCGCGCCGCGACGAGCGCGCGCGCGTCGCGGCCAGCGCGGCAAGGCCGCGGCGCTTTCGTCGGCATTAATCCGCTCGGAGCGATCGATACCCCACAATGTGCGCGTCGTGCGAAACGGGCATTTCCGCCGCCGCCGCGCCCCGAGCAGCGCCAGCGCGCGACTGCTCAGGGCACGCAACGGCCCGCGGTCAAAGCGCATTGGCCACCCGAGGCGCAGCCAGCCCTTGAAACCGCCCGCCAGCGCGCGCAGCACCTCCCGATACACCAGCGGATGAGTGTGCAGATGATGGTGCGAGTTGAAAAACGCGCAACGCAGCCCAGTCTTGCAAAACATGCGCCACTGCGCCTCCACCTCCGCGCGCATCAGCTCGCGCGCCTTGCGCTGCAGCCCGATGCGCCAGCCCGCCGCGGACGGGCGGCGGCCCCACGGCCAAACCGCCCTTGTCACCGGCTGCGAATCGTTGAGATGCAGGTGCCAGCCGACCAGCAGCGTGGGATGTTCACGCGCCAGCCGCAGCGCGTCCGCGGTGCCCGGCTGGCCGAGCATGAGCGCGGCGCCATCAAGCACGCCATGCACGTGCGCGTGGACAATGGCGGCGTTGATCTCGGGAGAAAGTCCGAAGTCGTCGGCGATGAAAAAAACTTCGTTCAACGGGGGAAAGCGCGGTTAGATTGCGAGCGCGATGATGATGGTCAAAGATGGGCAGGAAATTCTGGTCACCGGCGGCTGCGGCTTTATCGGCCGCAGCCTCGTGCGCGCTCTCGCGGCAGGCGGCGCGCGGGTGCGCGTGCTGGCGCGTTCGCGCGAAAAAGCGGAGCGGCTTTTCGGCAGCGAGGGCGAGCGGGTGGAAGTCTGGGAGGGCGACCTGCTCGAGCCGGGGAGCGTGGCGCGCGCCTGCGCAGGTGTCGAGACGATTTATCACATCGGCGGCCTCTACAAATTCGGCCCACGCCACGCGCGCACGATGTGGCGCACCAACGTCGAGGGCGCGGAAAACGTTTTCGCCGCGGCGTGGAAAGCGCGCGTGGAAAAAGTTGTGCACGTTTCGAGCGCCGGCGTGCTCTGCAACCGCAACCGCGGGCCGCTCACCGAGCGCGATTTCCCGAGCGGG
>CAXTRS010000435.1:0-4016 GCA_964246635.1 uncultured Chthoniobacterales bacterium | reverse complement strand
GGGCTCCAACTTCGCGCCGTTGCTCGCGGGAGATCAGCCGGACCTGGCGGGCGTCATCGTCTGGGGCGGCGGCGCGCGCACTTGGGCGGAGCGAACGCTGGCATTGGAACGCAACCGGCTCGAACTCGGCGACGACCCGCCGGCGACGCGCGCCGCCGAGATCACCGCCCGCTACCGGCTCCTCGATCGCTTTTTGATCGGCGGCCAAACCCCGCAAGCCATCGCCGCCGAAGACCCGGCGCTCGCCGCGACCTGGCGCAAGCTCGCCGGCGCGAGCGAGCACGCCCTCTACGGCCGGCCTTTCGCCTTTCACTGGCAGGCGCAGCGACAAAATTGGATCGACGCCTGGACCCGGGTGCGCGCGCCCGTGCTGGCGATGGTGGGCGCAAACGACTGGTTCGAGGAACCCGGCGGCGTCGCGCTCATCGGGGAAGTCCTCAACCGGCGCACCCCCGGCCAGGCCACGGTGGTCGTGGTGCCGGGCCTCGATCATCACCTCAGCCGTTACCCCGACAAGGGAGCGGCCTTCCGCGGGCGGGGCGGCACGGTCGCCGTCGCGCCGGTGATGGACGTGGTGCTCCCCTGGTTGCGAGGACGTTTCGCCGCGCCGCGAGGTAACTGAAAGCAGCCGAAGTAGGAAAAGGGACGAAAGCGGATCAACTCATGAATTTTGCAACTTTGTTCAGCTGCAGCCGCAGGCTGTCGCTGCTCAGAAAGCTGCAAAACTCACGAGCCCATCCCGATTCTTGACCATGACTCCGGTTCTTGACCTTTTTCAGTTTCCCCGCCCCAACTTCAACTATCGGAGGACCAAGCCTTTGAGCCATCCTGGTAGTACCATTCTTCGACTACGGCATCATTGGTAAAAGTGAGCACGGCGTAGCCATTCATAATCCGTAACTTCTGCTGAGGCAACGCGGGGTTCTGCAATGCCTGCTGAGTGTAGAAACTCACCGTGGACGGCGAATCACTCAGCCACGACGCATTGCCAATGGGAATTGCTCCGTTGCCTATGCAACGGCAATTTGTCTGCGCGCCCGCTGCGGACTCGCTGCTATAGACAATGCCATTGTGTATGTGGCCCCAATACCAATAGTCAGGCTCGGTTCCCAAAGCAGATACGATCTGACCCCACAAACTTGTCTGGGCGCTTCCGGTGGTATTCAGCGGGTTGTGGTGAGTCAGCAGCAGGATTTTCTTGTTGTCATTCAGCTTGCTTTGTCCCACCTGGTTGAGAAAGCTTACCTGGTTGGAATCAACCAACGCGCCGGTCATATACAAAACACTGGTGTCGTAGTAAGCGGTGTCGAGTCCGACGATCAGCCAGTTGCCGAATTCGATTTTGAAGTAGGTCGTATTATTTTGGCCTTGGAAGACCGGAGCAGCGAGGGCAGTGCCAAAAAGGCCATTTGCTCCGTCATACATTTCATGGTTTGAATTCAGAGTAAAGTTTCCCAGCTTGGCCTGCGGCCAGCAATTCACTAAGTTGCTATTCTCTTCGGCTTCGGTTCCAGAGTAATAAACGTCGCCCAAGTGAATGCTGATGTCTGGATTAACCGATGCGATCTGCTGGCGAATGAGTTGAGAGGGGCTGGAGGCTAAGTTGCCATCTGTATAATTGCCCGTCCCCCAATCGGCAAACAAAGCTAAAACGAGCTGGCTCTGATTACTGACGGCGAGCGTCGCCGGAGTCGTTCCAAACGAGCTTTCGGATTCCATGTCCAGTTCCAACAATAGATAATCTAAAAAAGCGATGCTCCATAGCAAATCCACGACCGCATAAGGAGCTGTGGAAACCAGAGTGCCGTCCCCCGCGAGGACGCCCTGCCCCTCCCACGTGGTCCACCAGCCAGCCCAGTCGGATGGAAGGATCTTGCTGTCTGGCATGCCCAAGGCTTTCAAAGTCCACAGCATCCACGAGCTTGTATGATTGTTCAGATCATACAGCGCCCAGGACACCTCGATATTGCCAGGCGCATCTTCTGCCGGCGGATTACCCTGCATTAGCTCAATGAGCTGTTGCTCACTGTCCTGATAGTAGCTCCAAGTGAAAGGGCTGATAGTCTTACCCTGCTTTACGGCCAATTGGAGTTGGGGATAGCGGCTCTCAATTCCTACATAATGTTTTGGCGAGATTTTCATGATTTTGCCTTGGTGAGAGAGAACGTGCCGGGCGTGGAGTCACGGGTTATGGGAGGCAGCAGAAGCCGAGCGAGAGCGAGTTTTCGCTCGCCGGGTCGATTTCAAAAGCTACCCGCGTATACAGATGGCCAGCCCTCCTTTTTGTCAACCCCGAATTGTCTATTCAGCGTGTCCGCCTCGTGGGTCGTGGGGTCAAGAAATGGGTCAGCCTCGGAAAGCGTGTGGGCAGCGGGTTTGTCGATTCGGTTACGGATGATTGAACGCAAGTCCTGCCCGACGGAGGTGACCGACCGGCAGTGGGCGCTGGTCGAGCCGTTGCTCCCCTTGGCTGAAGCGCAGCCGGGCGCACGAGGCGGGGCCGCCGGGAGTGACACCCCCTAAATTCATCGTAACCGGATGCCACAGAGGGACTTTCTTTCAAAAATGAAGAAGCTAATAGCATCGCGGGTGATGCTATTAGCATCGCGGGTGATGCTAATAGCATCGCGGGTGATGTTTTTAGCTTCTCCGGCGATGCTAATAGCTTCACCGGCGATGCTAATAGCTTCACCGGCGATGTTTTTAGCTTCGCCGGCGATGCTATTAGCTTCGCCGGCGATGCCTGCGAACATCGCCAGCGAAGTTCGGAGCTTGGCCGGGGAAGTTCCGAGCTTCGGCGAGGGTGTTCCGAACATCCCCGGGGAAGTTTGGAACATGGCTGCCGGGGCTGCGAGCATGCCCGGCGAGACTCCAAGCGAGGCGGGGCAAGGCGAGGCTGACTGGCGGAGATTCCTTCCTCTCGCCGGGCGCTGCTGCCTGGGACGGAAACTTGGAGCGCGTCTCGTGCGGCGGTGGCTCGGGGTCGCTGGCGCCGGTCAATACTGCGCTCTCCTTGCCAGGCTCCATGACGCGATGGATGGCGGCAGTGCCAGGCTGGAGGGCAAGTTTTGGGAGCTGCGTGACTTTTTGGTAGTGGGTCAATTTGCGTTTGGGGATCGGGGAGCACGCCCGTCCCGGGCGTCGCTTTGGGCGTCCTGCCCAAAGCCTGTCTTTCTTTCTGGATTCTGGGGAGCACAGGCGTCTCGCCTGTCGGTTTCGGCGTCTCGCCGAAATCCCTTCCTTTTTTGTTTGATGGAATAAGGAAGGCAACTGCCGGGCGGGGACGCCCGCCAGAACAGGCGAGACGCCTGTGCTCCCCAATCCCCAATTCCCAATCCCTGAACTCAACGCGCAAAAATATCAAACTGACCTACTAACCGTCGTCCCGCACGATTGCCAAACTCTCCGCTGCAAACGCACTCGCCGCGGCATGATCGACGCGCTTCGGCAGCCAGCGGCTGAGAATGGCGCTCAGGTCCGCGGTGCGCACCGGCTTGGAGAGATAATCGTCCATGCCGGCCTCCAGGCAGCGCTCGCGGTCGCCACCCATCGCGTGGGCAGTCATCGCGACAATCGGCGTGCGCGCCAGACCGGCGGCCTCGCGCTGACGGATCGCGGCGGTCGTTTCGTAGCCGTCCATTTGCGGCATCTGGCAGTCCATCAACACGAGGTCGAAGGTTTCCCGCGCGAGGGTATCCAACGCTTCGCGTCCGTTCGTGGCGCAGACCGCCTCGTAGCCGAGCGTTTCGAGCTGACGCAGCGCGACTTTGCGATTGATGACGTTGTCCTCGACGAGCAGCAGCCGCGGCGCGCTCGGCGTTGCGAGCGAGCGCGGCTCGCCGGGCAACGCCGGGGCCGGCAGGGCATGGGCGGACGGCGAGCCCGCCGCCGCCGGCAGCAACGTCACCCTGGTGATCCACGTCTCGCAGCTGCCGATCTTCCCCGGGGCCGAGGCGTTCGCCCGCAAACCGTACAGGACCCGGGCAAGCGCCACGAACGCGAAGTACGTCGAGCCC
>CAXTRS010000434.1:0-4025 GCA_964246635.1 uncultured Chthoniobacterales bacterium | reverse complement strand
TCCCGCACTTCTACCTGCACATCGAAGTCGATGCTGGCCCGCTCATGCGCCTGCGCTCGGAGATCAACGCCGCCGCGGGCGAGAAAGACGGCACCGGCACGAAATTCAGCGTCAACGATTTCATCCTCAAAGCCACCGTCGCCGCTCTCGTGCGCGTGCCGAAAGTCAACGCCGCCTTTGCCGGCGACGCCATCGTGCAATACGGCAGCGTCAACCTCGCCGTGGCCGTCGCCGTGGACGACGGCCTCGTCACCCCCGTCATCCGCGACGCCGGCAGCAAATCGCTGCGCGACATCTCCGCCGCGGTCAAAGACTTCGCCGCCCGCGCCCGCAGCAAGAAGCTCAAGCCCGACGAATACCAAGGCAGCACCTTCACCGTCTCGAACCTCGGCGGCTACGGCATCGACCGGTTCGACGCCATCATCAACCCGCCCCAGGCCGCCATCCTCTCCGTCGGCGCCGTCATCAAGAAGCCGGTCGTCGGCCCCGGCGACACGCTCGTTGTCGGCCACCGCCTCGACCTGGGCCTGAGCTGCGACCACCGCGTCGTCGATGGCGCCCTCGGCGCTGAATTCCTCGCCGCCCTGCGCCGGCTCATCGAGCAGCCGGCGCTCATGCTGGTGTAACGCCCAGCCGCTCCGCGCCGGCCCGGTTTTGACAGCGGCGACCGGCTGCTCCGTTCGTCAAAAACGCAGCTTCGCCATGAGCGTCAGCGGGCAAAAGAGCCGGTCGCCGGCATCTTGGAACCGTTCTGAGACTTGCTGTAGCCCAGCCGCCCCGCTCGGTGCCTCGCGCGATAGCGTGGAGGCATAGCGCACGCCGGCATCCAGCGTCACGGAGAACGTGGGCGTGAAGGTGACTTCCAGCCCTGCGAGCAACGCGCCCGTGCCCACCCAACTGCCTTCGTAGGCGTTGCCGCCGCTGATCAGCGCTCCCGAGGTGCGCTGGCGGATGGATTCCACGTAGGTCGCCCCGCCGCTGAGCGAGAGGTAGGGCCGCAGCCGCCGCGCGAGCGAACCGTTTACCCAGGCCGCCGGGCGTGGCAGCAGCCAGCGCAGCCCGAGTTCGCCCCCGTAGGCGCGGTAGTCGCCGAACTCTGCGTTGATCGGCACCTGGCGGGTGGGACCGGTGACTTGGGTAAAGGGGTTGAAGGTGGTGGTGACGGTGGTCTCCGCAGCCTGGCCCACGGTAAGCGGGCGGGAGTCGGCACGGGTGTGCGCAAACGTGCCGAAAACTTCCAGGTTGCGGTTGAGGGCGAAGCCGAGCTCGATTTGCGGCCGGTAGAAAGCGGTCGCGAAGCGGTAAGGGTAAACGTCGGAATAGTGTTGGGTGCGGAAACGCGGCGGGCCGCTGAAGGTCATCGTGCCCTCAGAGATGACTTGCGATACGGGAAACACCGGGCCGGTCGCTCCGCGGCTGAAGCGGGTGGCGCCGGTGTCGAAGTCGGTGCCAATGCCGACAGCCATGTAGAAGCGGCGCTCTTTTTCCCGGGTGCCGGGGTGGAGGAGTTCTTTGGCGACGGCTTTGTCATCCTTGTCGGATTCCGGGCGATCGTCCAAAGGCGCCGTGGCGCGGGCGCGGGGAGCAGCCGCGGTGCTGACGGCGACGAGGGCGAGGGCGATTGCCCAAGGGGTGAAGGATCGAGAAAGGGAAAACTGCATGACCGACGTGTCTAACAGACCGGCGCAACTTTAGGCAAGCTCGAACCGATCCGTGCCGGGGTTCGCAGGAGTCGAAGCACCGAGCGGGAGCGGCGCGCTCGAACACGGCCGGCACCGCGCGATTTTACCGCGTGCAATGCTTGGTTCTGTGGCAAATTCTTCCGCGCTGCCCTCCGCGCACCGTCCGGTTCTCGATTCTCACTCCAAAACCCCTATGGCGTCTCCCTCCTCTTCCGCATCATCCTCTTACGATCTCATCGTCATCGGCGGCGGCCCGGCGGGCTACGTAGGAGCGATTCGCGCGGCGCAAATGGGCAAAAAGGTGGCTTGCGTGGAGATGGACCGCGCCGGCGGCACCTGCCTGAACTGGGGCTGCATCCCGACAAAATCGCTCCTGCGCAACGCGGAGTTGTATCACCTGATGAGCCACCGGGCGGCGGATTTCGGCTTCAAATTCGACAACCTGAGCTTCGACTGGTCGAAGGTGATCTCGCGCAGCCGGGCGGTGAGCGACAAGCTGGCCGGCGGCATCGAGTTCCTGTTCAAGAAAAACAAGATCGCCTACGTGCGCGGCGAGGGCGCGTGCAAGGACGCGCACACCGTGGTGGTGAAGAAATCCAAGGGCGGCGGCGAGGAAACACTCACCGGAGAGAAAATCCTCGTGGCCACCGGCACGGTCGCGCGGGCGTTGCCGGACTTGCCGTTCAATGGGGAGACTGTTCTCAACGCCAAGCAGGCGATGGTCTTGGCGAAGCAGCCGAAACGGCTGGCCATCCTCGGCGCGGGGGCGATCGGGGTGGAGTTTGCGTATTTTTACCACGCCTTCGGCACGGAGGTGACGCTAATCGAGATGATGCCGCGCATCCTGCCGGTGGAGGACGACGAGGTGAGCGCGACTTTGCTGAAGGCCTTCACCAAGCAGGGCATGAAGGTGCTCGTGGACACGAAGGCGGAGAAAGTTTCTGTGAACAAAACCGGCGTGAAGCTCGAGCTCAAGGGCGCGGACGGGAAGGCGAGCAGCGTCGAGGCGGATGTGTTGCTCGTGGCCATCGGCGTCGCGCCTGTGGTGCCGCCGGGATTGGAGCTGAAACGCGACGGACGCGGCTACATCCAGACAAACGAACGCTACGAGACCAGCACGCCGGGCGTTTTTGCCGCCGGCGACATCATCGGGCCGCCCTGGCTGGCGCACGTGGCGAGCTGGGAGGCGATCCAAGCGGTCGAGGGGATGTTCTCGGATCACAAGCCGCGCAAAGTCGAGACCTTCCCCGGCTGCACCTATTGCCAGCCGCAGGTCGCCAGCGTCGGGCTGACCGAGCGTCAGGCGAAGGAAAAGGGGCTGAAATACAAGGTCGGCAAGTTCCCCTTCAGCGCCAACGGCAAGGCGCTGGCGGTCGGCGAGAGCGACGGCTTCGTGAAGCTCATCCTCGGCGAGCCGCACGGCGAAATCCTCGGCGCGCACCTCATTGGCGCCGAGGCGACGGAATTGATCGCCGAGCTGGGTCTCGCCATCAATCTTGAGGCGACGCATGAAGAACTCGAGGCCACGATCCACGCGCACCCGACGCTCAGCGAAGCCGTCCACGAAGCCAACGGCGCTGCCTTCGGGCTAGCCATCCATATTTAACACTGTCAATTGCCGCTGGCCGCGCGCGCGACGATTTTTCAGCCACCCGACTATGGCCGGCGAAACGGATGTCAAAACCCCAAGCCAGGCGGTCGGAAAGAAGGCGCGCACCCGCAGCCCGGCGTATCCGTATCTCGACCTGCGCGCCGCGCTCGAGAAAGCCGGCACGCTCTGGCGCGCAGAGGGCCGGCACGCCGTGGCTGTCAGCCTCGCCATGCAGCACTGGGGCTACAAGGCCGAGAGCAGCACGGGCTATTCGTGTATCGCGGCGTTGAAAAAATTCGGCCTCGTGGACGAGGACGGCGTCGGCGACGGCCGGCAGGTGAAATTATCGCGCCTGGCGCTGACGGTGCTCCTCGACGAAGACCGCGCCTCGCCCGAGCGCAACGCCGCCTTGCAGACCGCCGCGCTCAGCCCGCGCATCCACGCCGAGCTTTGGGAAAAATACGGCGCCGAGCTGCCGAGCGACAGTTCGCTGCGCCGCTTCCTCGTCATCGAGAAGAATTTCAACGAAGCCGCCGTGGACGAGTTTCTGGAGGAATACAAAACCACCGTAGCCTTCGCCGGCCTGCGGTCCGCCGACCCGGCCTCGCCGTCTCCCGGCGACAACCGCCTGCGCGCCGCCCGAGGCCACGGAGGCACGGAGGGTTCCGCGGCGGCGGTTCCGCGGCGGGTTTCTGCGGCCCCTGCGCCGGCGGCCGCCTGAGCCTCGACGCCGGCTGGGCGCCGCGACCGGA
>CAXTRS010000433.1:0-4027 GCA_964246635.1 uncultured Chthoniobacterales bacterium | reverse complement strand
AGCTGCACGCGGGCACCGACTTCGCCGCCGGATCCGGAACGCCCATCCACGCGGCGGCCGACGGACGGGTGATCGAGGCCGGCTGGAACGGCGGGTACGGCAACTACACCTGCGTCAGCCACGGCCGGGTGCACGGCGAGCGCGCGCAAGGCCCGTTCGAGCAGCGTGCGGCCCGGTTCCATGCGGTGCCAGGTCGAGGCGCCGGAGGGATGCGGCAGCGGCAGCACGTCGAACACGACGCCGGGCAAGGCGCGGTGACTCGCGCCGGGAATCGCGCCGCCGACGAGCGCGTCGAGCTTGCGCTTCTCAGCCTCGGGCACGAATTGCGCAATCGCCAGCCGGCCCACGGGCAACACCAGCGCCGGCTGGATGAGCGCGATCTCGCCGGTCAGCCACGGCGCGCAGTTCGTGATCTCCGTGGCGTCCGGCACCCGGTCGCCGCCGCCCGACGCCGCCTTGCCGGGAAAGCAGCGGCAGACCGCGGCGAAATGAAACCGCGCCCGGGTCTCCTCCTCAGACCAGCCGAGCGCGCGGTGAAACCAGCCGAAGAGCGTGCGCCCCGCGGTGTGCGCAAACGGCCGGCCCACGACTGGCTCCCGCACTCCCGGCGCCTGGCCGACGAGCAACACCCGGCTGCCGCGGCTCATCGGCCCGTCACCGTTGCCTGGCACCGGAGGCGGGCGCATGCGCGGGCAGCGTCGGCATTCCCGCAAGCGGGCGTGGTGCTCGCGCAGCAACCGCAGCGGGGACGAGGAGCCAGAGGCTCCCAGGAGTTGCCGTTCAGCGCGCGCGGAAGAGACAGACGCAGGCACAGGCAAGACCATAACATCGGATCGTTACATCCTCACAACTGAAAACAAACGATATTCCCCTGAGAACCTCTCAAATATGAGAGAGACGGCTTCTGAAAGCTTCTGAAGCCTGGGAGCGGATGCTGCTTCTGGACGGCAACGTAATACGAACTAAATCACTGAATAAAAGGAGCTTGTTTCCAGAGACCAAGCGCACCACACGCGGTGAAGGTGCGGCAATTGCTAATCCAATCCTCTGACTCAACTGCGGCCTGCTGGCTTGGGATTACCCCGATCCGGCGGGTCGCAGTCTGCCGGTTCCCCGCCGTTATTCTCATGTTTTCTCACGCCAGCGATTCCAGCATCCCACCGCTCCGACCCGCCGCGGCAGGCCGTGGCCGGCGGGCGCGCAACGGCGGGTTCACGGTCTTGGAGACCGCGATCGCCGGCGCGTTGCTCATCGTGTTTTTGTCGTCGCTCTTCGCGCTGAATTCCCTGGCCGTGCGCCTGCTGCACTCGGCGACCGAGACCGCCAGCGCCAGCCAGGAACTCCAGACCCGCA
The DNA here is from genome assembly GCA_964246635.1 of uncultured Chthoniobacterales bacterium. Classification (GTDB taxonomy): domain Bacteria; phylum Verrucomicrobiota; class Verrucomicrobiia; order Chthoniobacterales; family SZAS-18; genus JAFAXH01. Next base: position 2,674 of record CAXTRS010000433.1, on the reverse strand, counting down.
TCGAACAGGTGCGGCTCACCAACTGGCTGCAGCTTTGCAACCCCGACACGATCCGCAACGGCATGATGGCGCAGCCGACCGACGCCGCCATCGACACCGGCGCGCTGCTGCCCGGTCTGGTGGAATTCCTCACCGTGGCGCCCGTGGACCCGGCGGTCTTTGTCTCCTCCAACCCGAGCATAACGAACCTGACGACCACCGCCGCCACGCCGACCCCGCCGGCCGGCGGCTACATCATCAAGCGGGAAAACAAGGTCGCCACTGCTTACCTCGACGCCGCCGCCAGCACGCTGACCACCCGCGAGATGGTGCAGGTCAACATCACCGCCACCTGGACGGGCTGGGGCCGGCAGCGCACCCGCAGCGCGACGACCGTGATCTCCAAATGGGGCATCAGCAAATAAAGAACGCGATGAACGCTGCCCCACGCCCGCCAAAGCCCCAGCGCCGCCCGGGACGGCTCCGCGCCGCCGCCGCCGGCTTTACCATCGCCGAGTTGATGGTCGCCGGCGGCCTGGGCGCCGTGGTCTTTGCCGCCGCGCTGTCCGCCGTGGTCAACCTGCAAAAGAGCTACACCGCCACCGAGCAATACGCCACCAGCCTCACCGACCAGATGCGCCTGGTCGATTACCTCTCCATGGACTTGCGCCGGGCGAAAAAAGTCCTCTTCGACCTCGACGGCAACGGCATGACCCTCGAGCTGCCCGACTACTACTACTACAACGCCAGCGACCTGAAGCACGTCTATCCGCTGCCCAACACGCCCAAGGTGCCCGACGACCATTCGCGCGCCATCTACGGCAACACCGTCACCCCGCCGCGCGTCTATTACCACTTCAACCTCGCCACGGGCATCGTCACCCGCGAGGAAGCGCTCGCCGGCCAGCCCATCACCGGGGTCGCGCCCGGCCAGCAGCCCGTGGCCTCCAACGTCGCCACGTTTCCCTCGATCACCCTGGACAATCCGTCCAAGCCGCTGCTGGCGCGCATCACCGCCACGTTCCATCCCATGTTTCAAACCCCCGGCACGCCGGACACCAACCTCATCACGCTGCACAACGTGACCTTCCTGCGCAACAATGACTCCTATCATTAACCCCACCGCGTCCCGCCGCCGCGCCGCCGCCCAGCGAGGCAGCACGCTCATCGTGGTGCTGCTGGTCGTCAGCGTGCTCTCCGTGATCGCCGGCGGGCTGCTGGTCTCCGCCACCGCGCGCTACCACTCGACTTACCAGAGCGCGAGCTGGCAGGAAGCGCTCATCGGCGCCGAGGCCGGCGTGGACCTCGCCATGAACGAACTGCGCAAACAGGTCACCGACCCCAACGGCACGGCCTTTGCCAATTGGAGCAAGATCGACGGCAAAGGGCAGACCTACGCCGACAAGGGCCGCGTATTCCCCTCCAACGACCCGCAGTCGCCGCTCCTGCTCAAGCCGCTGCACGGCGGCGAAGGCAACTCGCTGCTCGGCACCCGCGTGTTCATCGACGTGCCCGGCGCCGACGCCCCGCCCACGCCCAACACCTCCTTCGCCCAGCCGCCGCCCGCCACCGTCGATCCCTTCATCAACGAGCGCAAAGACGGCGTGCCCGCCGACGGCACCATTCGCTATTGGTATCGCATCCGCGCCCTCGGCTACGCCGGCGTCAGCGGCCCGGCGCCCCCGCCAAAACACCCCCCCCCACACCCCCAGCCCAACTAAAACGAAATAAACGCGCGCGACAACCGGCTGCGCAAGTTCTCCTTCTTCACCGACTGGCGCACCGGCCTGGCCGTCACCTCCAAGACCGGCCCCAACGTCAGCCGGCTGGTCGAAGTCGTCGCCAAGCCGCTGGCCAACTTCCGCAACGCCCTGATGGCCGAGAAGACCATCGACCTCGGCAACCAGGACGTGCTCATCGACAGCTACGACTCCACCCGGGGCCACTACAGCGCCGCCATCGCCACCCCGCCGGCCAGCGGCAACACCGAGAGCTTCACCGCCCCCGGCAGCGCCCTGCTGCCCAACGGGCTGGCCAACCCCAACGTCGGCAAAAACGTCGGCTGGATGGGCAACCTCGCCACCAACGGCGTGCTCATCAACGCCAACGGCGCCAACGTGCAGGGCGACGCCATGACCAACGACGGCAGCGTGGACCAGGGCGAAAACGTCGTCGGCCAGCAGCGGGCCGATTTCTACCAGGAACTCACCCCCGTCGATGCGCTCACCGGCTCCGCCTGGACATCCAAGAACCCCTACACCCTGAACGCCGCCACCAAGGCGGCCGACCTCGCGGCCGACGGCGGCGTCATCACTGCCGACGGCAACATCCAATACACCGCCAGCAGCAGCCCCAGCGCGCCCGCCCGCATCCGGCTCAACGGCATCGACCTCATCGCCGGCACCCGTTCCGTCTCCATCGTCGCGCCCGACAGCAAGACCGACAAGCCTGCCTACGTGAAGGTGCTCGTCGAAGGCAACATCAACACGCTCGGCACCAACTCCATCCAGATCGCCGACGGGGTCAACGCCATCTTCTACGTCACCGGCAACGTCAACCTCCTGGGCCACGGCATCGTCAACGATTCCACGCTGCCCGGCCGGCTGCTGCTCAACGGCATCAAGCCGCCGGACAACGCCGACGGCACCACGCCGAGCCGCTCGATCACCATCGCCAGCGACCTCGACTTCGAGGG
>CAXTRS010000432.1:0-4047 GCA_964246635.1 uncultured Chthoniobacterales bacterium | reverse complement strand
CAGGGAGAGGTCCTTCGACTGCGCTCCTGCCTCGCTCCGCTCAGGATGACAAAGAGGGGGAGCGCGCCACTCGTCACTCGCCGGCCTTCATTCGTCATTTCAATTAGACAGCGCCGCCGGTCTCGGCAATGGTCCCGGGTTCGTTTTCAAGAGCTGCTCGCCATGCTTCGACTTCGCCCGTTTCTCGTCGCCGCGCTGACGGTGACTTCGTCTTTACTCGTCTCGCTGCCGGTCGCCGTTTCGGCGGCGCGGATTGAGATCGCAGACATCCGCAAGAGCTTGGTGCGCATCACCACCACCGCGCAGGAGCCGGACTACAAGGTGCCGTGGAACCCCGGCAACATTCAGCGCGGAGTCGGCGCGGGGTTTGTCATCGAAGGCAGCCGCATCATGACTAATGCGCACGTCATCTCGAACTCGCGGTTTATTTCCGTCGAGCGGGAAGGGGATCCGAAGAAGTATCAGGCGACGGTGCAGCACGTCGGGCACGACTGCGACTTGGCGGTGCTGACGGTGGCGGACCCGGCGTTTTATCAGGGCCTGAAGCCGATGCACTTCGGCGGGTTGCCGCAGCTTGAATCGACGGTCTCCGCGTATGGCTACCCGATCGGCGGCGAGCGGATGAGCGTGACGCAGGGCGTCGTGTCGCGCGTCGATTTTCAGCCCTATTCGCACTCGGCGGTGGACTCGCACCTCGCGATCCAGATTTCGGCGCCGATCAATCCAGGCAACTCCGGCGGGCCGGTGATGCAGGACGGCAAGGTCGTCGGCGTCGCGTTCCAAGGCTACAGCGGCGACGTGGCGCAGAACACCGCTTACATGATCGCCACGCCGGTGATTCAGCACTTCCTAAGAGACATTGCGGACGGGAAATATGACAAATACGTCGATCTGGCGATCACGAAGCAAAAGCTGCTTAATCCCGCGGCCCGCGCGGCGCTGGGGCTCGGACCGGAACACACGGACCACGGCGTGATGATCGGCAGCGTGGTGACGGGCGGCTCGAGCGACGGCGCGTTGAAAGTCGGCGACGTGCTGCTCGCGATCGACGGGTTGCCGGTGGCCAGCGACGGGTTCATCGAGATCGGCGGCGAACGCATCGAGATGGAGGAAGTCGTCGAGCGCAAGTTCAAGGGCGACGTGGTGAAGATGGACATTCTGCGCGACAAAAAGCCGATGCAGGTGACGGCGAAACTCAAGCCGTGCTGGCCGTTCCTGATCCAGGCGAATACGCACGACGTGCGGCCGCGTTTCGTGCTGTTTGGCGGGCTGCTGTTCGAGCCGCTGAGCCGCGATTTTCTCGAAGCGTTCGGCATCGGCGATCTGCAGGTGCGTTATTTCTACGACTCGTTTGTGTCGCGCGAGATTTTCATCGATCACCCCGAGGTCATTGTGCTCGGCGCGGTGTTGAAAGACCCGGTCAACGCGTATCTCGAAGGCTTCCGCAACGGCATCGTCGATAAGATCAACGACAAGCCGATCCGCCGGCTCGAAGACCTCGCGGCGTCGTTCGCGGAGCCGCGGGATTATTACGTCATCAAGCTGATCAACGAAGGGCGGCCGATCGTGCTGGAGCGCAAGGCCGTCGAAGCGGCGCGGGAGCGCATCAAGCGCGCCTACAACGTGACGCTGGAGCAAAACCTCGGCGCGTCGCCGATCGATAGCGACCTGCCGCTGGCGAAGAGCGAGCCGAGCGCCGCCACGGCCAGCACGGTGTCGGTGCCGGCGGAACGGTGAGACCGAAATCGTGTGCCCACGATTGATCCGTTCGCCGTCAATTTTTCACAGGCCAGCATTCGCTTCCGCTTTTCTGATGGCACCACCCTGGATGAACTCGTCGCTGCGTTACGCGCCGGGCGGGTGGACGGCGAGCGATTGCCGCCGATCCGGCTGGTTACGCGAGGGGATTTGCTTTTCACGCTCGATAACCGGCGATTGGAAGTTTACCGGCGCGCCGGGAGGCCGGTTCCCTATCGCTGGGCGAGCCCGGAAGAAGAGCGCGGCGAGCAGTGGAAGTTTACTACGCGCAACGGCGGCATTAGCGTGCGCGTGAGAGGAGAATTCCCATGAAAGCGGCGTCCCTTCCCATCGGTGCAGCGACCCCGGTTCCTTCGACCAGTGGCGAGGCATCGCGGGAAACATTCCTCGCGTTTCTGGACGAATTGATCCGTGAATTGCAGTCAAATCCAGGGCACTGGTCGAACAATCAGCTCGACACTTATCTCGAAGCGCTGTCGGGCTGGATCGCGGACATGGATGGGTATTATCAGAACCGAAATGAAGCCGTGCCCGAACAGATGAATTGGCGGACTCTTCGAGAGGCATTGCTGGCAGCGAGAAATTATGAATAAGCGTTTGTTTTTTAGTGCGTCATTTTTCGGCCTCGTGCTTAGCGCCGCGGCGTCCCTGTGCGCGGCGCCAGCCACGACCACGGCGGTCCAGCCGGCGAAGCGCGCGGAGCTGAGCGTGGTGCGCGTGAACTCTGCGAATCAGGCCTATGATTTCTTTCGGCCTTGGTCGAAGCGCAATCCGTTTGAGCGTCACGGGCTTGGCGCAGTGCTGGGCGGTGGACGGGTGCTGGTGACGGCGGAACTGGTGGCGAATCACAACGCCATCGAGCTCGAAAAGGCGGAGAGCGGCGAGAAGGTTTCGGCGAAGGTGCTCTGTGTCGATTACGAGTCCAACCTCGCGCTGCTCGCGCCGGCCGACCCTGCGGAGGGGGAGAAGTTTTTTGCGGGGCTGAAAGGCCTGGAGGTCGGCACGGAATCGGTCGTCGGGGATCGGCTCAACGTCCTACAGCTCGAGAGCAACGACGCGCTGGTCTCGACGCCGGGGCCGATCACGACGATCGAGGTCGGCCGTTATCAGCTCGAAGGGCACCGCTTCCTGCTTTTTCGCATGAGTGTGCCGTTGCAGTTTCGCGAGGGTTCGTTCACGGCGCCGGCCATCGATAAGAGCGGCAAATTGGTCGGCATCCTGATGCGTTATGATCCGCGCAGCCAGACGCTCGACCTCGTGCCCGGCGCGGTGATCGCGCACTTCCTGCGGGATTTCGATTCGCAAGGCGAGGGGCAGTATGCCGGTTTCCCCAAAGCCGGGCTGGATTTCGCGCCGATGCGCGATCCGCAGTTGCGCCGTTATGCCAAGCTGCCGGCCGGCAGCAACGACGGCGTGTATGTCACCGATGTCGCCAAGGGCGGCCCGGCGGACGCCGCGGGTGTGCGCGGCGGCGATGTGCTCGTCGAAGTCGCCGGGCAGCCGGTCGATCAGGACGGCAATTATGCGGAGCCATTGTATGGGCGCATCAATGTTTCGCACCTTTTTACCAAAGGATTTGTGGGTGAGCGCGTGCCGGTCAAATTCATCCGCGACGGGCAGGCGCAAGCGGTCGAGCTCACGCTGGCGCGCAAGTCGCCGCAAGATTTTGTCAGCCCGCCGTATGTGCTGGATCGCGGGCCGCGGTATCTCATCGCCGACGGCATGATTTTCCAGGAATTGTCGCGGCAATACTTGAAGGAATGGGGCGGCGATTGGCAGAAGCAGGCGCCGCAGCGGCTCGTCTATCTGGATCGTTACCAGAGCGCGCTCGTGAAAGACGGCCGCAAACGCGTGGTGATCCTCAGCAACGTGCTGCCGACGGCGAGCAACATCGGTTACGAAGACCTGAATTACGCCATCGTGAAAGCGGTTAACGGCCGGCCGCTGGGCAGCTTGGACGATTTGGCAAAAGCGCTTGAGGAGGCGCCCGCCAGTGGGTTTCACAAAATCCAGCTGGAGGATTTTCCGCGCGAAGTTTATCTCGATGCCGCGCGCCTCGTCGAAGAAGACGCGAAGATTCAGCGCACCTACGGGCTGCCGACGTTGCGGCGGATGGAGTAGTCAGGCAGGAACGCGCCTCCGCGGCGTCCGTAGAATTTCTGGTGCGCTGGCGATGAGCGCCGAGCGCGCAGGGTAAAAGTCACGGACGCCCCGGAGGTGCGTCCCTGCCCAGAATTCCAGAGCCGCCTCGTCCGGTAGTGGGTCAGGCTGCGTTTGAGGATTGGGGAG
>CAXTRS010000431.1:0-4047 GCA_964246635.1 uncultured Chthoniobacterales bacterium | reverse complement strand
CGGTGATGGAGCAAACATTCGACATGGCGAAAAACGATTGGGAATGAAGGAAAAAAGAAACACCGCGCAACGTCCGGTTGAGCGGGCCGGCAAAGTGCGTGTCAAAGGCGGGCGGGTCAAGGTGAATTTTCCCCATCGGCAGCCGCACGGTCAAGCCGACCCGCAGGTTCGCGAATTCCGGGTTTGCCTTGACCCGCCAGCCCTTTAGCTTCGCCCCAATCTCCCGCTCCCGTTTTTCTCCTATGCCCGTCGCCCAATCGTCCCGTTCCACTGCTTCTTCATCCGGCCACGCGGTCAAGCCGTTGCGCATCGGCATCGTCGGCGCCGGCGGCATCGTGCGTCAGCGGCACCTGCCCGGCCTGAGCCGGATCGAAGGCGTGGAAGTGCTGGCGGTTTGCAACTCGACCTACGAGAGCGCGGAGCAATTTTGCGCCGAGCACCTGCCGCACGCCACGCCGATGCGCAATTGGGCCGACCTCATTTCGCTCGAAGACCTCGACATCATCTGGATCGGCACGCCGCCGTATTTGCACGCCACGGTCGCGGTCTCCGCGCTCGAGGCCGGCAAGCACGTTTTCTGTCAGGCGCGCATGGCGATGAACCTCGAAGAAGCCGAGGAAATGCTCGCCGCCGCCAAGCGCCACCCGCAACTCGTCACCATGCTCTGCCCGCCGCCCCACGGCATGCGCGGCGACCTCGCCATGCGCAAGGCGCTGGCCGAAGAACTCATCGGCCCGATTCACCAGGTGCGGCTGCGGAGTTTGAAGAGCGATTTCCTCGACCCGCACGCTCCCGCGCACTGGCGGCAGCGCGACGAGCTGAGCGGCTACAACGTGCTCACGCTCGGCATCTACGCCGAAGTGCTCCAGCGCTGGCTCGGGCCGATCAAATCGCTGGTTGCCCACGGCCGGGTCGTGCATTCCGAGCGCAACGGCTACACGATCCACGTCCCCGATTTTCTCCACGTGCTTTGCGCCTGGGAAAACGGCGCCGAGGGCGTGCTGACATTCAGTGGCGTCGCCGCAAATGCGCCCGGCGACCGCATCGAACTTTACGGCCGCGAAGGCGTGTTGATTTACGACATCGCGAAGGACGCGATTTATCACGGCGCGCGCGGCGTGCAGGAGCTCGACCTCCTGCCGATCACCGAAGACCTCGCCGTGCCCTGGCGGGTGGAGGAAGATTTCATCGCCGCGGTGCGCAGCCACGGCGGCGTGCAGCCGCGGCCGAGCTTCGAGGACGGCGTCGCGTATATGCGCGTCGTCCAGGGCGTCGCCGAGTCGCTCCTGTTGCGGCAAGAGATCACCCTCAGCGCGCTCCAGCCGACGCGCGGCGGGAGCCATGCGATCAGCAGTTTTTAGAGCCTTGCTCATCTCGGTTAGCCCCGGCAGGGGCGTAAGAAAACAGCCCACGGCGTGAGTGGTGGGTTTTGGTTAGAGAAGAAGACAAGCCCCGGCAGGGGCGTAAGAAGGAGGGCGTTGCCTGCGCGCTGATCCACGCGACAGTTCTTACGCCCTGCCGGGGCTTGGACTTATTTGCATCTGTTCCCACGGCTGACGCCATGGGCTACTTTCTGTCGCCCCTGCCGGAGCTGGTTCCAATGGCACCCACACCGGTATCAGGAGTGAGGCTGCAGTGTCCACCACAACGCCCAGCATTCCAAAAAGCCCGGCGCGAAATCGTGCGGGCGCGCGACGATCCACGACTGGATCACTTCGACCGAAAAAAATCCGCCCCACTCGATCTCCTCCGGCGGCCAGCGGAACGGGCCTTCCGCGCACGCGGAAAACAACCGGATGAATTCCCAATTCGTCTCCGGCCGCGCGGCGCCGAGGTCGCCGAGCACGCACAGCTCCGCGCCTTCCGCCGTGCGGTCGTCGAGTCCGAGCTCTTCACGCAACTCGCGTTGCGCCGCCGCTTCGTAGCTCTCGTCAGCATCGAGATGACCGGACGCGCTGGAATCCCACTTGCCCGGATGTGAGTCCTTCCACGGCGAGCGTTTTTGCAGGAACAATTCGCCCGCCGCGTTGAAGACGAACAGGTGCATTGCCCGATGTCGCAAGTTGCGCGCGTGGACCTCGGCGCGCGACGCCGCGCCGACGACGCGGTTCGCTTCGTCCACCACGTCGAACCGTTCCCCCACCCCGTCCTGTGCCGCGCCCGGCACCACGGGCCGGACGAGGTTCGCCAGCGCGATCCATTGTTCCAGGCTCAACTCCTCCGCCCGGGCCGTTTCCGACACGCCGAGCTGCGCGCAGATTTCCGCCCACTGTAGCGACGGTCTGTGACCGCCCCTTGCTTGAACTGCCTGGGAAGGTTCATCGTCGCCAGCCGATGGGCGGTCACAGACCGCCGCTACAGCCGTCGCCAATTCCGCCGCGAGCAATTTCCCGATCTGCTTCCGCCGCTGCGAAAAACCGCGCCGCACCAGGCGCTCGAACGTCGCCCCATCGCACGGCGGCAATTCGCCCGGCGCGCGCGGCGTCAGCAACACCGCGCCGCTTTCCACCTTCGGTGCCGGCGTGAAAACACCGGCCGGCAATGTGCGCAAATACTTCACCCGCCAGCGCCGCTGCACGACGAGCGAGAGTATGCCGTAGTCCTTCGCTTGCGCCGGCCCCGCCGCGAGCCGCTCGGCCAGCTCGCGTTGCATGACGAACAGCGCTGACGCCGTCGGCGACGCCGGCGCGGTGAAGTGGAACAACAGCGGCGTGGTGATGTAATACGGCAGGTTGCCGAGCACTTTCACCGGCCCGCGCGGCCAGAGCGTGCGCACGTCGAAATCCGCCGCGTCGCCATGCACGACCTCGAAGCGGCCGGCGCGGATTTCGTCTGCGAAACGCTCGCGCAAATGCGCCACGAGCCGGCCATCTTTTTCGATCACCATCGCCGTCGCGCCCGTAGCTAGGACGTGCCCGGTGAGCGCGCCAAGTCCCGGCCCGATCTCGACGATATGCTCGCCCGGCTGCGGGTCGATCTGCGCGACGAGCCAGCGCGCGAGATTCTGGTCGTGCAGAAAATTTTGCCCGAGACTTTTCGACGGAGCCACCCGCAATTGGATCAGCCTTTCGCGGATGGCGGACAGCTTCACGTCGGCGCAATTCCGTCAGCGTTTCGCCGCCTCTTTTTCCAGCCGCTTTTGGCGCCGGCGCTCGATGAGGTGAAACACGCTGCGATCCGGCCGGTTGGCCTTTTTGAAAAGCACCTTGGTGTCTGGCAGCGACACGCCTTCGATAAAATGCGCCGTCGCCGCGCGACCGATCGCATACGTGCCGCCGGCAGCGACGAGCCCGCTCACCGCGTTGCCCCAGCCGGGCAGGAATTTCGCCGCCGCGCGCGCCCCTTCGCGCAACGCCATGCCGACACCGACGTTCATGCCGAGCGCGGTGAGAAACCGGCCGGCGAGCTTCGCGTTCAACTCCTCGCCGCTGATGTAAATGATGCCGCTGACCAGCATCGTTTGGAACGCCAGCAGAAACGGCATGTCCGCCAGCGGGATCGGCTGAATGCCGAGCGCGCCGCTGGCCGCGGCGATCGATTTCGTGAGCGTGGCGGCGATCTTCGCCTGCGCCTCGCGCGCGCCGGACAGCCGCGCCATTTCGAGCTTCGCCTCGTCGGGCAGCTCGGCGCAGAGCGTGTCCACGAGCGCATGAATGCCGCGCCGCCGGTCGCTCTCGGGATCGAACGTGCCGTCGAGCCGGAAGCGCATGAACGTCGCCACCGCCTGCGTCGGCACCAGGCGCTCACGCAGTTTGGGACGACTCGTCAGCGCCGCCTGCAAACGGGCGCGCGCGTCGGCGAGTTCACCTGCATCGGCGGCAGCGTTTTCGTCGTGCGTCACCACCAGGCCGGCGACGCGCGGACGCAACTCGTGGCGAGCGTCGGAAAATTCGAGCGCGCTCTCGAGCCGGTCGATCTGCGCGTTCAGCGCGGCGGCGTCGGGCAGGCGCGGGGTTTGCAGAAAAAGGAAAAGGTCCGGCGCCAATTCGGACAGCGCGCCGAGCGCGACGTTGGCGAATCCCGCGCCCGTCGCGCGCACATCGAGCA
>CAXTRS010000430.1:0-4051 GCA_964246635.1 uncultured Chthoniobacterales bacterium | reverse complement strand
TGGCGGATAATCTTCAGTTATCCTGCAATTTCTAGCCGCCATGAGCCGAGCAGTCGCCGGGGATGCCGCATTTGAAGAACTTCACGTTGCGATTTCTCCGTGACATGAGCGTAAATCGTTGTGGTTGTGATTGAACTGTGACCCAGAAAGACTTGAATAAATCTCAGGTCGACCCCTTGCTCTAAGAGCATGGTGGCAACCGTATGCCGAAACACATGAGGTGTGATTTTCTCAAGACCCGCAGCTCGCGTATATTTTCGTAGAGCGAAGCGGATTGATTGTTCGGAGAGCCGCCTTCCGGCTCGGTTCACAAACAGTAAGCTGCCTGCATCAGCGGACTGTCTTCGTAATTGCTGGTGATGGAACAGCGCTGTTTGTACCTCCTCCCCACAAATCGAGATTAAGCGTTCTTTACTTCCCTTACCCGATACGAGGACAACGCCTCTATCCAGATCGAGGGATTGGATCTGCAAGCGGGAAAGTTCCGACACTCGCATACCTGAGGAGAACATTAACTCGAATAGCGCGATCTCTTGGACGATTCGCTGTGTGTTCAGCTTCCCACGTCCCTTGAGGTGACATCCATGCGTGTAGAGATGATCGAAGAAGGCCCGCAAAACGGGTAAGCTTACGGTACGAGGCAGATTTCGCCCTATGCGAACATCCAAACGGAGCTGCCCCGTGGGATTATCTTGCCAAAGTCCCTCGCGCGCGAGAAATGCGAACAAGGATTTGATGGATGCAAGCTTTCGACGGACCGTTCGAGCCTTGCATTGATCAAGGCTGCTGAGGTATTTATTGATGCACGCTCGGTCGATGCCAGCTAGAGCGTCAGACGGAAGGCAACGTGCAATAAACCTTCTTAAGGCAAGGAGATCGAGTTGATAGGCCTTGAGGGTATGCTCACTAAGCTTGCGCCGATATCGGCAATAATTCAGAAAAAGTTCCGTTGCCTCGTTCAGTGTCGTTATCATGCGCCCTTCTGACAGGCGTCGCATTTCATTGGCAAGAGATGATAGCCCCGCTTTCGCCGTCCAAATTGTTGGTATACCCCCTTGATTTGGGGCACGGGAAGCGGATCGACACGCAGAGAGGACGGGCGACGTACCACGGCGTAAGGGCGAAAATATTAAGGCTGCGACAGCGTTCCTTCGCGCCTCACCGAGCGTCGGATCGCAGGAATACCGGCCTCACTCAGGGCGAGATCATCGCCGAGCCGCTCATTAAGTGGGCGGGAGAAATACGATTTTTTGGAAAAAATCGAAAAATTTTTCTACGGTTTTCTACGGTCATTTTTCTACGGTCGAGCCAACTTTTCGTGAAAAATGATGCAAAACTGTGCAAACCGAAATTCTCTGGAAGTAGCTGATTTGCCGAAATTACTGAAAATTTGCAAAACTGTGCAAAACAGTAAAAAGACCCATCTTTGAGTTACGAAACCGTTGCTCTACCACTGAGCTACGCCGGCGCTGCTGAATGGCTGACCTTCTCGAGCGCGGAAAAGGGAGGCACAGTAACGAGCCGAAGGCGCTTTGGCAAGCGGGTGCGCCGGGGGGCCGGGGGCGAAGTTTTTTGCGGGCGGCGGCGCTTGCGTCCGTGCGTGTGACCCGCTACGTTGGCGTCCCTTTTTCCCAACCAAGACGATGAAAGCCGACATCCATCCCGACTATCAGGCCACCACGATTTCCTGCGCTTGCGGCGCGACGTATCACACCCGTTCGACTAAACGCGACCTCAAGGTCGGCATCTGCGCGAATTGCCATCCGTTTTTCACCGGCCAGCAGAAGTTCGTCGATACCGCCGGGCGCATTGAAAAATTTGCCCGCCGTTACGGCAGCACGCAGACCGCGCGCACCGGCAAGAAGGCTTAGCGCCTCCAGTTTCGTTCAACGTCAAACGGTGAAGGCCGCCGCCTCGTGCGCGCCTTCACCGTTTTTGTTTTTCTATTATTCCGCGCTCCGCACTCCGCACTCCGCATTTCCTTCATGAACCTTCGCCCCATCGTCGAAAAAAAACTCGGTCGCTTGCAGGAGCTTGACGCCGAGATCGCCGCCCCGGCGTTTTTCGAGCAGCCCGCGCGGGCGCGGCGGGCGTTGCGCGAGCACGCCGCGCTCAAGGCGCTCGGCGCGCCGTGGGGGGAGGTGGGAAAAGCGCGCGGGGCTCGGGAAGCCAACGCCGAGCTGGCGAAATCCGCGTCGCCCGACGATGCCGAGCTGGCCGCGCTGGCGGCGGAAGAATTGCCGGCTCTGGAGGAACGCATCGCCGCGCTCGAACGCGACGTGCAGCTCTCGCTCCTGCCGCCCGACGAAAACGAAGACCGCGACGCCATCGTCGAAATCCGCGCCGGCACCGGCGGCAGCGAGGCGGCGCTGTTTGCGGCCGATTTGCACCGCATGTATTCGCGCTACGCCGAGGCGGCGGGATTGAAGATCGAGCCGCTGGATTCCAGCTCTTCCGAACTCGGCGGCTTCAAGGAAGTCGTCTTCAAAGTCACGGGCGAATCGGTCTTCCGCCAGCTCCGCTACGAGAGCGGCGTCCATCGCGTCCAGCGCGTGCCGGCGACCGAGGCGCAGGGGCGCATCCATACTTCCACCGCGACCGTCGCCGTCCTGCCCGAAGCGGAGGAAGTCGAGCTCGAGCTCAAGCCTGAGGATTTGCGCATCGAAGTCTCGCGCGCCGGCGGCCCCGGCGGGCAGGGCGTGAACACGACCGACTCCGCCGTGCAAGTCATGCACATCCCGACCGGCACGATCGTGCGCTGTCAGGACGGCCGCAGCCAGATCAAGAACAAGGAAAAAGCCATCAGCATCCTGCGCGCGCGCCTGCTGGAGCGGAAACAAGCGGAAGAAGACGCAAAGTATTCCGCGCAACGCAAAGGCCAGATCGGCAGCGGCGGGCGCGAAGAAAAAATCCGCACCTATAACTACGCGCAAAACCGCATCACCGATCACCGCATCGGCCTGACGCTCTACAACCTCGACCGCTTCATGGAAGGCGATCTCGCCGAGACCATCGCCGCCCTGCAAGCCGCCGACATGGAAGCGCGCCTCGCCGCCGTCGATCGCGGGTAACGCTCTCCGTGCGGCTTTTGGTCTGGGGAGCACACCCGTCTCGGGTGTTGTGGCGGGCGTCCCGCCCGGCACTTCCTCATCTCAGGATAGATGAAGGGATTTGGGCGGGATGCCCAAACCAACAGGCGGGACGCCTGCGCTCCCCAGAAAGTCAGAGCAGACAGACGCTGCGCGAAGCACGCGCACGATTCAGCCGGCGAAAGCAGTGCCTTGGTATGAACGTTCAAGCCCGCAAGTGCCGCCAGAAATTCCTGCGTTTCTTTCCCAAAGGCTTCGCCGACCCGAAGTATGCGGCGTGGGAGCGCGACTACAAATGGAACGCGCACGAACGCTGGCGCGAAACGCTCGGCCGATCCGTCTTTGAGGGACTCCTGCGCGAAGGCCGCCACGCCGAAATCGCCGCCCGCGCGGTGCGGCTGGAATCCGCGACCAACCTGCTTTTCTCCTTCGAAAAAATGGCACTTCGCGACGCCGTGCGACCCGCGGCCGGGGCGCGCGATTTCGCCGAGGGCCTCTTCGCGCTGGCCTACGGCGAAGGCAATCAGCAAGCGCGTTTCGAGGGATTCACCGAGACGCTCAGCCGCCTGCCGCGCCGCCAGACGCGCGTGTTGACCTGGCCGCTGCAGACCGTCTTCGGCTTCCTCGCGCAACCGAAAAAAGACATCTTCCTCAAGCCGATGGTCACGCGCACCGCGGCGGCCGCGTATGGCTTCGGTTTCCCATACCGTTCCCAGCCGAACTGGGAAACCTACGTCAGCCTGCTCGCCTTCGCGCGCCTGTTGAAGAGCGACCTCGCCGACCTCGCGCCGCGCGACCTGATCGACATCCAGTCCTTCATCTGGGTGCTCGGCTCCAGCGAATACGACGAGTAAAGGCCACGCGGTGTTCCCTTTTTGGCTCGACGCCGCCGCCGGCGGCCGTCAGGGTGCGGCCGTGAAAACACCCCCCCGGTTATCCAACCACCCTCCAAGTACCGCCCG
>CAXTRS010000429.1:0-4070 GCA_964246635.1 uncultured Chthoniobacterales bacterium | reverse complement strand
GGCTAGGGCTCTGTCGCCCCTGCCGGGGCTGATTCAAACGAGGAATGCTCTACGTGCAGGCAGGCACGTGAACGGAGACGGAGAGTGAGGGCGCGTGCATCGCCGCTTCCAATGAGCGGCGCTTCAACAAACGCTTTCCGCGGAAAGCGTTTTTCCTTTGCTCTTCGCCCCCGACCCAGCAGAAATACGGCCGTGCGCGAAGGAACCACGCCGACGCCGACGCCCGCTGCCCCGGCAGCCTTCACGGCGCCTTGGGCCTTCTTTTTCCTAGTGTTGCCTTCCGGCATCAGCAGCGGGTTTACTTCCATCACGCTGCCGTTTGTCCTGACGGCCCAGGCGGGCTTCCCGGTGGCGACGGCGGCGGCGGTGGTGGCCGTCGGGGTTTCCGCGAATCTCTGGCGCTTCCTTTGGGGACCGGTGGCCGACCTGACGCTCACCGCGCGACGCTGGTATCTCATCGGTCTCGTGGCGTCCGCCGCCACATTGGCCCTGCTTGGGGTCATGCCGTTGCGGCAGGAATCCGTCAGCCTCCTGAGCGCCGTGGTTTTCCTCTCGCAAGTCGCGGGCACGCTCATCGTGCTGCCGCTCGGCGGCCTGATGGCACGTGTGGTGGCGGAAGAAGCGAAGGGCCGTGCGTCCGGCTGGTATCAGGCCGGCAACCTCGGCGGCACCGGCCTCGGCGGCGGCGCGGGCGTCTGGTTGGCCAGCGAGTTCTCGAATGCCGTGGCCGCCGGAGTGATGGCGGCGGCGATGCTGGCGTCGGCTGCGGCGCTGGTTTTGGTCTCCGATGTCGCGCCGATTGCCGCGACCGAAAGTTTGCGCGCGCGGCTGCTCGCGATGTGGCGCGACCTGCTCGCGCTGGTGCGCGCGGCGATTCCGCTGTTCACGATTGTCCTGGTCTCTTCGCCCATCGGCGCGGGCGGGATGAACAACTTGTGGTCCGCGGTGGCGCCGGATTGGCAGGCGGGCGCGAACACCGTCGCGCTGGTCACCGGCGTGCTCAACGGCGTCGTCAGCGCGGTGGGCTGCGTGGCGGGCGGCTGGGTCGCGGATCGGGTCGGCCGCTGGTGGTCGTATTTTGGGTCGGGTGCGTTGCTTGCGCTCGTCGCGATCGCGATGGCGATGGTGCCGCGCACGCCGGCGACGTTCATCGGCGGCGTGCTGGTGTATGCGCTGTTTCTCGGGATGGCGTATGCGGCATTTTCCGCCATCGTGCTCTTCGCCATCGGCCGCGGCGTGGCTTCGACGAAATACGCCATGCTGGCCTCGCTCGGCAACGTGCCGGTCGTCTATATGACCGCGCTCAACGGCTGGACGCACGACCGCTACGGCGCGGCGGCGATGCTGTGGGTGGAAGCGCTCGCGGCGATGGTTTGCGTGGCGCTCGGGTTGATCGTGCTCCGCGCGCTCAAGCTGCGGACTCTCCGCGCGCGCAACATTCGCCTGGCGCAGCGAGAATTTTCCGCGTGATTCTGAAGGCGCTCTGTGTTTAGCGTGGCTTTGTTTGCCGCCATGGAAACCGACGATTTTCCCAAACAGATGAGCGCGATCTGGGCGCCGTGGCGGGTCGAGTATTTCGAGCAGCCGCGCACCGGCGAAGAAGGCGGCGGCGACTTCCTCACCGCGGCCGCGCAAGCAGCCGACGACGCCGCGCACCTCGTCGTGCTGCGGCGCAAGAGCGCGTTCCTCCTCATGAACCGCTACCCGTATTCCAACGGTCATCTCATGGCCGTGCCATATCGCAAAGCGGCGGACCTTTCCGAACTCGCCGACAACGAAAAACTCGAGCTCTGGTCGCTCGCCGAAGACGCGCAAAAACTCCTGCGCGCCACAGTGCGCGCGCAAGGTTTCAACATCGGCTTGAACCTCGGCGCCTGCGCCGGCGCCGGCGTGCCCGATCATCTGCACCTGCACATCGTCCCGCGCTGGGCCGGAGACACGAACTTTATGCCGGTGTTGGGCAACACGCGCGTGATCCCGCAGGGCTTGGTGCCGCTTTATGAGAAGCTCGTGCAGGCGCGGGACGAGATGAAACTGTGACCCCGGCTGCGGCGAAAAATTCCAAATTCCAAAATCCAAATTCCAAGGAATCAGAGGAAAGGAATTTGAAAAATTAAAAACGGATTTTCCCGTCCGCGTCTTTGCCTTGGGCGCGGCTTGTGCCTGCCACGGCGCCCGCATTCTTCCTTTTCAATCCTTCCGATTTTTTGGGTTTGATTCCTTGGATTTTGGAATTTGGAATTTCCTGCGCTCCGCGCAGTTCACGGCGGCGGCTTCTGCGTCTGCTGCGCCACCTGCGCCTTGGCGTCGCTGATCTTCTTCGCGATGCGCTCCTTCTCGGCGTCCGACGTCGCCTCCAGCGCCGCCGCGCGGCCCCAATAGACGAGCGCTTGCGCGGCGTTGTCGAGTTTCAAATACGTGTCGCCGATGTGCTCGAACACCGTCGTGTCCTCGCGCTTCATTCCCGCCGCGGCCTGGAGCAGGTGCGCGAGCGCTTTGTCGTATTTGCCGGTGCGATAAAAACACCAGCCCAGGCTGTCCAGAAACGCCGGATTCTCCGGCTGCAACTCCAAGGCCCGGCGCACGAACGCCTCGCCTTCCGCGAGGTTTTCGTTCCGATCAATCCACATGTAGCCAAGGTAATTGCAGGTCTCGGCGATCAAGTCTGGGTCGGTGGCGATCGCGAGCGTCTGGCGGAAAAGCTCTGCGGCTTTTTCCGGAAAACCCGCCGCTTCCGCCGCCGCACCGTAATCAAAATAAAACTGGCCGTTGCGTAAGAGCTCTTCCTGGTTGAGCCGCGCTTCGTTGAGCGTCTGCTCGAACACTGTCATCGCTTCCTGATGCTTCTTGGCTTGGCTGAGCGCGTGGCCGAGCCATTCACCAAAGACCGGGATGTCGGGAAACCGCCGGCGCGCTTCGGTGAGAATCTCGACCGCGCGCAATGGCCGGCGCACCTGGCCGCTGAGCAGGAGCTTGGTTAGCTCCTGATACACAATCGGATTATTCGGTTTCAGCCGCAGGCTCTGCTCATATTGTTCGAGCGCCTTATCGTATTGCTTGGCCTCTTTGTAGAGCTCGCCCAGGATTTCGTAGGCGCTCTCCTGGTTCGGATTGATCTTGATGATCCGCTCCATCGCGGCGGTCGCTTTGTCGCGCTGACCGCCGAGCCGGTAGCACTGCGTCAGGTGATCCGCGGCGTCGGTGTCCGTCGGATCGAGCCAGAGCACGCGCTCAAACAACGCCGTGGCTTCCGGAATCTGACCGATAAGTTGATAGAAGCTCGCCGCCTGCTCGATGACACCCGGATTGTCCCCGGCGGCAACGAGCGCTTTTTGGAAAAAGACCGCCGCCTTTTTCGCGTCTTCCGGCGTCTTCGGTTTTTCGTCCTTGAAATTGAGCGTGAGATAGACGCGCGCCAGGTGCAGCCAGAACGAGGCGTCGTTCACCTCCATTTTTGCCGCGCGCTCGAGCAGTGCCTGCGCCTTCGGCAACTGGTCGAGCGTCACGTAAATCTCGGCGAGCGACTGGTAGGCGAGCGCGTTCGTCGGATCGAGCTCGAGCGCCTGCGCGGCGTATTTCTGCGCCTGGTCGGGCTTGCGCAGGAAGCGCAGATACACCTGCGACAGCGCGAGGTGTGGCTGCGACAAACGCGGGTTGGCTTTGATGGCGTCCTTGAGCAGGTCGATCGCCTCCGGCGCCTCGCCGCGGCGCAGGTATTCGCCAGCCAGCTTGAGCGCCAGCTCGGTGTTGGCAGGATCGAGCGCGATGGCGCGCAGATACGCGGCGATGGCGTCCGCGCTGCCGGAGGTGTCCTCGAGCAACATGCCGTGGACGTAATGCGCCAGTGCCTGCGCCTTGCGCTCGCCTTCGAGGCCGAGCTGCAAATCCTTCGCCGCCGGCCGCGGCACGGGGTCGAAAACCACAGCGCGCTCCGCGGTCGCGGCATTCCCGGCGGTCGCCGCGGGACGACCCGCTTGCGGGGCGGCCGGCGGCGCTGCGGCTGGTGAAGACGCTGGCTTCGCGGCGGTCGGTTCGGGGTTGGGCGGCGGCGCCCAAACGCCCCCCCCGCG
>CAXTRS010000428.1:0-4083 GCA_964246635.1 uncultured Chthoniobacterales bacterium | reverse complement strand
GTGACTCGGGCGAGACGCCCGCGCCGGCAGGCGGGACGCCCGCCCTACCCCGGAACGATTGCCGCGTTCCTTTTGTGTGAACACTTAGCCGGAGCGCTCGCTTAGCCCGCCGGAGTGCAAATTTCGCCAGCCGGAGCGCTTGCTTAGCCTGCCGGAGCGCAAATTTCGCCAGCCGGAGTGCTTGGAACGCCTGCCGGAGTCCTCGGAACGCTTGCCGGAGGACAGATTTCACCAGCCGAAGTGTTCAGAACGCTCGCCGGAGTGCTTGGAACACCTACCGGAGCCTTCGAAACGTCCGCCGGAGTGCTCGGAATGCTCGCCGGAGTGCTCGGAATGCTTGCCAGAGCGCTCGGAACGTCCGCCGAGGTGCAGGGAACCGCTGCCGGAGCGCCCGCATCGCCAAACGGAGCGCGCCGACCAGCCTCCGAACCGCTGTGATTTTTCCCCCTGCACGCAGGACAACAAAGGTCTTGCCACAAGAGGGTTCGCTCCCCTACTCTGACTCTGCCCACCGCGGATCCCCACCCGCTGCGGCGCGGCGTCTCACCACGCAGAACCCTTCTGCTCCCACCTCAGCCTCATTCCACGCTTATGCCCACCGAACCCGACGCCATCACCACCTCCGCCCCCGCTGCTGCCGCACACCCGCCCTCGACCACGCCCGACGCCAAGCCGGCGCCGAAGGTCAAACGCGCCGTGCAGGACCAGGCTCTCGCCAACTACCTCAGTGCCTCGGAGACCTTCCTCAAAACCGCCAGCACCGACGAGGAAATCAAGAGCGTCCTGTCCACTACCTACGGTTACAACGAGGGCGAGTTCGCCCGCGGCTTCGAGCTGCTGATCGAGGCCAAACAATCCTACGCCGCCCGCCAGGGAGGCATCGGCGAAAAGGGCGACGCCAGCGACACGCTGCAGGCCGACACCGGGGCCGCCCGCGACACCTACGCCTCCTTCCGCGAAATCGCCCGCGCCTGCTTTCAAGGCGGCGACGACCGCGTCGGCCTCGGGCTCACCGGCAACGTGCCCGAAGACTTCGAGAAATTCGTCACCGCCGCGCATACCAGCTACACCAACGGCCGCAAAGCGCCCTACACCACGAAGCTCACCAAGCGCGGCTACCCCGTGGCCCGGCTGACGGCGCTGCTCGCAGACCTCGACACCCTCACCGGCACCGACTCCACGCGCGACACCGCCGAAGGCGACGCCAAAGACGACACGACTGCCCGCGACTCCGCCTACCTGGATCTCAAAGAGTTCATGAAAGAGCTCCAAGGCGTCTGCCGCGGCGCCTTCCGCAAGCAAGCGGGGGTGTTGGGGAAGCTGAAGCTATGAAACGTAATAGACTAGCCGCTCCCGATCGAGAAACAAATCTGATTGAAGTTTGCCTCATCGCTTTTCACGAAGGGTGGCAACATCGACAGAGTTGATCCTGTAATGCGCAACTTCCTCCGCGGGTCATAGCTTTAAAAGCCGGCGTGGTCGGCAGATCAATCTTACACACTGGGTCTCGTTCCCAATCAACACTTTGGAATAGTTGTCTTACATCCGCCAAACTATGCCTCGGCGGAACGGACCATCGCCACAGTCTACGGGGAACTTCGAGAGTAAGGTGAAGTAGTATTTTGTAACCTAGAAAATCATTCTTGTGTGAAGCTGAAAAACAATTGAACAAGAGTATACAAAGCGTATATTACCTGATCCCCGATAAGAAATTATTTGGCTTCGCGCCGTTATCCGTTAAGGAGAGAAAATGACGACCATTCGTGCGCAGATCGGCATTTTTGTTGTGATGTTCTGTTTGTCAGGCATGTGTCATGCATATGACGCGATTTTTGTGCGCCTAGTTAATGCAGAGGCCGGTGATCCGATACAAAATGCAGAGGTTAAAGCTAAGTTCAAATCTAGTTCCCAGCAAGAAGTGGAACGCGTGCTAACGTATTCTAGTTGGCAGAGAAAATACTCCTGTGGAATCGAAGGGTTTTTGCATCAGACGGTCTCGATACAGATCAAATTCCCTGATGAAAATTTCAGGCTTCTACAGGTGGTTCCAGATTTCTTTGTTGACAGCGTCAAAACCTACGAATTCTCTGCTCGTGCCGCAAAGTATCCCGACAAATACGCTGAAATAAAGGTTAGCGAATCAAGCGCGCGTTTTCGGCAAGGACAATATGTGTCTGCCTTAGCAAGTATTGATGAAGCTATTGTCGCAAAAGGTGGTCCAAGCACATATTCAGCCAAAGCATCTCTCCTTCACCGGTTATCCCAAGGCGACGTAAATAAAGCCAAAACATACGATGACTTGAAAAGGGCTTTCTACCCAGACCCGTTTCCAAATTCAACTCCGAGCGACCCAGAGAAACAAAAATCCTACGACGACTTTATAACGAAGGAATATGACGCCCTAATAGAGTTACTGAACAACGACGACCTCGATGAACGTTTCAAACAGTTTTCACTGCTCTTCAGGATCGGTAGAGATTTA
The DNA here is from genome assembly GCA_964246635.1 of uncultured Chthoniobacterales bacterium. Taxonomy (GTDB): domain Bacteria; phylum Verrucomicrobiota; class Verrucomicrobiia; order Chthoniobacterales; family SZAS-18; genus JAFAXH01. The sequence goes on along the minus strand of CAXTRS010000428.1, from coordinate 1,601 downwards.
AATGAAGTCGCAGGGACAAATGCTGGCATGCGTCGAGCTGCCACGACTGCCTTTTTGAATGCGCATGAAAGCTTACAATCTGCGGAGCTAAAGAAAGTAAGCATGGATGAAAAAGAATTGGTTCGATTTATGACGGAATGGCTCTCAGCATTAGAAGCTGAATTTCAGCACACTCCAAAACACAAAATCGATTATTCAAAGGTGCCACATAATCTCATTTCACACTGGAATAAATTAGCGGATCTCATAAGACTGCATAAGAAATCCTTTATGCGAGATGCTCCAAAGCGGTATAACGCTGCGGCTGCACATATTGTTAAGATTACCGGACTAAAATTATGAACACTCAAATTAGACAAACCGCGATTCTAATTTTGACAATTATTGCCGGAGTCATCGCCTTGATAATTATTGGGAGCGTTTGCTTTGTAACAGTAACGGCGGGTGCTTCGACAGATACCAAGGCGTTTGGTCAGCTTCAAGCATGGGGTGGCATGATTATGGGATTCTTTTTTGGCTCATTCCTCAATCTCTTCCTAGATCAGAGAGGGTATAGTCAATCAAACGGCACAGATCGAAGTTCTAGGTCAGGAAACAGTGCTGGCAACGACGAGCCAACTTCGCCTTCTCGCGAGGGCGGTCGCTAGAAGGCGCAGGCAGCGTGGGCTGTCGGAAGAGCAACTCGGGGGTCAGCTTGTGAATTTTGCAATGCGCAACTTGGTGTCAACGCGCCGAAGGGTAACGTCCCACTTAGACTCGGATGTTCGAAGAACATTACAAAGCGTTGGTCTGCGGATACCTTGCAGCACTAGCTGGTTGGGCAGTCATCTGGCGGCTGGTTCCCAAGCTGTGGCCGGCTGCGGAGAAAACTGAATTCAAGCGACCTCGGGTGGAGCTGGGTTTTGCTCTGGCGGCTGTTCTCGGTGTCCTGCTCCTCGGTGCGCTCTATTCGCACGGCATTCGCCTCCGCGGCTCCCAGCCTTGGCGACCGCTGACGGAAAGCATCAACCAGATGGCGATCTTCGCTCCCATGCTCGTGCTTCTCCCGCTGCGAAAGCAACCGTGGAGCACGGCATGGCTGGCGCGAAGAAAGTTGCTGCTGCGCGTGGGAGCCGGCGCGGTTCTGACGATTCTGGCAGTCGCAACCTACTCGTTCTGCCGAAAAGACAGTCTGCCAGCAACGAGCATGCTGGCCCGGATCGCGCGTTACGAGAACCTCGGAATCTTCGTGCAGGTGTTTATCGAGGACTTTTCCATCGCCGTGCTCTTCGTGCGGATGACCGCGGCGCTCGGAGAAAAATGGTCCCTGGTCTGCGTGGCGAGCCTGTTCGCCGCCGCGCACGTTCCGGCCATGATGACTGGAGGCGCGTTGGCCGCCGAATTCGTGCGGCTCGCCTTCGATGCCTGCCTGGGAGTCGCGGTTCTCGCGGTGGTTCGTTCCTCGCGCGATATCGTCTGGTTCGCGCTGGTTCATTTCTGCCTGGATATGACGCAGTTTCCTGCCGTTACCTTTGGCAAATGAAGCGGGTAGCCGGAGGTCAGCTTGAAAGTGGGTAGTGGGAGTGGGTCAGTTTTTTTTGCGCGGGGTTTCGGGTAGGGCG
>CAXTRS010000427.1:2505-4104 GCA_964246635.1 uncultured Chthoniobacterales bacterium | reverse complement strand
GGTTGTGCTCCTTTGTAGCACATCCGCCGGTCCACTTTTTCCGGGCAAGATCACTCGACAGCAACCAGCTCACCAGCCTGCCCGAGAGCATGGGCCAGCTCTCGCAGTTGCAGAGGCTGGCGCTCAGCGACAACCAGCTTACCAGTCTGCCCGAGAGTTTCCGAAAGCTGACCGGCCTGACGCATCTCTTCCTGCACGGGAACCCGGAACTCGGCATCCCGCCGGAAGAACTCGGACCCAGGTTCATGGATGTTTACGGGTCGAAAGAAGCGAAGCCAAAGCCCCCTCAGGAAATTCTCGACTACTACTTTCGCACGCGGGGCCTCACCAAGCACCCGCTCAACGAGGCCAAGCTGATCTTCGTGGGCCGCGGCGGAGCGGGCAAGACTTCGCTGCGCAAACGGCTGCTCACCGGTGCTTGGGACGAGCATGAAGACAAGACGCCGGGCATTGCCGTGACGCCGTGGCCGCTCACGCTCGGCGCCGACAAGGTAAAGTTGAACGTGTGGGACTTCGGCGGGCAGGAGCACATGCTCGCCACGCACGGATTCTTTCTTACCGCGCGCAGCCTTTACGTGCTGGTGCTCAATGCCCGCGAAGGCAAGCAGGACGCCAACATTGAGAACTGGCTGCGGCTCATCGGCGCCTACGGCGGCCATGACCCCGAAAAGCCGGGCAGCGGCTCGCCCGCGCTGGTCGTGGTGAACAAGTGCGATCAGCATCCGCTCGATCTCCCCGAGCAGGCGCTGCGGGAGAAGTTCCCGTTCATCCGCGGCTTCCTCCGGACGGACTGCAAGACCGAGGCGGGCCTCGCCGACCTGCGCGCGGCGATCGAGCGAGAAACAGACGCGCTGCCGGACTTGCGCACGCCGTTTCCCACCGCGTGGTTTTCGCTCAAGGAAAAGCTCGCAGACCAGCCCGGCGATTGCATCGCCTACGACGCCTACCGCCAGCTCTGCGCCGACAACCAGGAGACCGACGACGGCAACCAGCAGGTGCTCATCCGCTTCCTGCACGATCTCGGCACGGTGCTGCACTTCCGCGACGACCAGCGGCTGAACGATCTCGGCGTGCTCAAGCCCGCGTGGGTGACGGACGGCATCTACGGCCTGCTCAACGCGAAGGAACTGGCACAGGCCGGCGGTGTGCTCGACACCCGCCGGCTGGGCGCGCTGCTCGACCAGCGGAAGTATCCGAGCGACCGCCACGACTTCCTGCTGCGGCTGATGGAGCGCTTCGAGCTGTGCTTCGAGCTGCCCTACACGGGCGGCGCGAAGTTTCTCATCCCGGAACTGCTGCCCGAAGAGCCGAAGGAACTGCCGCAGTGGGACGCGGATGTGCTCGGCTTTGAATACCACTATAGCGTGCTGCCCGAAGGGCTGCTGCCGCGGTTCATCGTGCGCACGCACACGCTCAGCGAAGCCGCCGGCCCGCGCTGGCGCAGCGGGGTGGTGCTGCGGCAGGGCCAGGCCGAGGCGCTGGTGCGCGCCGACGTGCAGGATCGCCGCGTCTGGATCGCCGTGGGCGGCCCCGGCCGGGAGCCGCGCGCGGTGCGGGGGCGCGGCCGGCGGGAGGTCGGGGAGGGTGACCGCGGCCGGC
>CAXTRS010000427.1:0-2495 GCA_964246635.1 uncultured Chthoniobacterales bacterium | reverse complement strand
AGTTGCTGGCGATCATCCGGCGGGAGTTCGAGGAGATTCACCGCGGCATCAAGGGCTTGGAGGTCGCGGAGAAGGTGCCGGTGCCGGGTTATCCCCAAGTGAAGCTGGACTACCGCAAGCTGCTGGTGCGCGAGGCGAATGGGAAGGCGACGGTGGAGTTTGAGACTGAGACGGAATCGATCGAGCTGCCGCTCGGCAAGCTGCTAGATAACTTTGAGGAACGCTCTTCGCGCCAGGAGCGCGTGACGATCATCAACGGAGCCGGAGGAAGAATCTATATGCCCAAAGAACACTACGACTTCAGCAACGCGCAGATCACCAACAGCGTGGTCGGCGCCCACATGGAGAACGTCACCAATGCCATTCAGCAGTTGCCGCCCGAAAAAGCGGAATTGCGGAAGGCGCTGGAGGCGCTGGAGCAGCACGCACAGCCGTTGCTCAAAGAGCTGTCCAACGACGAAGACAAAGAAGCGGCGGCACGGAAGCTGGAGACTTTCGTCAAAGAGGCCAGTTCAAAGCGACCAGACAAGGGAATGCTTGAAGTGACGAGCAAGGGACTGATCGAGGCGGCGAAGACAGTCGCCAGGATGGCGCCGCCGATCATTGCGACAGTCGAGTTGCTCAAGGGCTTGCTCGGCTTCTGACGATCTTTGGCATCGGTGGACAACATCCACAGGCGCGGGCAATCCAAACCAAGCCTACACGTCGTGCCTTATCTGCAACTTGACGTAAACGGTCGTTACCCGGCTGAAGACAAGCGGCGGCTGGCGCGGCGGTTGAGCGAGACTTATGCGCGGATGATGTCGGTGGACATCCGCCGCATCAGCGTGGCCATCCGCGAGTTGGGCGAAGGCGGAGTCTGGCGCACGGTCGAGGAAGGCAGCGAGCCGGCGCCGGCGGCAGTGTTGATGTGCGACATCCGGCGGGGGCGCTCGGCGGAGTTGCGGATGGAAGTGGCCAAGGCACTCTGCCGGGATTGCATCGAGGTGCTCGGCTTGCGCGAGGACCGGCTGAACGTGGAGTTCACCCAGCACACGGGCGACGAGATGTATCATCCGACCTTGGGCGGCTACAGCCCGGAGTGGTCGGAGGGAGACACGTAGTTATCGCGCGAGAGCGACAACAAACACCGCAGGCGTGCCATGATGATTTCGATCACGCTTTTGCACGACAGGCGGGAGTGGCGTTAGGTGTCAGCCGAATCTCTCCGTGAAATCCTCTGCTGCCGCCAACTCCCCCGAACTCCTGGCCTGCCCGGATTGCGACCTGCTCCTCACCGCGCCGGCCGAGGTCGCCGAGGGCGAGTGGGTGCTCTGCCCGCGTTGCGAGGCGAACTTGTTCAGCCGACGACCCGACGCGGTCGGGCGCACGGTGGCGCTGACGCTGGCGGCGGCGGTTTTTTTCATCGTGTCCAATCTCTACCCCTTCCTGACCCTGCGGGCCGAATACCGCGAGAGCGACATGCTCCTGGTCCAGAGCGTCTCCGGCTTGGAAGAGCACGGGTTTCCCGTGCTGGCGGCGATGGTCGCGGTCTTCACGCTGGCAGCGCCGGCGCTGGTCATCGGCGGGCTGCTCTACGTGCTCCTGCCCCTGCTCTGGGACGGGCGGAAGCTGCCGGGCGCGGTGCTGTTCTGCCGGGTCCTGCACGAGGCGCGGCGCTGGAACATGGTCGAAGTTTATCTGCTCGGCGTGCTGGTGAGCTTGCTCAAGCTGGGCAGCCTGGCGACCCTGACGCTGGGCACCTCGTTCTGGGCTTTCGTCGGGCTGATTGTCTGCCTGCCCGCGGCGTTGGCGGCGATGGATCAGCGGGAGCTTTGGACGCGGCTGGAGGCGGCGCGGCCATCGTGAGCGCACCTCCTCCTGCGGCAACGCCGTTCCCTCCCGACAGCGCTGCGGCGCGGGGACTGGCACGCTGCGACTCCTGCGGGCAAGTGACGCCGGAGAGCGCGGGGCACTGCGCGCGCTGCCACACCCGGCTGCACCTCCGCAACCCCGACAGCCTGCAACGCACCTGGGCGCTGATGCTCGCCGCGTTCCTGCTCTATTTTCCGGCGAATCTGCTGCCGGTCCTGCGCGTGGAAAGCAGCCTCAAGGGCGACCAGCAGAGCACGATCTTGCGCGGGGTCATCCAGTTCTGGCAGGAGGGCGATTACCCCGTGGCGGTCATCATCTTTACTGCCAGCATCGTGATTCCCATCGTGAAAGTCCTCTCCCTCGTGGTCCTCTGCCTGGGCGCGCGCAGCGGCAGTTCGCCGCGCGCGCTGATGCGGCTTTACCGAGTGACGGTATTTATCGGGCGCTGGTCGATGGTCGATGTCTTCGTCGTGGCCATCCTGGTCGGCGTCGTCCAGCTCGGCACGGTGATGACGATCAACCCCGGCGCGGGCGCGCTGGCTTTCGCGAGCGTCGTCGTGCTCACCATGCTGGCTGCGCACACGTTCGACCAGCGTTTTATCTGGGACGCTGCGGCCCGCAAACAGCCCGAGGACGAGAGA
>CAXTRS010000426.1:2157-4140 GCA_964246635.1 uncultured Chthoniobacterales bacterium | reverse complement strand
TGTCTATCGCGCCGCTGCGCTGTCGCGGCGGGCTATGACCGCCCATTTACCGCCGCGAAAGCCAGCAACGGGGCGGACACAGCCCGCCGCTACAGTTTACGACGCCGCTGCGATCGTGTTGCGGATCGTGCCGATGCCGACGATCTCGGTCTCCATTACGTCGCCGGGTTTCAAAAACTCCGGCGGCTTGCGCGCCCAGCCGACGCCCGAGGGTGTGCCGGTGGCGATAATGTCGCCCGGTTCCAGAGTCAGCCCCGCGGAAAGCTCGGCGATGATGCGCGGCACTTTGAAATACATCTCGCTCGTGTTGGCCTCCTGTTTCACCACGCCGTTGACGCGGGTGAACAGCGGCAGGTTGTGGTGATCGAAGCCGGCCGGCGCGTGGCCCGGCGCGGTGACGACGATCCACGGCCCCATCGGCCCGTGGCCGTCGAGGCTCTTGCCCTTGAACCACTGGCCGCCGTGTTTCTTTTGCTGCACGTCGCGCGCGGTGGTGTCGTTGATGACGCTGTAGCCGAAGACGTAATCGAGCGCTTTTTCCTCGGGAATGTTCTTCCCGCGCCGGCCGATGACGACGGCGAGTTCGCCTTCCCAATCGATCATCGACGAGACATTCGGATCGAACGGGATCGCGCCGAAAGGCTCGTTGATCGTGTGCGAGCCTTTGGAAAAAAAGACCGGGTGCTCGGGCAGCTCTTTCGGCGTCGTCGAGGCGCTGCGCAGGCTTTCGCCTTCCTTGAAGTGTTCGAGGTAATTCCAGCCGACCGCATAGACGTTGCGCGCCGGCACCGGGATCGGCGCGAGCAGCTTCGCGTCCTTCAGCGCCAGCCCGTCTTCGGGTTTCGCCTTGGCAAGGAGATCTTTCGTTTCCGCGAGCGCCTTCTCGCCCGCCGCAATGAACGAGAGCATCGCCGCGGGATCGAACGACAGCTTCGTGCCCGCGCGCTTCGCCACCGCGCCGAGGTCCACAAGGCGACTCGGGTCGTTCGGCGCCAGCGCGCCGACGTGCGTCTCGCCGCCGCCGCGGGAAAAACTCAGCACGCAGAGCGCGCCGCTGGCCGGCTTTGACGATGCACCGGTTGCGCTCGCGGCCGGGGCGGTTCCTTCATTCGCAGCGCGCGCGGAGGATGGGACACGGACGGGCAACACCGCGCCGACCGCGGCGGCGACGCCCAGTTTTTTCACAAAATCACGACGGGAATTTTTCATAGAGACAGAAGAACGGCGGAAGACCGTGCTCTCCCGTAACGCGCCGCAGCCCGCGCTTGGCTGTGAGGACGGCTCCCATTCGAGCAAAGCCCCGGCAGGGGCGACAGAGCCCTAGCCCACGGCGTGAGCCGCGGGTTGGCATTGAAGAAGAAACCCAGCCCCGGCAGGGGCGGAAGAACCTCTGCGTGGATCAGCGCGACGATGACACCATCGTTCTTACGCCCCTGCCGGGGCTGGGACATTTTTAACGAGCTCTCCCACGGCTGACGCCGTGGGCTAGGGCTCTTGCGCCCCTGCCGGGGCTGACCCACACGAGATCTGCTCAACCACGCCGAAACCTCTCTGCCTACCGCTGGCGATGTCGCCGCTTCACAACTCCCCGAACCACCCGCAGTCGGACACTTCTTTGTAGCGCCGGCGGATGCTCGAACACTCCTTGGTGCGGCGCACGTCGATCTCGTAGAAGTGCAGGGAAATCGTCGTCTGCGGCGCGGGCGCGACGGCTTCGACGCGATGAATCACCCGGTCGCCCGGCGGAATCACGACGACGCTGCCCGCGCTAAGCACGGTCTGACGCACCGGCACCACGAGGTCCGCATCGCTTTCACCGGACCGGTGCGCGTATTGCGTTTCGCGTTCCGCGCCGCGGTAAATGCCGACCATGCAGGCGGCGACGTGATCATGAATCGACGTGCGCTGCCCCGCGCGCCAGACCAGCGCTTGCAGGCAAAGGTCGAGTTCGTCGTCCGCCCACAAGACCATCGTGCGGTAGCA
>CAXTRS010000426.1:0-2099 GCA_964246635.1 uncultured Chthoniobacterales bacterium | reverse complement strand
CGCCTGCTCAGCGTCGAGCAAATCCGGACATTCCAGCAACCGCGCGAGCGCTTGCGCCAGCGGCCCGAAGCGCGCCGGCGAATGCCGGTGCTCGCGCTCGATCGCCAACACTTCGTCGGCGAACTCGGCGACTTCTGCTCCCATCGTGGCCCTCGGCGGACTGCATACGGCCGGCATGACTCGTCTTCTGTAAGCCTCGGCGCTGCGTCAGTCGAGTGGAAAATCGCGGGCAATCAGTCCTGCGCTTAGCGAGAGCAGAATGGCCTCGCGCAAAGACGCAAAGCCGCAAAGGAAAACAAAAGTTTTTTCTTTCTTCCTCCCTTTGCGGCTTTGCGCCTTTGCGCGAGGCCCATTCCAGCGCCCGCATTTTCAGTGGTGCCCCGATCCAAACCCAAGCAACTGCTGGATCATGAAAACGACGCCGAGCGCGCCGAACGCCAGGCTCACAAACCAAAACAGCCGCCGCTTCGTCAGCACGGAAATCGCGGCCACCGCGATGGAAACTTGAAACATCGTGACCGCCCGCGCCAGGGTCACATGGCTTTGCAGGTGATGCTCGCTCTCGTGCTCGCGCGCCTTGGCTTCCGCGGCGATATCGTCCTGTTCCTTGCGGTAGCGCTCGACGTTGGCGAGGTCCTTTTCGTTGCGCTCCTTGCCCAAGGCTTCGAGGGTCTCGACCTTGCTCTGCAACACAGCCCCCTTAATGCCCTTGGCCTGATAGTAAGCCCATTTATCCGAGGCATTGATCTGCGAAATCATCGCTTCGTTGACGTGATGCCCCGCCAGCAGCGAAGCCACGGCGGCCAGCGCGGCGAGCAGCGCGGAGGATAGCGCCACGCCGAGGATCCAGCGGCTCAACGGCTCGTCGCCTCCATCGTGACCGCGGTGCTGGGCGTGGTGGTGAATCTGTTCCTGCGCGTGTTCGAGCGGGACTTCAGGGGCTTCCATGGCGGGAGAGAAAATGAGGTGCGGCCCGGGGAAGTCAAGTCGCTTGCCGCCAGCCTCAGCACCCGTCTAATTCTCAGAAATAATCGTCCGTTTAATAAACTGAGAAATATCGCTTTTTTGCGAAAACATCGGTCGGTTTGGCACGGCGTCGGCTTTTATTACCGGCAGCCTCAACTCAAATCGACCTATGCGCATTCCCAACTTTTCCCGCTCTTTCCGCCGCGCCGTCCTAGTCACTGCTGCCGCTGCGCTTCTGGCAAGTCCCGTTTTCGCGCCAATCTCGCTCGCCCGCTCGGGCTCCGATTCCGCGGGTGGCGGCGGTATGCAGAGCGCCGTTCTCTCAGAATTGAATCGTGCGCGCACCAACCCCGCCGGTTACGCCGCGATGCTCGAAGGTCTGCGCCCCTATTATTTCGCGGACGGCACCCGCGCGCTGCCCGGCGAAGGCCGCGTCCGCACCCGCGAAGGCGTCAGCGCGCTCGAGGGCGCCATCCGCGCCTTGCGCCACACCTCGCCGCTCTCGCCGCTCTCCGCCAGCAGCGGGCTCGCCCGCGCGGCGTTCGACCACGCCCGCGACCAGGCGCGCAGCGGCGGCTGGGGCCACCACGGCAGCGATGGGTCCAGCCCGTTCATGCGCATGAACCGCCACGGCCGCTGGCAGTCGCACGCCGGCGAGTGCATCGACTACGGCGGCGCCAGCGCGCGGCGCATCGTGATGAACCTCATCATCGACGACGGCGTGCGCGACCGCGGCCATCGCCTGAACATTCTCAACCCCGACTTCTCCGTCGCCGGCGTTTCCGCGGCGTCGCACCCGCGCTTCCGGCACTTGTGCGTGATCGACTTCGCCACGGCTTATGTCGAGGCCGACGGCCGCCTCGCCAGCACTGGGGACGCGCCGACTTATGCTGCGAACAACGCGGCGCTCTCCGATGCCGGCCCGTCGCTGATCAGCCCGATGGTGCCGCGCAGCGGTCTGGGGACGTTGTCGCGCTCCGGCCGGTTCTGAGCGGCCGGGAAAAGGCGCAAACTTCTTTGTTCTGGAATCGGGATGTTCCGCTCGTGCGGGCATCCCGATTTTTTTTGGTGCTGACGGAGGGGAGCACGGGCGTCCCGCCCGTTCTTGCCGGCGTCCCGCCGGCAAGCTGGTC
>CAXTRS010000425.1:0-4143 GCA_964246635.1 uncultured Chthoniobacterales bacterium | reverse complement strand
GCCGGGGCTCGGCCTTTTTTCATCTTATTCCCACGGCTGACGCCGTGGGCTAAGGTTCTGCCGCCCCCGCCGGGGCTGGAAACAAACATAAGGGGCAACTCTGCGATTTGCCGTTCGCCAACCACCCGCAACTCGCCACCCGGCATCCGAAACTCGCAAACCATGAACAACAACGATTCCTCTTCCCGCCGCGTTCAAATCCTGCCAGACGCCGCGGCCGTCGCGCGCGCTGCCGCTGAAGAATGGACCCGCCGCGCGGCTGCCGCAGTGCGCGAACGCGGGCGCTTCACCGTCGCGCTAGCCGGCGGCTCGACGCCGAAGGCGCTCTACGAACTACTGGCGAACGAGCCGTCGTTCCGCGACCGCGCGCCGTGGGCGCAGACGCATCTCTTTTTCGGCGACGAACGCCATGTTGCGCCCGACCACAAGGACTCGAATTTCCGCATGGCAAAGGAAGCCATGCTCGACCGGCTGACACCAACGCCGTTGCCGGCGGAAAATGTGCGCCGCATCCCGGCGGAAAATCCCGATGCCTACGCGGCCGCCGCGGAATACGCAGCGACGGTGAGCGCGTTCTTCTCAGCCGACCCGCGCGCGGGCGAGTCGACCACGTCGCTGCCGCGTTTCGATCTCGTGCTGCTCGGCATGGGACCGGACGGTCACACGGCGTCGTTGTTCCCCGGCACCACCGGGTTGCGCGAGCGCGAAAAACTCGTCGCCGCCGCGTGGGTGGACAAATTTTCGACTTACCGGATCACGTTCACCCCGCCGTTGCTCGGCAATGCCGCGACGATCATTTATCTGGTCACGAAGGAGGATAAAGCCGACACGCTGCGCGCGGTGCTCGAAGGCCCGAGCGAGCCGGATCGTTATCCATCGCAGGGCATTGCCGCGCGCGACGGCGAAACGCTCTGGCTCGTGGATCGCGCGGCGGGGACGAAGCTGAAGGTGTGAATGCGGAATGCGGAACGGAAGGCAGGTGCGGCCGCAATTTCTGTCATTCCTCATTCGCGTTCCGCGTTCCGCATTCCGCATTCCTCTAAAACACTCCCGGCTCGCCTTCGTTCATCACGAACACTTTCTCCTCCACCCCAGCCTCGCGAGCGCGCGCCAGCAACCGCGCCGGCGGCTCGGCGAGCGGCTCGTAGCTGAGCCGAAACGTGCCGTAGTGCATCGGCACCAGCTTCTGCGCGCCGAGTTCCAAAAACGCCTGCACAGCCTCTTCAGGATTCATATGCACGTCGCGTTTGCTTGGCGCGTCATACGCGCCAATCGGCAGCAGCGCGATTTCCACCGGGCAGCGCCGGCCGATCTCTTTGAAGCCGTCGAAATAGGCCGTGTCGCCGCAGTGAAACACCGAGCGCCCGCCCGCGGTGCGCAGCACAAAGCCGCCGAAGCCACGGTGCTGATCGTGCAGCACGCGCGCGCCCCAATGGTGACACGGCGTGAGTGTGATCGTGAGATGCCGCTCGCCTTCGCCAAACGTCACGCCGCGCCAATAGTCGAGCTCGTGGACGCGCTGAAAGCCGAGGTCGTGCACGAGGTTGCCGACGCCGAATGGCACCACGATGGGTTGGTTCGCCGCGACGGCGCGCAGCGTGCGGCGATCGAGGTGATCGAAGTGCGCGTGCGTCACGAGCACCACGTCGATCATGGGCAGCTCGTGCAGCGCGACGCCGGGTTGCTTCAAGCGTTTGATCCCCTTGAGCCACAGGCCCCAGATGGGGTCGATAAGGATGTTCAGCCCGGCGATTTGCACCAGAAACGAGGCGTGGCCCATCCAGGTGATGCCGATTTGCTCGCCGGAGAGTTTGGGAAAAAGCGCCCGCCGCCCTTTCACCCCGGCGCGTTTGGCGAAGAGCGAGGGCAAGAGCACCTCGGTCAAAAAATTGCGCTTGTGCCAGCCGGCTTCGAGCTTGACACCGACGCGCGTCGCGCCGGCCTTGGCGACCACCGCATCGACCGCCGCAGTCGTGTCGGCCCCAGCCACTCCCGGCGCCACGATCACCTCGGCCAGCCGGCGATTGCGCGTCTTGCCGGCGGCAGCCAGCTTGCGGCGGGTTTGACGAAATTGGTTGGGCACGGAACGAGAAAATGGCGCGTCGGCGGCGGCAGCGGCAGCGAACAAAAGTAATAACGCCGTCTGGCTGCCCGCTGCGCTTATCCTCCGCCCCCGGCGCAGCGAAAACGGCAGGCGTCAGTTTTTCAGATACAACTTCAGCCCCGCGCAGTCGATCAACGCGGATTTCTGGCGCAGAAAGTCGGCGCCGAGATAGCCGTCGAGCGGCGGCTTGCCTTTCTCGGAAAGCTGCGTGCCGAGACTCGAAATATCGCTGATGGCGATCTGCGCCTGGCGCACCTTGAGCCCGTTGAGATTGAAATTTTTCACCGTCCCGACGGCGATGCGCTGCTTGCCGCCGCCGGCGCCGCCGACGATGAAATCCGTCGGCCGGAAATTGATGCCGGCGGCGCGCGACAACTCGCGGTCGATGAGCGTGATCGCCGCACCGGTATCGACGAGCAGCAGCGCCTTGAGACGGTTGACGTTCGCGTTGATCTCAAAGTCGCTGATGGCGACTTTTTTCATCGGCACCTCGACGTAATTGCGGCCACGGAGCATCGCGCTCAGGTGCGCGACACCGTCGCTGGCCGAGCGCGCGTCTTTTGCAAACAAGCGCGGCGTGCGGCAGTCGATGATGAACGAAAAGTTTTGCAACAGGTCCGCGCCGATGATGCCGTCGAAGCGGCCCTTGCGGCCCTGGTTGAGGGTGTTCAATTCACTGACCCCAACGAGGAAAGGGCTCACTGTGCAAGGCCCGAGCTGGATGGAACTGGCCAGCGCCGCGCCGATGCTCTCGCCGGGGCCGCCGAGCGCGCCGAAAACTTTCACCCCGGTCTTCACCGAGGAGAGGTTGAACTTGCCGAGACTGGAGCGGTTGACCACGCTGATCTGCGCGCCGGTGTCGAGCAGGAAGACGCCGGTGCGGTCGTTGATTTTCGCGGTGACTTCGAGATGATTGCCGGTGCCGCGCCGCAACGGGATCGCCGTGTAGCCCTGGCCCTGAAAATACGCGCCGAGCGCCGCAGCCTCGGCCGCATCGGCCTGCGCGGGCGCGGCGGTGACCGAGGACGCAAGGAAACCCGCCGGTGTCCAGGTTCCCACCGGTTCCGCGGCGACGGCTGGCGCGCGGCGGGAAGACCGCGACTGGCGGCGATCGGAGGCAGCGTGTCCGAGGGCGAAGGGGAAAACGGCCTCGGCGAGGAGGGCGCAAAAGAGGAAGACGCCGGGCAGTGGAGAGCGAAAAGAAAAACGGCGGCGAGCCATAAAGGAAGCCTGAAAGAAAGCGGGAACCGGGCCGCGCGCTGCTAAGGAGGGTGCGAGCCGGGAGTATCTCGCCCGGATTGTCTGCCATCCCGGCCGGGGCACAAGGAGGAATTCTTGAGTGTGCGCGCCCGCGCGGCCTCCGGGCGGCGTATTGGGTGTCTGGCGAGCGTCCGTTGTTTTCCGCGACGCCAGCCGGTTCGATCTCCCAATCCTCCATCCCTCTCAAGCCATGTCCCGATCTCTCGCCGAAACTTTCATGAAAACGTTGCAACAGGCCGAAGGCAGCCGCGACCCGGCGGCGCTGGTCGCGCTGTTCGGCGACGATGCCGAATTGCTCAACCTCGCGCTGACCGAGCCGATGCGCGGGCGCGACGGGGCACAGGAATTTTGGCAACACTACCTAGGGGCATTCAAGGAAGTGCGCTCGACGTTTGAGCGGCAGGTGGCAAACGAAACGGATGCGACCCTGGAATGGGTGTCCGAGGGCCGGCTGCCGGACGGCGAGCCGATCGCGTATCGCGGCGTCAGCATCCTCGAAATGCGCGACGGCCGAGTGAGCCGCTTCCGCACGTATTACGATTCCGCCGCCTTCCTGCCGGACGGGGCGAAGCACCGGGAGAAGTGACGAGTGGCAAGTGGCAAGTGGCGAGTGACGAGTGACGAGTGACGAGTGACGAGTGACGAGTGACGAGTGAGGAGTGGCGGATTGCGGGTAGCCAGCAGTGCGTTTGCTTTTCCAGCCCCGGCAGGGGCGACAGAGCCCTAGCCCACGGCGTGAGCCGTGGGTTTCGATTGCAGAGAGCAACAAGCCCCGGCAG
>CAXTRS010000424.1:239-4143 GCA_964246635.1 uncultured Chthoniobacterales bacterium | reverse complement strand
CTCTATTTCGAGAGCACGAACTTCTGCACCCGTTTCCCGGTATCGACTTCGCCGGTGTAGTAATTGCCCTTGGAATCGACGGCGGCCTGGTGGACCCAGTGGAATTGGCCGGCGTTGCGGCCGCTGTGGCCGAAGCGAGCGGCGATCGTGCCGTCGCTGCGCTGGAGCTCCCAGATGACGTTGTTCGTGCCGTCGGCGACGAGGAGGTATTTCTGCTCTTTGTCGGGGGAGAAGTTCACCGTCCAGCAGGAGCCGGCGCGGCGGGTGGCGTCGCGCACGATGAACTCTTTCTGGAACTTGCCCTGCTTGTCGAAGACCTGGATGCGGTTGTTCACCCGGTCGCAGACATAGACGAGGCCGTCGGCGGAAAGGCGCACGGCGTGGACGGGGTTGGCGAATTGTTTGTCGAGGGTGTCGCCGAGTTTCGTTTTTACTTCGGGGCCGTTGCTCACCTCGGCGAGCGGGATGCCGTAGGCGCCCCAGCCGCGTTTGAAGGCGCCGGTGTTCGAGTCATAGACGACGACGCGTTTGTTGCGGTAGCCGTCGGCGATATAGACCTCGTGCGCGGCTTCATCGACTTCGATGCCGGCGGGCGAGCCGAGGATCGTGGTGTCCTGGTTGTTGATCGGCGCGTCGCTCGGGTGGCCGATCTCCATGAGCAGTTTGCCGTCGTTGTTGAACTTGAGGATGTGCCGGTCCTTGGGGTCGTTGCCACCGATCCAGACGTCGCCGTTTTTCTCGACGTAGATGCCGTGTTCGTTCGCCGGCCAGTGCGGCACGTAGCCGGGGCCGCCCCACGATTTCACGAGCTTGCCGGCCTGGTCGAAGACGAGGACGGAGGGCGTGGTGCCGCAGCACTCGCTTTGCGGCGGGTTTTGCTCGGCGCCGAGTTCGTCGGGAGTGTTCGAGCGCGGGCGCTGGAGGACCCAGATTTGGTCTTTGCTGTCCGCGGCCATGCCGCCGACCTGCGCCATGATCCAGTTGTTCGGGAGTTCCTGCGGCCACGCGGGATCGACGACGTAGTGCGGCGCCGCGCCGGAACCCGCGGCCGAAGATGCCGGCGCCGCCGGTTGAGTTTGAGCCAGGGAAACCAACGGCCAGGCGATAACGGATGCGCACAGGCCCCGCAAGAAGATGTGGAGAGAAGTCATTGGGGGAAGGAGGAACTCCCTGCCGAGCGGCAGAGAGTGTGACTTCGTATCGGCACAGGACGCCGCACCGGACGCCGCTCATTTCGCCGGGCGCGCCGGCCCTCGCCAAGGTGAACTCGCGCCGGCTTCTGGCTGGCAATCCGAGAGTTGCTCGGCGTCAGTTTCTACGCCACCCTTGCGCTGCTTTTTTCGTTTCCGCCCCCCGCCCGCATCCTGCTTTTCCTCCCGCCATGCCCGACCGCTATTCGCTCACCGCCCCCGACGCCATCGAGATCGACCGGGAACTGTTCCCCGGCGCCTACAACGCCATCCACGTTTGCCTGCGGCTGCAGCCGGAAGAGCGGATCACGATCATCACGGATGAAGACTCGCGCGAGATCGCCGCGGCGCTGGAACGCGAGGTCGAAGGGGTCGGCGCGGAATACAGCACGTTCGTGCTCGAACACCACGCGCGCCGGCCGCTCGTCGATATGCCGGAACTCATCCTCGCAGACCTTGCCCGCTCGCAGGTCTCGATTTTTTGCGCCCGCACGCAGACCGGGGAGCTGGGCTCGCGCATCCAGATGACTGCGGTCGTCAACAAGCAGCGCATCCGCCACGGGCACATGGTCAACATCAACCGCCAGATCATGCTCGAAGGCATGCGCGCGGATTTCCTGGCTGTCGATGCGCTCAGTCAACGGCTCGTCGAGCGCGCCCGGCAGGCGACCAAGGTGACTTGCAGCACGCCGCGCGGCACCGAGTTCGTCGCCGAGCTGTCGCCGAAATTGAAGTGGCTGAAGACGAGCGGCATCATCACGCCGGACAAATGGGGCAACCTGCCGGGCGGCGAGATTTTCACCTCGCCGCAGAACACCAACGGCGTGTTCGTCGTCGATGGCGTGGTGGGCGATTACCTGTGCGAAAAATACGGCGATCTCGAAGCGATCCCGCTGACGATCGAGGTCGAAAACAACCGCATTCGCTCGTTGCGCTGCGACAATAAAGAACTGCTCAACGAGTTCCGCGCTTATACCAGCACGGACGAGAACTCGAACCGCGTCGGCGAGTTCGCCATCGGCACGAACACGGCCTGCACGCGCGTGATCGGCCACATCCTTCAGGACGAAAAAATCCCCGGCATCCACATCGCCTTCGGCCATCCGTATGCCGAGCACACCGGCCAGAACTGGGTCTCCAAAACGCACATCGACTGCGTCGGCCGCGACTTCGACATCTGGTTCGACGGCGAACAGGTGATGGCGGGCGGGAAGTTTCTGATTTGAGGCAGCGCACACATAAAAAATCCGCGGATTAACGCGGATTAACGCAGATTATTTTTTGGTTCTGGACCTCAGCGTTGCTCGCTCAGTCAAAAATAAATCCGTGTTAATCCGCGTTAATCCGCGGATCCATTTTCTCCGATGGACGAGCTCGCTCATCTCTTCGCCAACAACGCCGCCTGGGCGCAGAGCGTGCGCGAGCAGGACCCGGATTTTTTCGAGCGCCTCTCGCAGCAGCAATCGCCGGAGTATCTCTGGATCGGCTGCTCGGACAGCCGGGTGCCGTCGAACCAGATCGTCGGCGTCCTGCCCGGTGAAGTATTCGTTCACCGCAACATCGCCAACCTCGTCGTTCACACCGATCTGAATTGCCTGTCCGTGCTCCAGTTCGCCGTCGAGGTGATCCGCATCCGGCACATCATCGTGTGCGGGCACTATGGTTGCAGCGGGGTGCGCGCGGCGCTCGAGCGCGAGCGCCACGGGCTGGTCGATAATTGGCTGCGCCACCTCCAGGACGTTCGCGCGAAACACGACGCCGCGCTCGCCGCGCTCACCGATCCGCAGGCCCGCGCGGCGCGGCTGAGCGAGTTCAACGTGATCGAACAGGTCGTCAACGTGTGCAACACCAGCATCGTCGGCGACGCTTGGGCCCTCGGGCAGGCGCTCACGGTGCACGGCTGGATTTACGGCGTCCACGACGGCCTCCTGCGCGACCTGCGCATGACCGTCGCCGGGCCGGACGAATTACCCGCTCGCTACGCCGACGCGTTGCGCACCCTTTCCGCGCCAGCGCCTGGCTCTTGACCCATCACCGGCCCAGCAGCCAGCCGAGCAACAACACCGCGCCCACCATCGAACCGAGCAGTCCGAGCGTGATCGCTGCGCCGACGACTTTGTCCCGCGCGCTGGTGCGACGAATGCCGTAGCCGCGGTTGGAAAAGAAGCGTTGCCAGGACGCTGCCCACGAATTTCGCACGCCGGGCATCTTCCTGCACGGAGAGTTGCGGTGCCAGCGAATTCGAGATGCTGGGGATTCAACGCAGGCAGGCGAGTTCCGCGTTCACGGCCGCTGGCAGCGGCCGCGGGACGCCGTCGCCGCCGAGTTGGGCATCGATGGCTTCGAGCCGCCGGATGAGATCGAGCACCTCGGCGCGACGATACGGGCCGCCGGCCGCTCGGCAGAAGTGCGTGCGGCAGCCGAACGGCCGCGAGGCGTAAATGCGGCAGCGGCGCGTGGCGGGGTCGAGCATCGGGCAGGCGCCGCCGGGCGTCTCTGCTTTGGGCAACTCCTTGCGCCCGGTCGCGCGCCAGCCTTGCGCGGCGACGAGCGCTTCGCCGCGGGTGAGAAACGGCGTCAGGCCGGTGAGCTTGAAGTGGCAGCACTCGGCGCGTCCGGTGCAATCGCGCGCGACTGGCCGGGCGTCGAGCGCGGCATACACGGCGCGCACTTCGGCGAGGAGCGCGGGATTTGGATTTGGCGAATGGGTCGGC
>CAXTRS010000424.1:0-229 GCA_964246635.1 uncultured Chthoniobacterales bacterium | reverse complement strand
GCATAGACGGCGCGCACCTCGGCAAGCAGCCGAACGCGGGTCGCATGATCTGGCGGAAGCATAGGCAATGGTGAATCTCGCGCAGAGGCACAGAGATGCAGAGAAAGGAAAAGGCGACGGATTCTTCGACAGAATTAACAGAATTTACAGAATTAGGCAGAGACCGGAAAACGGCTTCGCTCCCCTGCTCTGAAAATTTTGTTAATTCTGTTAATTCTGTCTAATAATC
>CAXTRS010000423.1:0-4161 GCA_964246635.1 uncultured Chthoniobacterales bacterium | reverse complement strand
GTAGTAGCGGTAGGGCTGCCCGACTCCGACGCTTCGCCTTCGCTTTCGACGCCGGCTTCCTCCTCGTCTTCGTCATTGCTGCCGCCGTCGCCTTCCTTCTGCGGCGCGCCGACGCTGACCACGCCCTCCGCCGGGTCGAATTCCGGCACGCGCCCGGCCGGCTGCTGGTGGGCGAAAACGGTGGCGCGCAGATACAGCGTCATCGGCCCGAGCGCGGGGCGCAGGACGATTCCGCCTTGCCGGTAATACCGATCTTTTAACTGCGCCTCGGCCTCGCCGATGCGATCGTCGGCAACGACGAGGAAATCGACGTTGTAGTCGGCCGGCTTGCGCGGCAGATAAAAATAGCCGACGCCGGAAAAATCGCCGAGCAGCCAGGGCAGCGGGTGCGGGCTGTTGGAGAGCACCAACCCGCTGCGATGATAGTTCGTCGGGCTTTCGCGCGTCAGCGCGAGGAGCGGCGCGGTGATCTCGCGCACCTGCACCGCGGTCTGCACATACGAGTAGGGTTCGTCCTCGTCGGCGTAGTGCCGGAAGTTGACGAGCCACGTCTGCCATGAGGTCCAACCGCAGAGCGCAAGGAGCGCGCAACCGGCCGCCTCGACGCCGCTTTTCCCCGTCCGCGCGAGATCGACCAGCGCCGCCGCCCCGCCCCCCCCCGCCCGCCCCCCCCCCCCCCCCCCCCGCCGCGCAGAAAAAGAACGGCCAGACAAGCGACACGATGCACCACGGCGTCTTGTAAGGAACGATCGAATAGACCACGAGAGTGCCCGTCCCATAAATGGCCAGATAACGCAGCCGCCAGTCCCGCCGCGACCACGCCAGCCAGGCAACGCCGGCGGCGAGTCCGAAGAGCGCCCAGGCCTCGCGCCGCCAGAGCAGCCGCAGCCAGTAGTGCCAGAATTTGCGGTGCCCCTCGCCTTCGACGCTTTTGTGCGCCCACGACGTGAATGTCGTGAACAAACCCTGCAATCCGGCCGGATTGAAAAACGTGCCGGAGTAGAAAAACACGATCAGCCCGAGACACGTCGCCGCGACCGTCAGGCCGTCCTTCCAATCCCACCCGGGCTCAGGCGGCGCGGCTGGCGGCTCGTGCGAGGGCAAGAGCGTTTCCCAGACCAGCAACACGCAGCCGGCGGCGAGAAAACAGGTGACGTGAATGAGATAGGTCTCCTTCGTCAACACCGCGCCGGTCAGCCCGAGGCCGAGCGCCCAGAGATCGGCGCGGCGGTTGTCGCGCCAGAGGCCGTAGATCCCGTAGAGGGTCAGCAGCAGAAAAAAGAGCAGCCAGCTTTCGTGGATCGCGTCGCGTCCGTAATAGGCGCACGCCGGCGACAGCGCCAGCCCGAGCGCCGCGAGGCACGCGACGGGGCGGCCGAAAAAGCGGTGGAACTTCAGCGTCAAACCGACCGCCGCGAGCGAGACGAGCACGGTCGGCAGGCGCAGCGCCCAGAGGTTCCGGCCGAAGAGGACCTTGAAAAGGAACAGTGCGTAAAAGTGCAGCGGGCCGTGATAGTTCTTCGGGTCGTATTTGTAATACCCGCTCGTGAGCATGCGGTCGGTGAACATGCCGTTGACGCCTTCGTCGAAGTGCGGCGGCCGCAGGCCGAGCTGCCAGAGCCGCAGCAGGGCGGCGAGCACGAGAATCGCGAACGCGAACCAGCGCCAGCGAGGATCTGAAACGGACGACAACGGAATGGCGGCAGGAGACCGCTGGGCCCCTAAAGGATCAGCGGCAGCCATCGCGGACGCGGGGAGCGCGGACGCGGGTTCGGGGATTGCGGAAAGCGGCATCATCTGGCGGGCGCGTCGGAAAATAGGGTGGATGGCACGGCTGGCAAGCCACAAGCTGTAAAGGAGTGCGGTGCCCGAGTTAAGCTGCCCGAGCCTGCGCCCCCATCTCATGGCCTCCCTCCCCGCGCCCAGCGCCGCTGCCGTCGCGTTGTCGATCGTCATCCCCGCCTACCGCGAGGCTGCGCGGCTGCCGGGGAACCTCGCGCGCATCGCGGAATTTTTGCGCGCCACGCCGCTGCCCGGCGGCGAGGCGGGCGAGCGTTGCGAGGTGCTCGTGATCGTGGAAAAAAGCGACGACGAGACGCTGACGCGCTGCCGGGAGGCGGCGTCTGCGTTACTGGAAAATCGCCCACCCGACGACGGGTTGAGCATCGAGGTGATCGACAACGTCGTGCAGCGTGGCAAAGGCTACGCGGTGCGCAGCGGGATGTTGCGGGCGCGCGGCGCGATCACGCTCTTCATGGATGCCGATCTGAGCACGCCGCTCGCAACGATCCCGCGTTTCCTGGCGGAATTCGCGGCGCGTCCTGCGATCGACATGCTCATCGGCAATCGCCGGCACTCCGCGGCGCGCATGGCGCGGCGGCAGGGATTCCTGCGGCGGCAGCTCGGCGGTTGTTTCAGCCAGCTCGTGCGCGCCTTGGGCGGCGGCTCCATGCTCCCGGCCGCGGCGCGCGCGGACACGCAATGCGGCTTCAAAGCGTTTCGACGCGACGCGGCGCGCGAGATTTTTTCCCGCCAGCGGCTCGACGGTTTTTCCTTCGACGTGGAAATTCTCGCCCTTGCCGCCGCTCTCGACCTGCGCGTCGAGGACCTGCCAGTGGATTGGGAAAACTCTCCCGGCTCCACGCTGCGATTACTCCAGGATGGCTGGACAATGCTGCGCGATCTCGTGGCCGTGCGCGCGCTCGTGCGCCGCACCCTGCGCGAGCAGCCGCCGTCGTCAGCGTCGCGTTCGCCGCGACTGGATGGAACCGGCGTGGCGGCAGCGGCTGAAGAGTGACTTGCGAGAAACCCGGAACGGACTCAGGCTGCGAATCGCCGCGCGATGCCGCGACCGACCCGCCACGACGAGCAACCACGCGCGTATATCCGGCACTGCGCCTGCTCTTTGCAATCGACCGATGTAAGATCCAGGCGATGACCTGCGGTAACCCACGAATGTTTTTCTGCCCACCGCGACAGCGATGAACCACCACGCACGACGACGCACCCAACGCATCCGCCGGCTGCCTGTCCCGGTCGGCGGAGCCGCAGCGTCGGCGCCACCGGCAGCGTCGCCCGCTCCTGCCGCGGGGGAGATCGACCCGGCGGCGACAGCTTTTCCCCGCGAGGGCGATGAAGATGAACGCCTCGCCGCGACGCTCGATTCCATCACCGACGCCGTCATCACCACCGACGCGCTCGGCCGCGTGACCTATCTCAACGTGGCTGCCGAATTGCTCATCGGCTGCCCGACCGCCGAGGTCGCCGGACAAGCGGTGGAAGAGATTTACCGCCGCGCCGGCGCGCAGCCGCGGCGGCAGATCGACAACCCCGTGCGCGCCGTGCTCCAGACCGGCTTGCGGGTCAACCCGCGCGACACCGCGCACCTCGCCGCCGACCCAGAAACGCTCCGGCCGCCGCGCGTGATCGCCGACAACGCCGCACCGATCACCGGCTTCGGCCCCGACGGCCGGCTCACCGGCGTGGTGCTCGTGTTTCACGATATCACCGACCGCCATCGCGCGACCGAAGAACTCCAGAAAGCCGGGCGCATCGAGTCGCTCGGCCTGCTCGCCGGCGGCATCGCGCACGATTTCAACAACCTGCTCACCTCGGTGTTGGGCAACCTGTCCGTGGCGCGTTCGTCCGGCGGCGGCACGCCGTTTTTCGCCGACCCCGCCGAGGCGATGGCGTGGGCGCGGGACCACCCGCCGCTGCCGCCCGCCGTGATCGAAGCCATCGACCGCGCCGAGCGCGCCGGCTCGCGCGCGCGGGGGCGGACGGACCAACAGCTCACCGTAGCCAAAGGCGGCGGCCCGGGGCGCAAAACCGGCGCGCGGCCCGCGCCGGTCGAGCAGGCCGTCCACTTCGCGCTCACCGGCTCGAACGTGCGCGCCGACTGCCAGTTCGACCCCGACCTGGCCACGGTCGAAGCCGACGAAGGCCAGCTCGTGCAGATTTTCCACAACCTCGCGCTCAACGCCGCGCAGGCGATGGAGGAGCGCGGCGGCACGCTCGAAGTGCGCGGCGTCAACGCGCGCGGTTTTCCCGGCAGCGCCAGCCCGCCGCTGCCGCCGGGCGATTACGCCGTGCTCACGGTGCGCGCCACCGGCTGCGGCATTCCGCCGGAGCACATGACGAAAATCTTCGACCCGTTTTTCA
>CAXTRS010000422.1:0-4166 GCA_964246635.1 uncultured Chthoniobacterales bacterium | reverse complement strand
CTCCCGTCGTCGCCACCCGACTCGGCGGCAGGCAGCAGCGGCGCGGCGCCCGCGGCGACTTCTGCACCAAAGGCGCACCGCTTCGAGCGCGTGCGCGGCGGGCAGGACGAACGACCGGCACCTCCCGCTGCCAGCGACACCGAAAACGGAAAAATCGCCGCGCCTACGGAGCGCACGCCAGCGGCCGATGCCGATGCCGTGGCGACCATTCCCTCCTCTTCCGCGTCGCTAGGGAAAGCAGCATCCGAGGAGGACATCGCGCCCGCCGGCGTCAATAAACAACGCGCGTCGCAGCGGCCGCTGACCGCGGAGGAAACCGCCGCGGAGGCTGCGGCCGAAGCCGCCGCCGAAGCCGTCAATTCCCGCCGCCTGCGGCCGCGCGCGCGCACAGCCGAAGAACTCGCCGCCGCTGCTGCGCTCGCCGCCGAGGCGCCGCGGCACTTTCAGGAGCCGACGCCGGAAGAAAAGCTCGGCTTCGCCGCCTCGCGCTGGCTGCGTCTGGCGGCCGTGCTGGTTGTGGCGCTGCTCCTGCCCGCGCTTGGATTCATAACCGGCCGTTGGTGGCACAAGCGATACGCCCTGATTTCCGAAGAATTTCCCGTGCCGCCGGAAGATTCTCCGGGTGCTGGCACTGCCGCCGGGGCAACTCGCCGGCCGCCCGGAGGAGGGCCGCCCGTGCCGCAATTTCCGCCGGGCGTGGCGGAGTGGCCCGCGGCGGAAATCGCCGCGCTCGACGCCGCGCTGAAATCGGAACGCACCGGCGTCCGCTCCGACGCCATCAGCGCGTTGCGCGCGCAACGCGAGCGCCTGGCAGCAGACCTGCGCCAGACCGCGTTGCTCGACATTTATCTCGCCGAACTGGACATCCGCGAAAAGCGCGGCCGCGACGCGCAAACCCTGCTCTTTCCCCTGACCCGCAGCGGTCCCTTCATCGCCGTTGCGAGCGACCGGCTCGCGTTCATCCAGTGCCGCAGCCGGCGCTTCGACGAGGCCACGGAATATTTCGGTCGCGCCGCCGCGGCCGACCCACTGGCGGGTGTCTATTTTTACCGTTGGGGCGAGTCGCTCCGGCGGCAGGGCAAATTGCAGGACGCCATCGCGCGTTTCGAGCAGGCGCTCTTGCGCCAGCAGTCTTCCGACCCGCTGGGCGCGCCTCCAACCACGGCCTTGAAGCTGCGCCTCACGCGCATCGAAGTCGGCGAGGTCGCCGAGGTACGCGCGGAAACCGACGAGCGCCTGCGCGTGTTTGCCGACACCGCCCAGGCCGCGCAGCCCGACGCCGGCGAATGGCTGCTCACCGCCGCCGCGCTCGACTTGCAGGAAAACAAATTCGGGTCAGCCGCGGAATGGCTGCGCAAAGCGCGCGCGCTCCTGCCGGGCGGCCGGTATGAAGAGCAGATCGGCGACTATTTTTTCCGCAACTTCGCCCACCGCCCCGAGCTGGCGCCCGTGCTGCCCACCGCCGCCGACGCCGAGACCCGCCGCCAGGCGCTCGCCGCGCGGCCGGACGTGTATTTTGTCGATCCGTAGGTTGCGGCCTCCATGTCACTTCTGACTCGCCTTCCCTGAGTTGGCTTGGGAAATTGTGTCCTATGAGCAATCGGGAAATCGTCATCGACCTGCTCGCTCGGCTACCCGAGGACACTCCGCTGGAAGACATCGCTCGTGAACAGGCTCGCCGCAGGGAAGGGATTCCTGCCGACGAAACGCGCAAGCTCATTAGTGCATGAAGCGGCCGGTGGTCCTCGCCCTCCAATTCCAAACAGATCGGCGGAGAAATCTTCGCTCCGTTGCGGTCGCCTTCATCCTGCTCACGGCTGTGTCACTCGATTCGGCTGCCGCCGGCGCAGAATCTTCTCTTGGATTCACCTGGAAATCTCTAGCCAAGAGTGGACAAGGCTTGACCGGGCCAGGCTATACCCATTTCGGCAGCGCGAGCGGCCGTGTGCTCCGTCCTCCGTTCGAGCGTGCGCTCGCGGGTGATTCGCGCGCAATCGCCGCCTTCTTTGACTTGGTCACCATCGTGGACGGCGAGCACGCCTTCACCCACCGGCTGATGAGCGTGCTGTTGCTCGATGCGCTTGGCGATAAAGCATTTTGCCGGCAACTTTCTCGCCGCTCGCCCTTCGTCCAATGGTTGGTGTGCTATCGTCTTTACCGTTTCTCGCCGCCTGACGGAACACGCGTGCTGATACGTTTCCCCCGGACCTTGGCGTTGGCGGAGCGCTGGCGAGAGGTCGGTTATTGGGAGGCCAAACGAATGGCCCAGTGACATGGCTCACCGCGCCGGCGCGAGGCCGAGGAAATTGCGCACCGTGCCGAACTCGCGTTGGTAAAACGGCGTCGGCTCGGTGGCGATCCAGAGACCGGTGGAGGAGCCGCCGTCGAAATTGAGTGCGCGACGCACCCGCAGGCCGTCGGGCACGACCCCGGGGCGGGAGAGCAGCGCGCCGGTTTCCGCGAGCGTGAGTGCGGAGGTGCTCACGAGCGCCCAGCGGCCGGCGCCGTCGGTGAGCACGGTGGTGCGGCGCGCGGCACGCGCGGCGTTGAGACCCGCGACTGGAGCGCCTTTGTCCACCAGGAACGGCCCGGCTTGCAGCGCCTGGCGCGGCGGCGCTTTTTCCTTCGCCGCGCGGGCACGATATTCCTCCGCGCGCAACAACGCGGGTCGGCCGTCGGCGCCGACGAGGAACACGCCGCTGAGCAACGGCGCGCGTTCGAGCGGATGCACGCTGCGGCCGTCGCTGACGACCAAGCCCAGCGGCTGGAAATCGGGATGAAAGTAACCGCCGTTCACGCCCGCCACGCAGCCGGCACCGCGCATCGCCGAGCCGAGATCGAGCCGGCCGCCGGCGCCGTTCGCGCTGCCTTGATCGACGACTTTGAAAACGGTCTTGCCCGGCTCTGGCAGCACAAAGTGCAGTATGGCGCTCCTGCCGGCCGCGTCATCGCGCACCGTTTGCACCCGGTGCCGCAAGAGTGGCGCGGACGCTCCTGATCCCGCCGTGGGTCCGGCCTCGCTGCTGGCAACCTGCCAGTCAGCGCGCGTGGCGGGAACGAAACCGAGCGCGCAGAACAGTCCGCCGGCCGCGACGAGCGCGATAAAAGAATTGAGCATGTGCATGGTGCCGGCCGCGAAGTAGCATTGGGTCCGACCAAAAGCGAACCGAATTCCCCTCCCCATTTTTTATGAACGACGAAGCGATGAAAGAGTGTCTCGAACATTGCCAGCGCTGCCACACCGCGTGCCTGAGCGCGCTCGCCACGCACTGCCTGGAAGTCGGCGGCAAACACGTCGAAGCGCACCACTTCAAGCTCATGCTCGACTGCGCGCAAATCTGCGCCACGAGCGCCGATTTTCTCTTGCGCAAATCGGCCTTGCACGCACCCGTCTGCGCGGCCTGCGCGGCGATCTGCGCGGCCTGCGCGGAGAGTTGCGCAGCCGTCGGCAACATGGATGCCTGCGTCGAGGCCTGCCGCACTTGCGCCGGGAGCTGTCGCCGGATGGGTGTGATGGCGGCGTGATGACAAAACCCTTGCCGCTGACGCCGCCGTTGAGGTGCCGCGCGCGCGACGGAAAGCGCTTGCGGGAAAAAAGAACCGCTCGTAATTTGGCGGCCGTCGCTGGCGGCAATTTCGCCTCTCCGGCACCGACCCAAAGCGCGGTTAGCTCAGTGGTAGAGCACTACCTTGACACGGTAGGGGTCACAGGTTCGAACCCTGTATCGCGCAGAGCTTCGTTCCGCGGAACTCACTCCCACGCGCTGGAACCTCGCAGCGCTCGCGACGGTAAGTTTCTAGCTAATTCGTCGGCAGAGCTGCACGGGACGAGCACGACCGACACCGTGGTCGAGAGCCGGCGCACGCGACAGCATCGGCAAGCGCAGGACCGCCGGCAGGAAAATGCGGGCCGGCGACAGCTCGTGGCCCAACGCCGGCAACAATGGGCGGAGATTTGCAGCCGCCATCGGCAATCCATTTATGGGATGGCTGCTCGCGTGGCTGCCGCCGAGACGCAAGGGACCGCGCCGGATGCCGTCGCCTCGCCCTGGTCAGGGGTCGGTGCATCTGTCTCGATCGTGCCCGAATCCGGCGACCGTGGTGGCGGCGCTCCGCCAGCGCCGAGCCCGCCTCCCCAACCTCGAGCTGCCGCCACGACCACGCTG
>CAXTRS010000421.1:0-4166 GCA_964246635.1 uncultured Chthoniobacterales bacterium | reverse complement strand
GGGGCGGCGGAAGGCCCATAGCCGCAGGCAGGGTTCGACATGCATCTGCACACACGCCCCGCTTCCGCCGCCCCTGCCGGGCGAGGTTCCATTTTGTGATCGGTTCCGGCGGCTTGCGCCACCGGCTAATTTCCAGTCGCCCCTGCCGGGGCTGACACAAACAAATCGTCACCCGCCATCCGCCACTCGCGCCTCACTTCCCCCGTGGCGGCTGCGGCGACCGCATCACCGAAAACTCGGGATACAGCTTCTCCGCGCAACGCGGGCAAATGCCGTGCGTGAATTCGACCTCCGCGTGCTCACGCAGATAACTCTCGATCTGCTGCCAGTAGCCGGCGTCGTCACGAATGTTTTTGCAACTCGCGCAAATCGGCAAAAAGCCTTTCAGCGTTTTGACGTGCGCGAGCGTGTCGCGCAACTCCGCAACGAGCCGTTCGCGCTCGGCCTCGGCTTTTTTGCGCCCCGTGATGTCCAGCGACATGCCGCCGAGCACCCGGCTGCCGTCAGCGGCGGCCAGCGGGAATTTATAGACCAGCCAGTGCGTCGGCTCGCCGTCGGGGCCGGGAATGGTTTCTTCGTGGGAAAGCGGCCGGCCGCCCGAGAGCACGAGCTGGTCGCGCTCGCGAATCGGCGCGGCGGTTTCCGGTGGCCAGAGCTCTGCGTCCGTCCTGCCGAGCCAGTCCGCGGGCTGGGTGTCGAAGCGCCGCGTGCAATGGCGGTTCACGTAAAGATAACGGCCGTCGGCGTCTTTCATGAACGCCACGGCAGGTCCGTTTTCCAGAAACGCGTGCAGCCGCGCTTCGGTGGCGCGCAGCTCGGCCTCGGCGTGCCGGAGTTCGGCAACGTGGCGTCGCGCCTGAAGGTGCGCGGCGAGTTGGCGCGCGAGGCGGCGCAGCCCGTCGGCCTGCATGGCGTCGAGCCCGCGCGGCCGGGGATCGAGCACGCACAGGTTGCCGAGCAGATACCCGCCCTCGGATGAGCGCACGGAGGCGCCGGCGTAGAAGCGCACAAAGGGCGCGGCGCGCACGAGCGGGTTGTCGGCGAAGCGCGCGTCCGCGTGCGTGTCCGGCACCACCAGCAGGTCGCCGGGTTCGTGCAGCGCGTGCGCGCAAAACGCCACGTCGCGCGGGGTCTCGCGCCGGTCGCCGAATCCGACGGCGGCTTTGAACCATTGGCGGTCGCGATCCAAAAACGTGATCAGCGCCATCGGCGCCGCGCAGAGTCCCGCGGCCAGGTGCGCGAGGTCGTCATAGACGTTCTCTGCCGGCGTGTCGAGAATGCGGCACCGGGCCAAGGCCTCAAGACGAGCGGCCTCGTCCTGCGCGGCGGGTGCAGCGACAACAGGGGAACTCATGGGGGATGAAGGACGGAGGACTGCGCGCCGACGACGTTCGTTCGTCTGCGCGTGGCAAAGAGGCGACGCTGCGGGCGCGCTCTCCGCGCCGGCCGTGGTTGCTCGGCTCGGTGCTACTGCTTGCGAATTAATTCGCCGCCGCGGGCGCGTCCGGCCGTGCTGCGGTCGAGAGAACCTGAGCGAGTGCGTCGGTGCAGCGCCGGTTCTGTTCCGCCGTGCCGACAGAGATGCGCACCCAGGCCGGCAAGCCGTAGCCGTCCATCGCGCGCACGATGACGCCCTCGCGCAGCAGCGCCTTGAACACGGCGCGGCCGTCGCCGACGTTGACCAAGACAAAATTGGCGTAGCTCGGCACAAAGTCGAGCCCGAGCGCAGTAAATTCGCGCTGCAAAAAGGCGCGGCCTTCGTCAGTCACGGCTTTCGTGCGCGCCTGGTGTTCCTCGTCCGCGAGGCTGGCGAGCGCGCCGGCCTGGGCGATGCCGTTGGCGTTGAAGGGCTGCCGGGTTTTACCTAAAATCTCGACCAGCTCCGCCGGTGCCAGGCCGTAGCCGATGCGCAGATTGGCGAGGCCCTGGATCTTGGAAAACGTGCGCATGACGATCGCGTTGCGGCCTTCCTGCACGTAGCGCAGCGTGTCCGGCGCGTCGTCGAGAAATTCGTAATACGCTTCGTCGAAAACGACGGTGACGTGCGGCGGCACGCGCGCCATGAACGCCTCGATCTCGGCCGCGGAAACGA
The DNA here is from genome assembly GCA_964246635.1 of uncultured Chthoniobacterales bacterium. GTDB lineage: Bacteria > Verrucomicrobiota > Verrucomicrobiia > Chthoniobacterales > SZAS-18 > JAFAXH01. The sequence goes on along the minus strand of CAXTRS010000421.1, from coordinate 2,074 downwards.
TCGTGCCGGTCGGATTGTTCGGGCTGGCGATGAATACCTGGCGGGTGCGCGCGGTGATGGCGCCGAGCGTCGCGTCGAGATCTTGCACAAAGCCGGGTTTCTCCGGCACCGACACCGTGCGCGCGCCGAAAAGCTGGGCCATCAGCGGGTAAACCGCGAAGGCGTGTTCGGACACCACGACTTCGTCGCCAGGCTGCAAAAACGCGTGGCCGAGAAACTCGATGATCTCGTTCGAGCCGTTGCCGAGGATCACGTTCTCGCGCGCGAGGCCGTGCTTCGCCGCGATGGCTTCGCGCAGGTAATAGCCGCCGCCGTCGGGGTAAAAATTCGCGCGTCCGAGTGCGTCGCGCATCGCCTCCACGGCGAGCGGCGAGGGACCGAGCGGGTTTTCGTTGCTGGCGAGCTTGACGATGTCGCCGGGCGCAAGGCCGAGCTCGCGCGCGAGGTCTTCGACCGGCTTGCCCGGCTCGTAGGAAACCAGCTCGCGGAGCTGCGGGTTGGCGTGTTGCCAGAAGTTCGGAGTCATCGCGGTATCAGTCGTGTTGCGGAAAAAAGCGGAGCGCAGCCTAGCGCGACTGCCAGGCGGCGGCAACCGCTCCACCGCTTGCCTCCACCGTAGAACCGCCCTATGGATGCCATCCTTCCAACGCCTCCATGCACGCTTTTCTCGCCGCTTACTTCGACAACCTCACCCAGCGTCTTCAAGGCGGCGTCACCTTTTGGACCTGCGTTGGCTTCCTCGGTCAGGCGATGTTTGCCAGCCGTTTTTTTGTGCAGTGGTATGTCAGTGAACGGCGCAAGGAAAGCGTCGTGCCGGTCGCGTTTTGGTGGCTGAGCCTAGTAGGGGGCATTATCACCAGCATCTATGTCATCCGCATCGGCGCGGTGCCGCTGATCCTCGGCACGACAGCTCCGCTGATCGTTTACACACGTAATCTGATTCTCATCGCGCGCCGCAAAAAGGAGCAGCAGGGAGGAGGAGTATTCAGCCCCACGATCATTGAGGCACCCAATGAAGGATCAGCTCCAGCGACGCGGCTGAACGATATCGCCGCGCCGCCCGTGGATTCAACGCGCCCCCTCACACCGCAGGAGAACGGAGCAGCCGCCCTGGCCGACAGTGCCGGCCGTCGCGCCTAAAGCCCGATATTTACCGAAACGCCGGGGTCGCGGTAATACGGCCGGTAGCCCCAATCGCTGCCGTCGCGATAACGATAGTAGTAGCGCCCGTCGCGGTAGTAACGGTAACGCCCTCCGTGCAGCCGGCGCTCGTAGCGATAATGGTCGTGCCGATCATAGTGGCGCGCGACGTATCGGCCGCGATGATGCCGGCGATGATGATCTTCGGCGCGAGCCGCTGGCGTCAGCAGAAACGCCGTCGTCAGCAGGGACAGGAGCAGGAGCAATTTGATTTTCATTCTTTAGGAGGACCAAGTTTGTCTTTGCATCGGATTTCGACGCCGGTCCGTATGGATTTATTCGCGTGCAGGCAGATCGAGAGTGACGGTGATTCGTGCGTTGTCCGCGAGCGCGCTGGAACGAAACGAGCCGGCTGCCATGATCTATTTCGACAACAACGCCACCACTGCGCTCGACCCTGCGGTCGTCGAAGCGATGCTGCCGTTTCTCACCGGGAATTACGGCAACCCGTCGAGCGCGTATCGCTTCGGCGCGCGGGCGCGGGATGCCGTCGAGCGGGCGCGCGAGCAGGTGGCCGCCTTGCTCGGCTGCGAGGCGCGCGAAATCGTCTTCACTTCCTGCGGCACCGAGGGCAACAACGCCGCGCTGGCCAGCGCGCTGGCGGCCGCCGGTCCCGACAAGCGCCACCTCGTGACCACGGTGGTCGAGCATTCGGCGGTGAAAAATTATTGCGAGCGACTCGCGCGCGGCGGCACGCACGAAGTCACCTGGCTGCCCGTCGATGGGCAAGGTCGGCTCGATCTTGCCGAGGTCGAGGCTGCGTTGCGCGACGACACCGCGGTGGTCTCCGTGATGTGGGCAAACAACGAAACCGGCAACTTGTATCCGATCCGCGAAATCGCCACGCTGGCCCGCGCGCGGGGTGCCTTCTTTC
>CAXTRS010000420.1:3408-4184 GCA_964246635.1 uncultured Chthoniobacterales bacterium | reverse complement strand
CGATACGAAGGCACTTGCCCTTCGCTGTCTGGCGGCGCGGCGGCCCAGTTCACGGTCACGTTGTTGCCAAGCGCGTAGTGATACGCGTTCGTCGTCGGCGCCGCCGCGCCGCCAGACAGCGAAGGGCAAGTGCCTTCGTATCGGGTGAGCGTGACGATCAACGGCGTGACGACGGACTACTACACGAGCGGCACGAGCCTCACCTTCAGCGGCGTGCCGGGCCAGGTGGCTACGGTCGTCGTGCAGGCGGTCAATCCGAACGACAACTCCATTCTCGGCCCCGTGAGCGCGTCGTCCACGGTCACGTTCCTCGATCCGAATGGCGACAACGACGGCGATGGATTCAGCAACGTCTCCGAAAACGTGGCCGGCACGGATCCGTTCGACACAAATTCGTATCTCCACGTGACGAACACCGCGCGCTCCGGCGCAGACGTGCAGGTCACCTGGACGAGCGTGCCGGGCCGAAACTACGTCGTGCAGTCCTCGCCGGATTTGACGATCGCCTTCACGGACCTGAGCGGCGTCATCTCCGCGGCTTCCTCGCCCAACACGACGACGAGTTACACGGATATCGGCGGTGCCAGCGGCACGAAGAAATTCTATCGCGTGCGCGTGGCGACGACGCCGTGAGTTCGCGCTCGACCCAACTGCAGGTTCGGAAGTCAATACAGCAGGTTAGCGATGTTGTGAGATGAAAAGGGGAGCGGGGGGGGGGGGGGGGGGGGGCGCGGCGCGCGGACAGCCCCGACGCCCACCCCCCACCACCAGCGCCC
>CAXTRS010000420.1:0-3398 GCA_964246635.1 uncultured Chthoniobacterales bacterium | reverse complement strand
CGGGCTTCCAGCCCGCTCTGGCCGGCATCCTGCCGGCAAGCCGATCCAGGCAGGGACGCACCTCCGGAGCGTCCGTGACTATTTGTTTTTCTCGCGACAGATATTTGTCGCGCGGCAGAAATTATACGGACGCCCCGGAGGTGTGTCCCTGCCGATTGAAACGACAGCCGCCCGGCAGGATGCCGGCCGGAGCGGGCTGGAAGCCCGCGCTCCCCTCGAAGTGCACAAACACTCGCGCCGTCACTTATCGACGTGCGCCGGGTAGGTAACGGGTGATTACTCCGCCGCCAACTCGAACACGCACGGGGTAAGCGGTGGAATTGCTGGGATCGTCACGCTGTGGAGTCGCGTCACCGGATCAATCGTTGCTTCAACGCGTGCGTCGTTCGCACAGAGTCGATCTGTGATCGCGGAGAACCGCTTTGCGGCGGCGTTCGCCGGGGTCATTTCCAGAAACACCACCGCGTCCGGCGTCAGCCGCACCTGCACGCCGCGCAGCGTTTCGCTGCGGTGCAGGTTAACGACGACGAGCATACGCTGTCCGCTGCCGTGGTCGTAACGCAGAAACGCATACAGCCAATGCCCGCTCGCCGTTTCCCCGCCAAGTCGGCCAAAGCGCGGGTTGTCGCGGTTCGCCGGATTCAGCGGAAAAAATTCCCCGGCGGCAAATGCCGGCTCGGCGACCAAGCGCAAAAGCCGGCCGTAAAACGCGCGCAACGATTTCTGCGCCTCCGACAACCGTCCGCCGTCGCACGCGCCGCCATTCACCCACTTCGCCAGCTCCGGCATCGACCAGTAATCGAAGATGCTCGTGCGCGCGTCGTCGCCGCCGAAGCCCTCAACGCCGAGCGCAGGCTCGCCGACTTCCTGCCCGCTGTAGAGCATCGTCGGCCCGCGTGAGAGCATGTAAAGAATCGCCGCCACCGGCTTGCCCACGTCCGGGCCGATGCCACCCCACTGCGACGGCGCCGCGAGCCGCACCTCATCGTGATTTTCCGCGTAGCGCAGCGAGTTCTGAAAAATGAACTCGCGCGCGCCGTTGCTGCCACCGTGCGCGCCATCGAGATCGTTCGCCCACGCGTCGGCTTCGTAAAGCCGCTTCAACACTTTGTAGCTCGGATCGTCATAGACCGCGTTGAAACCCGCGTTGAGCAAATCGAACATCACGTTTCCCTTCCCGCCGTTCAGCTCAGCCACAACGGGGTCGCTCCCCGGCACCTTCGTGGGATCGTTGTCATACGCTTCGGCGACGAAGAAAACGTCCGGTTGCCGCTCCCGTGCGCGGCCGATCGCCCAGTGCCAGAACTCCGGCGGGATCATGTGCGCCATGTCGCAGCGGAAACCGTCCACGCCGAGCGCCTGCCAGTGTGCGAGCACGGCGTCCATTTTCCGCCAGGTGTCCGGCACCGGCCGATCGCGGTCGGCAGCCGCGGTGCCGTGCGGATACTCGCGCCGGCTCTTCTTCGGGTCGGTGAAATCGAAGCCGTAGTTCAGCTTCACCGTTTCATACCAGTCACTGAGCGACGGCTGCCAGGAGACGACATTGTTGCCGGTCACGCGTCCATGCTCGCACTCGCCGTCGAACAGTCCGTCGCCCGCGCCGAGCACTTTGCACGTTGGGCTGATCGGCTGTTTCGTCTTTGGGTCGATGGTGGGCAAACGCAGCGGCGGTCCACCGCCCGGCGCGCTCTGTGGCAGATAGAAGAAATTATTGTCCGCAAAGAAAAATTTCTCCGCATCGTCCCCTCGCCCGCCGCGTCCGCGCGTGCCGAAGTTCAGCTCGGGCTGCACGGTCGAGTTGTAAGAACGCGCGACGTGGTTCGGCACGAAGTCGATCATCACTTTGAGGCCGTGCGCGTGGATGCGGTCGAGCAGCGCGCGAAATTCCACCAGCCGCTCGGCCGGCTTCACCGCGTAATCCGGGCACACGTCGAAACAGTCTTTGATCGCATACGGACTGCCCGCGAGGCCCTTGAGCAAATCGGGATCGTCCGCCGGCAGGCCGATCTCCACATAGTCCGTCGCCGTGATTTGCCGCAAGACGCCGGTGAGCCATAGGTGGGTGAAACCGAGTTCGCGCAGCGAACGCAACGCGGCGTCGCCGATGTCTTGAAATTTGCCGACGCCGTTTTCCGCCAGCGTGCCGTTCGGCTTGCGCGTTTCGTTCGTGTTGCCGAAGAGCCGCGGGAAGAGTTGGTAAATGCGAACCCGCTCCGCGTTCGCCGCGCCGAGCCGGCCACGAGGTTCGATTTTGAGGCTGCCCGGCTCGCTGAAATCCAACTCGAGATAATGCGCGATGCATTTGTCGCCCGTGCCCGTCGGAGTCGTTGGATCGCTGCAACCGTAGAACCATCCCCAGCCGCCATTCTGAGCGAGGTCTTTTGCGTACAACGCGCAAGCGATCCGACCCGGCGCATCGCCAAAGGCATGCAACGGCACGTCGAACACGAACTCATCGCGTTGGGCGTTGGCGTTGCATCCGAATTCGTCGTGACGGCATTCTCTGCGTTGACCCCACGCAGTCTTGTTCCATTCGCGCTTTGTCGCGGCGGACACCACCGTGGCTCCCTCCAGATCGGCCGCATAGAGGTGGTCGGCCCGAAACGGCAAAAACACCGTGGAGCCTTCGCGCTGCGAGCCAGAGGGTGACTGCCGGGCAAACGGCAACACCGCGGAACCCGCAGCACCGGCGCGATCCGTGCCCTGCCCGAAGGCGAGGAAAATCGTGCGCCTCTCGATTTTTTCGCCGGCGATTTTGAAATGAATTTTCAGCGTCTCGTCCGTTCTGCTGATTCCAAAGCGGAGGCCGTCGGCGCCGGTAAAAAAGTGAGTCTGCGATGGGTTGGCGTCGCGTTTTCTGACAGCCTCCGCAGCGGCAGTAGGCGGGTTCATTTTCAGCGAAGCGATCAGACTGCCGATAACAACGACGACCGCCGTTTTCCAAGGGGAGAGAGACCGCCGGCGATGCCGGGCGCGCACGTTCTTCACAATGTTTTCACAATCCGAGTTCCTCGGTGGCGGGGATCGCGGAGAGCGCCGGCTCGCGCGGCTCGACCGTTTCGGATCGGGACACTTCGGCGCCGGCGAGCGGCGGTTCGTCGGTCACGAATTGGGTGGCCAGCGCCGCGACGAGCAGCGAGGCGCCGCCGAGCATGACGACTTTCACCGGGTCGTTGCCGAAGAGATTTTTGACCACCGGCTCGAGCGCGAGCGACGCCAGGATTTCCGGGATCACGATGAAGAAATTGAAGATACCCATGTAAACGCCCATGCGCGCCGCCGGCAGAGCACCAGACAGAATCGCGTAGGGCAGCGACAGGATGGAAGCCCAGGCAATGCCGACGCCGAGCATCGTGCAGCGCCAGAGGATGGGGTCATGGATGAACGCGGTCGAGAGC
>CAXTRS010000419.1:0-4217 GCA_964246635.1 uncultured Chthoniobacterales bacterium | reverse complement strand
GCGCTGGGATGGCGAGGGGGGCGTCGGGCGGGCGGTAGCGCAGCGCGGCGTTGGCGAGCTTGAGCGTGTTGTCCCGGCGGGCGATCTGGATGGAAACGCTCGCCGTCATGCCGGGCTTGAGCTTGAGGTCGGAGTTGTTGACTCCGATGACCGTGTCGTAGGTGACGACGTTTTGGACCGTGATCGGCGCGTTGCGCACCTGGGTGACTTTGCCGTGGAAGGTGCGCTGCGGAAAGGCGTCCACGGTGAAGTTCACGTCCTGTCCGACGACGACCATGCCCACGTCGGCCTCGGCGACGTTGGAGTCGATCTGCATGTTCGCCAGGTCGTTGGCGATGGTGAAAATGATCGGCGCGCTCAAGCTGGCCGCGACGGTCTGGCCGACATCGACGGCGCGCGAAATGACGATGCCGTCCACCGGCGAGTAGATCGTGCAATGCTCCAGATCGACCCTCGCGCGAGCCAGTGCGCCTTCTTTGATTTTCACGGTGGCTTCGGCTTGGTGCAGGGTCGCGATGGCCTGGTCGAGATCGGCGGGCGCGTTGACGTTGCGGGCGCGGAGCTCCTCGGCGCGGCGGGCGTTGACTTGCGCCAGCTCGAGGCTCGCCTTCGCGCTGGCGAGGTCGCCCTCGGCCTGGAGCACGACGGCTTGATAGACCGCGGAGTCGATCTGCGCGACCACCTGGCCGGCCTTCACGGGGGAATTGAAATCGGCCATCAGCTTCTGGATGTTGCCGGAAATCTGGCTGCCGACCTGCACGTTGACGACAGGGTTGAGTGTGCCGGTGGCGGTCACGGCCTGGATCAGGTCGCCGCGCGTGACGGTCGTGGTCACGTATTCCGTGCGGTCGGCGCCGAAGCGGCTCCAGCCATACCAGCCAGCCGCGGCCAGCAGCGCGCAGAGGATGAAGAACGCGAGAAGTTTTCTCATGCGGCGGAACGAAGCAGGACGGTCCGCGCTCCGCGTCGATGCGCAATCCCCCAGAGCGGGAAAAATTTGCGCGCTGCAGGGTTCGAACCTGCACGGCCAAGAGGATATTCATTTCGGTCGAGGGAGACACGCACGCCGACGGCGCCCGCGAAGGCTTTCAGGCCGCGCGTCGGCAGCGCACGTTCAAAGACGGCCGCGCGTTCATTAGGTTGCGGCTGCGCACACGCCCAACCCTCAATAGGTTTCCGTAATATGGTTAGACTCTGTTCTCTCACCATGAAATCCCTATCTCTCCGTGCGCTAGACATTCTTCTTCTCCTTGTCGGATTGACCATCGCCCCCGTCTGTCACGCGCAACGGACGCAGTCGATCCATCTTTCCGCCGCCCCCTTCTATACTGCGGGCACCATCTATGTCGATTCGACGTATGGAGACGATCTCGGCGGGCAGCCCGATAACCCGGCGGCTCCATACAAAACGCTGTTCGCGGCAGTCGCAGCCGCGGAGTCCGGCAACACCATCGAGATGCGACCAGGCGCTTATTCCTACGACGAATCCGGCGTCGTTGCGGGCGCTGTCGTGATCGACAAAGTGCTGCACATCCGCGCTGCCGGCGCGATCATCCAGGCTGCCGGTCCGAGCGACGTGCCGAAAATTTACTTCACGACGGGCTCGGCAGGCAGCAGCCTTGAGGGCGCAACGCTGGACGGCGCTCGTGGCAGCAGCACGACCGTCCCGGACTCGGGGCTGATCGATGTCTCGGCAGATGACGTCACGATCAGCAATTGCCATCTGCAACACTGCGCCGGCGTAGCCATCCGCACCGGCGGGGCGACGACGTCAGGCATTCGGATCGAGAACAACCTGATCGAAGATGCGTTCTGCGGCATTGCCTGTTTCACCGCTCCGAACAACATCAAGATCAACGGCAATACCATTCGCAACGCTTATACCGGAGCTCCTTACTCGGGCGGCATCAAGATCAGTTACTCGAGTGGCGGCGGCAGCGGCTATCTCATCGAAAACAACCATCTCAGCAGCAGCGGCGAGATGGGAATCGAGGTCTGGGGCGGACACAAAAACGTCAACATCGCCCACAACCAAATCACCGCGACCGGCTTCGGTATTTCGATCAATGCCTGCGAGGATGCGACCCTCAGCGGCAACACGGTGCGCAAATGCAGTTACACCGGGGTCGAGATTGCCGCGGGCTGCAATCGGGTGAGCCTGCACGGTGGCACGATCGACGGCACGGACGAAACGGGTGCCAACGTCACCTACCGCGCCCTGAGCATCGATGGCAACTACGCGCGCAACTCGAATGTGGTCGTCTCAGGGCTGACCGTTTACCGCTCGACCGATACCTCCGTCTATATTTACGCGACCGACAAGTTGACTCTGTCCAACTGCTCCCTCACTGGCAACACGTCCTGGATCGTCAACGCCAAGGATTACACCAGCTTGAAGGTGGCCGATTGCGATCTGGTCTCGTTTGGCGACGCGGCCTATTCCTTCCTGTTTCTCGATGCCGAGGCAATGGACTGCTCCGGCGCGACCATTTCGGGCAATCATTTCTACGGCGGGACGCCCACGGCTGGTGGAGTGCAGTTCTTTTCCAATCTGGGCAGCGCGCGCACCGTGCGAGACACGCAAGTCGTGCATAACTATACGCATGGCACCGGTGCGCCGGGCGGAATGCTTCAAAATGTGAATAGCGCCTACGGTTATGTGAACATCGTCGGGCTGCAGGTAAGAGACAACATGCCCGACAGCACCCAGGTCTTCGACGCCGCGCACGCCTTCCTGGACGATGGCGTCACCGGGGCCAGCGGCCGGATGCTGACCTACACCACAGACGGCACGCACGTTTATGTTTCCATCAACGGTGGCACCCCACTGCGAATCGACAATGCGACCGCAGGTCACTGAGGTCGATCATGGCTTGAGCCTCGGCGCGTAAATTCACCGAGCAAACGGAGCAAGCCCGAAAAGTGCGGACGGCTGCACATCGCCTCCAACGCGCAGATACCGCTCGCTCGCAATACAGCGACGTGCTCTGCCGCGCGAAAATCGTGGCGCTCCGGCACGCTCCAGGCAGTTGCGTCGCGGCTACAGCCCGGCGCTGTGCAGCCGGTCTTGGGGTCCAGCAAAATCCAACAAGAGATTGGCGTTCATGCGGTGCGAGTCAGTCGTCCATCCGCAGCCAATACGGGATCTCCCTCACAGATGCGCAAATGAGAGTCCGATGGACGCCAAAAAAATTTGCGCGCTGCAGGGTTCGAACCTGCGACTTCTTGCGTGTGAAGCAAGCGCTCTACCACTGAGCTAAGCGCGCGTGGCGCGGGAGCGGCGGGCAGAAAACCTGCGCGTCCTCCCCGAACGCCCGGAAGTATGCACGCGCCGCGAGGCCGGGCAAGCGGAATGGCGCGGCACGCCGGCGCCTCTTTTCCCCGCGCGCTCCTTGCGTCGCCGCCGGACCGACTTACAGGTAGGGACCGCTCGCATGACGCCGACCCGAGAGAGTGTTCCATCCGACGCGCTTGCGGAAAGCGCGCGGCCACGTCCCGCCAGAATCGCGTGGCGCTGGCTGCCCGCTTTGCTCTGGCTGGCGCTGATCCTTTTCGCCTCCTCGGATGCGTTTTCCTCTTCGCAAACCTCCCGCTTCCTCGAGCCGGCGCTGCGCTGGCTTTTCCCGACGCTGGGTCCGCAGCGCATTCTGGAAATCCACGCGCTCATTCGCAAGGCGGCGCACCTCACGGAATACGCGGTTCTCGCGATCCTATTTTGGCGTGCCTTGCGGGGAACAACGACCTGGCTGACCAAGCCGAGGCAAACCGCGTGGAGATGGATGCCGGCACTCGGCGCGCTCGGAACGGCGGCGCTGTGCGCGGTGGTGGACGAACTGCACCAATCCACGGTGCCATCGCGCACCGGCTCGGCTCGCGACGTGGCGCTCGACATTTGCGGCGCTGCGCTCGCGCTGTTCCTGGTGCGAGTGGTGTTTTCGCTGCGGAGCCGCATCCCCGCCCGGGCAACGGCGCGTATGTAGTCGGAGTTGCCGGCGGCCGCGGTTGCGCCCGCGCCGGCCCAGCTCCCGCCCGCTGCTTCCGCCATGCGAAAACGCAAGCCTCCCGCGCCCGACGCGCCCGCCCTCGCGACCCTCGGGGAAGCGGTCGTCTGGAGGCGCCGATTCCAAAGTTATCTCTGGGCGCTGCCGCTGGATGCCGAGTTGGTCGTGCTCTGCCACAGCGATGCCGACGGACTTGCTGCGGGGGCGATTCTCGTG
>CAXTRS010000418.1:0-4219 GCA_964246635.1 uncultured Chthoniobacterales bacterium | reverse complement strand
CGCGGCCACGTACCGGCGGATGAACGCGTCGAAGCCGGCGACGTCGGCCTCGGCATCAACCCAGCCCTGGCCAGGCGCGTGCGCGAAACCGACTTGCTGCTCGCCGTCGGCCCGCGCCTGGGCGAATGCACGACCGGTGGCTATACGCTGCTCGAGCCGCCGCGCGCGGCCGTGCCGCTCGTCCACGTCCATCCCGGCGCGGAGGAGCTCGGCCGCGTTTACACGCCCGACCTGCTCATCCAGGCGTCGCTGCCCGCCTTCGCCGCCGCCGCCGCCGCGCTGACCTCGCCGCGAGACAGCGAAATCCGCTGGCGCGATTGGGCCGCCGCGGCGCACGCCGACTATCTCGCCAACATCCAGCCGCCGCCCACGAACGCCGCCGTGGACCTGGCGCAGATCATCGCCGGCTTGAGCGAACGCGGCGGCTTGCCGCACGACGCCATCCTCTGCAACGGCGCCGGAAATTTCGCCGCGTGGCTGCACCGTTTCCACCGCTATCCCGGCCGCCGCGCGCAACTCGCGCCCACCAGCGGCGCGATGGGCTACGGCGTGCCCGCGTCGCTCGCCGCAAAGCTCATTCATCCCGAGCGCGCGGTCGTCTGCGTGGCCGGCGACGGCGATTTTCTCATGGCCAGCCAGGAGCTCGCCACCGCCGTGCGCTACCGGCTCGGCGTCGTTTTCATCATCGTCAACAACGGCAGCTACGGCACGATCCGCATGCACCAGGAAACGCACTTCCCCGGCCGCGTGTATGGCACCGAACTGACCAACCCGGACTTCGCCGCGCTCGCCCGCGCGTATGGCTTGCGCACCGCCGAGCGGGTCGAGCGCACCGCCGATTTCTGGCCGGCATTCGAGCGCGCGCAGAAAACCGCCGACGACAGCGGGCCGGCGCTCATCGAGCTTGTCACCGACGTGGAAAACATTTCGCCGCGCGCGACGATTTCTGCGTTGCGCGAACGCGCGCGGGGAAAGTAAAACTCCACCCGGCGGCGACGCTGCCACACGATGAACTTCATCGAGATCGGCCCCCGCTTCATCAACCTCGACCTGGTGACGCACGTCGAATTTCTCGAAGGCAGCGCCATCATTTACCTCGCTTCGCAGGAAGGCGCCGCCAGCACGCGCCAACGCTACGTGCGCCTCGAAAAGCCGGAGGAACTCGAGGCGCTGCGCAAGTATTTCTACGATCCCGATCCCGCCCCGCCAGCGGGCGAGGTTCCCTCGTAGGTGGATGGCGACCTCCGGGCGCCGTTAGGATGCAGCGAAGCTGCGAAGAAGAATTTCAGAGGCGCTGCGCGCCTGCCTGATGGCGCCCGGAGGTCGCCATCCACCTACGCCGTGCTACAATCCCGCTTCCTTCCCCCAAGAACATGCTTGATCGACGCCGCTTCCTCACGTGTTTCCTTCTCTTCCTCGGTTCTCTGCTTTCGCTTGAACCACGCGCCTTCGCCCAAGCAAAAACGCCGCCCGATCTCGTGCGCCTGGGCAACTTGAAATTCGCCCATTACGGCGCGGTTGCTTACATGAAAGAGCTCGGACCCAAATACGGGCTTGAAGTAAAAGAACAAGTCTTCGCCAAAGGCATCGACATCGTGCCGGCGATCATGAGCGGCGACATCGACATCGCCGCCAGCGCGCTCGAAGCCGCCGTCGCCGGACGCGCCGGCGGCTCGCCCGTTTACATCGTCGCCGGCTTCGCGAAAGGCGGCGTGCGCATCGTCTCGGCGAAGGACGCCGCCATCAAATCCATCGCGGAGCTCAAAGGCAAAAAAGTCGGCGTCACGCGCGGCGGCCCGCAGGAGCTTTGCCTCTTCGCCGAGCTCGGCAAAGCGGGGCTGACGTTCTCCGACCAGCCCGGCAAAGACGTGCAGCTCATTTATCTGCCCTACCCCGATTTGAACCAGGCGCTCCAGGCCAAACAGATCGACGCGATGAGCCAGAGCGAGCCGCAATCGACGCAAGCCATCGCGGCCGGCTACGGCGTGGAAATCCTCAAGCCGTATGACACCGCGATGGGCGAGCCGATCCGCGCGCTGGTGATGACGGAAAAGATGTTCAAAGAGAAATCCGACGTCGCCGCGCGCGTGATGAAATGTTTCGTCGAAGCCACGAAGCATTTTCTCGATCACCCGGAAGTCGCCGAGAAATACGTGCGCGAAAGCATGTTCAAGAGCCAGCTCTCGAGCGACGACTACAAAGCCGCGGTGGCCAATGCGAAGTTCACCTACGACATCAGCGTCGAGCACGTGCAGACGACGACCGATCTGATGGTGAAATGCGGCGTCGGCAAAATGAAAGACCCGCCGGCAGCGAAAGATTACGTCAAGCTCGACCTGCTCGCGCGCGCCAAGCAGGAGTTGGGCATCAAGTAGTGGCTGCAGGTTGCGGGTTGCGAATTGCGAGCGTCCTTCCTTCGTTCTGTCATCCTGAGCGGAGCGACGCAGGAGCACCGTCGAACGACCACTTGCTGACAAAACCCTTAATGCGTCAATGGCGCAGACGGCGCGCAACTCGCAACCCGCAACCCGCAACCCGCAACCCGGTATCCAGCATCCAACTCCCTCTCCCTTTTATGATCGACCTCAGCCTCACCGACGAGCAGCTCGCGCTGCAAAAAAAAGTCCGCCAGTTCGCCGACGAGAAGATGATTCCCGTCGCGCACGACAACGACATCAACCACCACGTTGACGAGAACATCATCGCCGGCATGGCTGAAATGGGTCTGCTCGGCCTCACGGTGCCGAAAGAGTATGGCGGGCTCGGACTGGACTTCGTTTCCATGGCGATCGTCGCCGAGGAAATCGAGCGCGGCGACGCGGCCTTCCGCACGTTGCTCTCCGTGCATCTCGGCCTGAACTCGATGTCGATGCTGAAGTTCGCCAGCGAAGAGCAGAAGCAACGCTTCCTCGTGCCGCAAGCGAAGGGCGAAGCGCTCGCCGCGTTCTGCCTCACCGAGCCGGAAGCCGGCAGCGACGTGGCCTCGATGCAATCGGTCGCCGCGCGCCAGCCCGACGGCAGCTACAAGCTCAACGGCCATAAACGCTGGATCGGCTACGCGACGATGGCGAAGCACCTGCTCGTCTTCGCGAAGACCGACCCGGACGCAGGCCATCGCGGCATCAGCGCCTTCGTGCTCGAGCAGGGCATGCCGGGTTTGGAGACGAAGGACATCGAGAACAAGCTCGGTCTCTGGTCGAGTTCGACCGGCGAGGTGTTCATGAAGGACGTGCCGGTGCCCGCGGCCAACCGCATCGGCGACGAAGGCCTCGGTTTCAAGATCGCGATGTATGCGCTCGACATGGGCCGCTTCACGGTCGCCGCCGGTGCCTTGGGCACCATTCGTGCCTGTCTCGAACATTCTGTCGCCTACGCGCGCAAACGCAAAACGTTCGGTCAGGAAATCGGGCGGAACCAGTTCGTGCAGGACATGATCGCCAAGATGGTGCTCAACCTCGAAACCAGCCGCCTGCTTGTGCTACAGGACGCGTGGTTAAAGAATCAGGGCAAGCGCGACACGCGCGAAGTTTCGCTCGCCAAATGGCACGCCACCGAAGCCGCCTTCGCCGCCGCGCACGACGCGCTGCAGATCCACGGCAACAAAGGTTTCTCGCACGACGAATCGCCCATCGGCCGCTACTTCCGCAACGCACGCGCGCCGATCATCTACGAAGGCACGACGCAAATTCACAAAATGATGCAAGCCGAGCACGCGCTCGGATACCGCTCGCTGAACGGCGCGGCAGAGACAACGGAGGAAAAGAAGAAGCCGGTGGCGGGGAACTGAGCGGTGAGATGCGGGTTACGAGTTGCGCACAGTTGTTTTTGCTGTCTAGCCCCGGCAGGGGCGTAAGAACATTGGCATGGCCGGCGCACTGACCAACGCGTCTGCGCAGTGTCCTCGGGTGCTGTCTCCCGCCCCCGCCCGGGGCTCGGCGTTTCCTCACGAGCTTTCCCACGGCTCACGCCGTGGGCTACAGTTCTGTCGCCCCTGCCGGGGCTGAAAACGGGATGGCCGGCGCCATCCGCACAACCTGCAACTCGCAACCCGCAGCATCGCAACTCGCATGTCCCTTCCTCTCACCGGCATCAAAATCCTCGACCTCTCGCGCGTTCTCGCCGGCCCGTATGCGACGATGGTGCTCGCTGATCTCGGCGCGGACGTGCTGAAAGTCGAGCAACCTGGCCGTGGCGATGACACCCGCCATTGGGGTCCGCC
>CAXTRS010000417.1:0-4239 GCA_964246635.1 uncultured Chthoniobacterales bacterium | reverse complement strand
CAGGCGAGCACGCCGGGGACCGTCGCCCCGGCGCGCAGGGCGCGCGCGGCCGCGAGCTGATTGACGATGCCATCAGCCAGCGGATCGGAAAACGGGACGCCAAGCTCGACGAAATCGACCCCGGCGCGTTCGAGCGCGAGCACCAGCTCGACCGTGTGGTCCAGGCTCGGGTCGCCCGCGGCGAGGTAAGCCATGAAGCCTTTCCCGCCCTCCGCGCGCAGCCGGGCGAACGCCGCGTCGATGCGGTTCGCGGCGCCTTTGCCAGCGGTGGGAGTTTCGGGATGCGCGCGGTTTTGGTTTTGCATCGGCGCAACGGGGAGAGAACGTCCTGGGTTTCGAGCCTGTTCTCCAAAGCGCGTCCGCTCGCAAGCGGGAATCTCGCGGTGGCAGCGAAACGCCTGTGGTGCCGCAGAAAAACCGCGCCGGAACCGGCCCAGCATTTTCCGAAATTCAGACTTGCAGCGCCGGCCGGCTCTCTTACCCTCGCTGCCTGATGACTCTCAGAGAATTTGTTCCTTCGTCTTTGCGTCCGGCCGCGCGGCTTGGCGCCGTCCTGCTTGCGGCTGCCGCATCGCTGCTGCCCGGCGGCATTCCCGCCTCGCGCGCGCAGTTCCCCGGCCAGGTGGACTCGACGTTCAACCCCGGCGTGTTCGTTCCCAGCGACACCGAGAAATCGACCGGCTTTCGTTTTCAAAGCTTCGATTCGCCGCCGGGAGTCACCAGTGTTTTTCTGCCCAACTTCAACAACTTCACCACCTTCGCGCTGGCGCTCCAGCCGCAGTTCGACAATGCGGACGGCTCGTTCTCCGGCTACAAGCTCATTATCGGGGGCGACGGCGCGGTGTTCAGCCGGCTCTACCTTGTTCGGACCACTGTCACCACGACGAACTCCGATGGCTCGACGACGACGACCACCTTCGATCCCGGCACCTTGGACCGCGCTTACAACGGCAGCCCGAGCGTGCCGCTCGGCTTCGGCGCGCCGCTCTTTCGCATCATCTACGCGATCGCCCCACTGGAAGACGGCCGGCTCATCATCGGCGGCAATTTTTTCAAACCTAACCTGAATCCGGGCGGTTCCACTTTGTTGCAGGGCAGCCGGCTCAAACAGCTCAACATCGGCCGTGTGCAATCCAACGGCGGCACGGCGACGACGCGCGACATCACGGGGAACGAAAACGATCTCAAGCCGGTCGATACCGATCCCTTCAACATCAACATCCAAGCCAAAGGCGGGGCAGACGGCCCGGTCGTCTCGCTCCTGCGCCGCAGCACGCCGGACCACTCTGTGCTGGTCGGCGGACAGTTCGAAAATTTCAACGGCGTGGGCCATGCGCGCCTCGTGCAGATCGACGACAACGGCAACCTGGACGAGACGTTCAACAACAACCTCGGCAAGAGCGGCGCCGACGGCACGGTCTTCTCCATCGCCGAAGACCTCGACCCGGCGACGGGTCTGCCCAACGGGCGCGTCTATGTCTGCGGCACGTTTCAGCAGATCGGCAGCACGAAGGTTTCCAAGGTCGCCCGGATCAACGTGGACGGCACGCTGGACAACTCGTTTTCCGCCAAGTTTGACGAGCGCCCGCTGGCCATCGCCGTGCAGCGCGACGGCAAGGTGCTCGTCGGCGGCGATTTTCGGAACGTCAACGGCACGGGGCGCTTCAACCTCGCGCGGCTGAATCCCGACGGCAGCCTCGACGCGACGTTTCTCGACACCGCCGGCGTGCGCGAGAGCAACCCGTCCGGCCTCCCGCCCACGGCCGTGTATGCCATCAAGGTGCAGCCTGACGGGCGCATTCTCGTCGGCGGCAATTTCCTCAAGCTCAACGGCGCGCCGCGGCTGTATCTCGGCCGCCTGCTGGCAGATGGCACGCTCGACAGCACGTTCGTGGTCACCCCGAGTGTCGATCTCGACCGGCCGCCCGCGCAATCGGTCGCCAACGCCGTGCAGCAGATCGCGCTGGTGCCCGACGTGTTTGTGTCCGACGCCGCGACCGGGTTGATCCCCGACATCATCGTCAGCACGACGCGGCCGGATAAAAAAGCGGTGCCCGGCGACAAGGGATTTTTCCCCGGCTCGGTGCAGCGCCTGTTGAACGACCAAACCTTCACCTCGGCAACGCTCGGCACGTTTTTCACGAACCTGATCCCGACGCATCCGGCGTTTTTCAACGGCGAGATCCCGCTCAGCGCCGGCTTCTATTTCCTGCGCTTCCCCGCCACCAACAACCTGTTTGGCTATTACAGCTACGCCTTTTTCCCCGTGCTGTATCACGTCGATCTCGGCTTCGTCTATTTCCTGGACGCCAACGACGGGGCGAACGGCGCTTATCTTTACGACTTCCAAAGCGCGAGCTGGTTTTACACGAGCCCGACTTTTCCATTTCCGTATCTGTATGATTTCAGCCGGCAGGCCTTGCTCTACTATTTCCCCGATACGACCACCACGGATCATTACACGAGCAATCCACGCTACTTTTACGACTTCAAGACCATGGAGGTCATCCAGAAGTAGATTGCAGGCAGGGGCGCTCCATGGACGCGCGTCTGCATTGCATTTCCCGAGGGCTGCGGCAGCTTGTTCGTCCGCTGCTGCGCGCCCGTCATGACGCCGACGCTGACCGTCAATGAAATCTATCAGTCCATCCAGGGTGAGAGCACCTGGGCCGGGCTGCCGTGCGTGTTTGTGCGGCTGACGTTTTGCGACCTGCGCTGCACGTATTGCGACACCGCTTATGCCTTCTACAAAGGCGACAAGCGTCCGCTGCCGGAAATTCTCGACGCGGTGCTGGCGTTCGATTGTCCGCTCGTCGAGATCACCGGCGGCGAGCCGCTTTTGCAAAAAAACGTGCTGCCGCTGATGACCGCGCTTTGCGACGCCGGCAGGACGGTGCTCATCGAAACCAGCGGCGCGCACGACATCTCGCGCATCGACGGGCGGGTGCATCGCATCATGGATCTCAAAACGCCGTCGAGCGGCGAGTGCGCGCGCAACCTCCTCGCGAACATCCCGCATCTCACGTCGCGCGACGAAGTGAAATTCGTCATCGGCAGTCGCGAAGATTACGAATGGAGCCGCGCGGCCGTGCGCACGCACGACCTCGCCGCGCGCTGTCGCGCCGTCCTTTTCTCCCCGGTCTTCGGCAAGATCGAACCGCGCGAAATCGTGGACTGGCTGCTGGCCGACAAGCTGCCCGTGCGCTTCCAACTCCAGTTGCACAAATTCATCTGGGATCCCGCGGCGAAGGGAGTCTGAGAAAGGCTAAAGGCTAAAGGCTAAAGGCTAAAAATGCCGGAGTAATCTCTGTCGCGTTCAGCCTGCCTTTTTCTGCTTTTAGCCTTTAGCCTTTAGCTTTTTCCTCCCATGCGCGTCCGCCTCACGAAAGACTTCCGCTTCGAGTCCGCGCAGACCCTGCCGAGAGCGGGGGCGGGGCACAAGTGCGGGAAGTTGCACGGGCACAGTTTCAAGGTCGAGATCAGCGTCGAAGGCGAGGTGAACCCGGAGACCGGCTGGTTTTACGATCACGCCGAGATCAGCCGTGCGATGAAGCCGCTCGTCGCGCAGCTCGACCACGCGTATCTCAACGACATCCCGGGGTTGGAAAATCCGACGATCGAGCTCATGGCCAAGTGGCTCTGGGATCGCCTGGCCCCGCAGTGCCCCGGACTTTGCGAAATCGTCATTCACGAGACCCCCACGGCCCGTTGCCACTATCGCGGCGATTAGATAAATGAAACTCCCGCTGCTCCTCCCTCTCTCTCCGTCATGACTCGCTCTCCTTCTCAACGCTCCGCCTTCGCCATGGCGCTCTTCGTCGCCGGTTTCGCATTGACCCTGTCGTTCGGCTTCAGCGCCTGCGAGCGCCATCCCGTCGGCGAGCCTGCCCTTTGGTATGGCCACGGCTCCGGCAAGCAGGCCAGCAAGGGACTCGACATGCACCGGCCCGACGGCAAGGGCGCCCGTTTTTCCGATGCCCAAGGCACCGAGATCGCACCGGTGGAGGAGGGGCGGGAAGGCCACAAAGGCGACACGCATGAGCACCCCGGCGCGCCGACGACGCACGAAAATCCGAACAAGCACGAAGGCGAGAGTCCGGCAAAGAAACATTGAGTTGAGTGGAGCGCGTTCGGAGTTTCCGCACTTCAGTTTTTTCGTAGGTGGATGGCGACCTCCGGGCGCAATTAGGATGCGGCGCAGCCGCCTGAAATATTCTACGCAGCTTCGCTGCAAATAAT
>CAXTRS010000416.1:0-4253 GCA_964246635.1 uncultured Chthoniobacterales bacterium | reverse complement strand
CGCCCAGACGATGTGGCGCACCAACGTCGAAGGGGCGGAAAACGTCTTCGCCGCGGCGTGGAAGGCGCGCGCGGAAAAAATCGTGCACGTCTCCTCCGCCGGCGTGCTCTGCAATCGCAACCGGGGACCGCTCACCGAGCGCGATTTCCCGAGCCGCGCGCCGCGGCTCTCGCCCTACAAAGCGAGCAAGTGGGAAGCCGAACGCCGCGCGCTCGACTGGGCCAGCCGCGGGTTGCCGATCGTTGTCGCCAGCCCGCCCTGTCCGGTCGGCGCGGGCGACGAAGCGCCGACGCCGACCGGCCGCATGGTGCTCGATTTCGTTGCCGGCCGCTTTCCGTTTTCCGCCCGCACCGGCTTGAATTTTATCGGCGTCGATGACCTCGCGGAAGGGCTCATGGCCACCGCGCGTCGCGGCCGTGTCGGCGAGCGTTACGTGCTCGGACACGAGAACCTGTGGCTCGACGAATTTCTGGCCATGCTCGCGGACATCACCGGCCCGCCGGCGCCGCGCGTGCGTTTGCCTGGGGCGGGTATCGCGCTGGCCGGCGCCCTCGGCGAAGCCGGCGCGCGGCTGGGATTTTCGCGGGCCGCCGCTGGTGCGGACAACGGGGACGCTTCGCGCGAATGCCGCGTCTGCCTGGAGACCGCGCTGAAGGCGCGCTGCCTCCAGTTTTTCGAGCTCGACAAGGCGCGCTGGGAACTCGGCTGGGAAGCGCGCCGGCCGTTGCGCGAAAGCCTCGTCGAAGCGGTCGCCTGGTTCCGCGCGCGGCTGGCGCAACCGGAAGCGCGTCACACCGCTGACGAAGACGGAGCCGACGCCGTGGTGACAGCAGCGACCGACATGGCCGCGGGATCCGGAGCCGAGGTGCATGGCGCTTCTTGAAGTCGCGCTCACGCTCTGGACTCTCGCTGCGGCGCTCTGGTGGACGTTTGCGCTGCGGCTTGTCGGCCGTCGTTGCAGCCGGGTTCGCCGGACCCGACCTCGGGGCGGTCGCTCGCTACGCCTGCAGCAGCAGCCGCGGCTGACGATTTTCAAACCCTGCCCGCCATTGCGCGCCGGCGCGTCGGAGATCAGCCCCTCGCTCGTCTGCGCGCTCGAATCGTTTCTTGCCCAACTCGACCCGCGCCACGACGAACTCCTCCTCGGCCTGCACGCCCGGGATCGCGCCGCGTGGGAACCGCACGTCCGGCGCTGGCGCGAATGTCACCCGGAGCCGTGTTGGCGCGCAGTTTATCGCGACGGCGCTGCGGTCGGCGAACGCCACGCGAACCCGAAGATCGCCTGGCAACGCGAACTCGCGCCGCGGCCCAGCGGCGCGCTTTGGATGTGGAGCGACGCCGACATCGTCGCGCCGTCCGGCTTTCTGCGCGCCGCCCGCGCGGAACATCGCCGGCGCGGCGTGGGTGCCGGGGTCCTCACGCACCCCTACGTCATCCGCCGCGCGCCGCACCCGGCCGGGCTGCTCGACGCGCTGTTCGTCAACGTCGAGCTGCTCCCCGGCGTGCTGCTCCTCGGCCGACGGCCGGACGCCGACCCACACCTGGGCCTGGGCGCCAGTCTGCTCTTCTCCGCCGACGCATTTCGCCGCCGCGTCGATTGGGACGAACTCGGCGCGAGCCTGGCGGACGACTACGTGCTCGCGCGCAAACTTCCCCACACTCGACTCGGCCGCGCAACCGTGCTGGAAACCGTCACCGAACAGCGCTCCTGGCTCGGCGCCGCGCTGCACTATCTGCGCTGGCAGAAAACCGTGCGCTGGTGCCGGCCTGGAGGTTTCGCCGCGCAGTTGCTCATCTTCCCGCTGCTCGGCTGGCTGGCGCTCTTCTGTGCATACGGTGGACTCGAGGCGCTCCTCGGCGCGGTGGCGACGGGCGGAATGGAAATTTTCTTCGCGCGCGGGATTTGCCGTCGCGCCGGTTGCGCGGTTTCCGTGCGTCAACATTGGCCCGCCTTGCTCGGCTGGAGTCTTCTGCGCGCCTTCGGCTGGCTGGCGTGTTGGTTGCCGTGGCCGGTGCGTTGGAACGGCCGGAGTTGGTGGCGGCCAACGGCGTCGGTGCGCGGCGACGAAACGCCCGCAACCGCCGCCACCCCGGGTGAAGCGTAGGCGCCGGGTTCGAGCTTTGTGAAAAAAAACGCGTCACCTCCACCGATCGCCGATCTTGCCCTGGCCCACCTCGCTCGCGCTGACAAACGCCTCGGCCGAATCATCGAGCGGGTCGGGCCGCTCGGTCTCGCGCTCCTGCCGCCTGGCCGCGCGCCGGGATTGATGCAGACTTCGCCGTTCGCCGCGCTCGCGCGCTCGGTGATTTATCAACAGCTCAACGGCAAAGCCGCCGCCGTCATTCTCGGGCGCGTGAAAGCGCTCTACGGTTTTGTCGCGGAAGACGCCGCCGGTTTCCCAGAGCCGAGCGCGCTGCTCGCCACGGCCGACGAGCCGCTGCGCGCGGCCGGACTTTCGCGCGCCAAACTCGTCGCCATCCGCGGCCTCGCCGAAGCGACACTCAACGGTGTCATTCCCACGCGGGAAGTCATCGCGACGCTGGATGACGAAGCGATCGTCGCGCAACTCACGACCCTGCGCGGCATCGGCCGCTGGACCGTCGAAATGCTGCTCATGTTTCACCTGGGCCGACCGGACGTTTTGCCCGCGACGGACTTCGGCGTGCGCAAGGGATTTCAGATCGTCTATCGCAAAAAGGAGATGCCGACGCCGCGCGAGCTCCTCGCCTTCGGCGAACGCTGGCGTCCCTGGCGCAGCGCCGCCGCGTGGTATCTCTGGCGGGCGACGGAGTTGGTGTAGAGGCGGCAAGCCGAGCTGCTTCTACAACAGCGCCGGCTACTGCTTGAATACCACGCCCGCTTTCATCACGAAATCGACATTCTTCAACGCGGCGATGTCTGCCAGCGGGTCGCCTTTCACCGCGATGAGATCGGCGGCTTTGCCTTTCTCAACGCTGCCGAGTTCGGCTTCTTTTTTAATCAAGCGCGCCGCTTGAATCGTCGCCGCCTGGATCGCCTTCATCGGCGGCATCCCGCCCTCGACCATGTAAATAAATTCCTGTGCGTTCTCGCCGTGCGGGAACACGCCAGCATCCGTGCCGAACGCGATTTTCACCCCGGCTTTATACGCCTTTGCAAACGTGCTCTGAATGAGCGGCCCGATCGCCGCCGCTTTCGGCCGGACTACTTCCGGGTAATAGCCGGGCTCCTTCGCTTTGTCTGCGGTGTAGCGGCCGGCGATGATCGTCGGCACATACCAGGTGCCGCGTTCTTTCATCAAGTTCATCGCCTCGTCGTCCATGTAAGTGCCGTGCTCGATGGAATCGACCCCGGCACGGATCGCCCGCTTCATGCCCTCGGCGCCGTGCGCGTGGACGGCGACGATAAAGCCGTAGTCTTTCGCGGTCTGCACGACCGCTTTCACTTCGTCCTCGGTGAACTGCGGATTGTGTCCGCTGACTCCCAGGCTGAGCACGCCGCCGGTGATCGTGATCTTGATCAAATCCGATCCATCCTTGTATCGCTGCCGCACCGCCTTGCGCGCCTCGTCGGGTCCGTTGATGACGCCTTCCTTCGGCCCGGGATCGCCTTGGAAACGCTGCGCCCAACCGTTCGTTGGGTCAGCGTGGCCGCCCGTGGTAGCGATGGATTTGCCGGCGGCGAAAATGCGCGGTCCCGGCAGAATGCCTGCGTTGATCGCGTTGCGCAGCGGGATGGAAATGTGCTGCGTGTCGCCGAGCTCGCGCACCGTGGTGAAGCCGGCTTCGAGCGTGCGTTTTGCATAGACCGTCGCGCGCAGCGAGTAGTCGGCCGGGTTCCAGAAAAGTTGGTCGGTGTAAGCGGTCGGCGACGTTTGAAAGCTCAGGTGCGTGTGCATGTCCATCAGCCCCGGCAGCACGGTTTCGGTGCGCCGGTCGATGACGATATCGCCCGATTCCGGGTTGGCAAAGCCGGCGACGACATCGACGATCCTGTCTTTGTCGATAAGGACAGAAACCTCGCGCCGCGGCGTGTCGCTGACACCGTCGATGAGCGTGCCGCAATCGACGATGGTTTTGGCGTGAGCCGCGATCGGCGCAAGCGCAACGAGGAGGAGCGAGAAAAACAGAGGACGCATGGTGCGCGGATTTCGCCCACCGCGCGGCGGGAGGCAAGTAATTGCTCGTTCTTTGCGCCGCGTCCATCGGGTCTCGTCGGCATCGACGTTCTGTGGGTAGGGCGGGCGTCTCGCCTGCCCTACCCAAAATCAATC
>CAXTRS010000415.1:0-4288 GCA_964246635.1 uncultured Chthoniobacterales bacterium | reverse complement strand
TCAGGGCGAGAAATTCGTCGCGGCTGTAGCCGTAGTTTTCCACCGCGGCGCGGTTGACCGAGAGGAACGCGAGCGTCTCGGTATCATAGACCCACATCGGGTGGGGGTTCGCCTCGAAAAGCTCCGCGTAGCGCGCGGCGAAATCCCGCGCCGCGGCGTCCCAGCGCACGTTGGCGACGCGCCGCATTTCCAGTTCGTCCATGACGACGCCGGCGAGGTCGCGCAACGTCTCGAGGTCCGCCGGGGCGAGCGGGCGCGGGCGCTGGTCGATGACGCCGAGGGTGCCGAGCAAGTGGCCGTCCGGCGTGCGCAGCGGCGCGGCGGCGTAAAAGCGGACCCCGGGCGGGCCGACGACCTGCGGCAGGATGCGCCACTCGGGATCGGCAGCGGCGTCCTCGACCCACATCACGTCGCCGCTTTCCACGACGCGGGTGCACAGGCTCAGCTCGCGCAGCATCTCGGGCGCGTGCTCGCCGTGGCGCGCCTTATACCAGACCCTCTCATGGGCCACTAGCGAGATGAACGCGATCGGCGCGTCGAAGAGCCGGGCCGCCAGCGTGGTGATGCGGTCGAAGGCGTCCTCGCTTGGCGTGTCGAGAATGTCGTAGCGGCGCAGTGCGAGCAGGCGCGTGCCTTCATCGCCCGCCTCGGGCGGGATCGAAGGCGCCGACAGCGGCGGCGCCGGCACGGGAGGTTTCTTCGCAGGCACTTGCGGAAGTCCGGTAGTCCTAAACGAATGCGGCGCTCCGAGGAGAAATGGATGCCAACGCCGCGATTCCAGTGGATTACGAGCGGCGCGTGATATGGGACGCGTGGCGCGATCCGCTTCTGGTCCCCAGAAAAAAACCGCTTGCCCTTCCTGGCTGAGGCTTTTAGAAGCGGGATTTCGTCTTCTTTTCCCACGCCCCGCTCCCCCTCCCCATGAGATCCTCTTCCCTTGCCGCCTGGCTTCCGTTCGCGGCCGCGATTCTTGGTCCTGCTCTTTTGCTCTTTGTCGCCAGCGCCTGGCTCACGGCGGCGGACGTGGAGGCGCCGTCCTCGGCCATCGTGCGCCTGGCCGATGGCTTCGACTTTCCGGTCGGCTGGCCAGAGGCCGCCGGCTACCACAAGGCGCGCGGGTTTCGGCCCAACGGCCATCTCGGCGAGGATTGGGACGGGGACGGCGGCGGGAACACCGACATGGGTGACCCGATCCATGCGGTCGGCAACGGCCTCGTGCTGCTCGCGCGCGACGTGCGCCACGGCTGGGGCAACGTGGTCATCGTGCGGCACGGGTTTCGCGACCCATCGGAGGGCAATGCACTGAGGGTCGTCGATTCGCTCTACGGCCATCTCGACCAGGTGATGGTGCGCGAAGGCCAGGCGGTGACGCGCGGCCAGCAGATCGCCACGATGGGCGACAACCACGGCATGTATTCCGCGCACCTGCACTTCGAGGTGCGCAAAAACCTGGCCATCGGCATGAACCGCTCCGCGTTCGCGCGGGATTTTTCCAATTACTACGATCCGACGAGCTTCCTTTCCTCTCACCGCCAGATGCCCGCCAGCCGGGGCAACGGTCCGATTGCCATCAACACCTTCGTGCCCTACGGCGACGGCAATTTGCTGCCGCCGAGCGACGGCGCCTACGAGCTGGGCACCTTGCGCGGCAGCAACACGATCACCGGTCCGATCCCGGGCAAGTCGGCGTATGACATTCAGCGCCAGCGCGGCAAGGCGACGGGGAACCGGGCATTCGACAAGCTGAACAGCGAGTTCCGCGTCGATCGGTTCGGCGACATCAAAAAGTGATCCGCAGATGAACGCAGATTCACGCGGATTTGCTTTCGCGCGGCCAGTCAGACCCGAGCCGGGTGTCGCTCCCCACAAAAACAATCTGCGTTAATCTGCGGATAATTCTGCTCCGCTTATGCTCGCAGTAACGATCGAAAGGCTCACCAAACGTTTCGGTGATTTCACCGCGTTGGATCACGTCGATCTGCGAATCGAGCCGGGCGAGTTGTTCTTCCTGCTCGGGCCGAGCGGCTGCGGGAAGACGACGCTGCTGCGGCACGTCGCCGGATTTTACTTGCCCGACGAAGGGCGGATTCTGTTCGGCGAACAGGACGTGACGCGCCTGCCGCCGCACCGGCGCGACACCGGGATGATGTTTCAATCCTACGCGCTCTGGCCGCACCTCACGGTCGCGCAAAACGTCGCGTTTGGGTTGGAAGAACGGAAACGGCCGCGCGCCGAAATCAACGAGCGCGTCGCGGCGGCGCTGGCCAGCGTGCGGATGGAAAATTACGGCGACCGCAAGATCAATCAGCTCTCCGGCGGACAACAGCAGCGCGTCGCGTTGGCGCGGGCGCTGGTCATTCGCCCGCGCTGCCTGCTGCTCGACGAGCCGCTCTCGAATCTCGACGCTAAATTGCGTGGCGAAATGCGCCAGGAAATCCGGCGGGTGTGCAAGGAATTTGGGCTGACGGCGATCTACGTCACGCACGACCAAAAGGAGGCGCTCTCGATCGCCGATCGGCTCGCCGTGCTCGACACCGGCCGGCTCGCGCAAGTCGGCACGCCGCGCGAAGTCTATCGCCGGCCGCGGTCGAAATACGTCGCGGATTTCATCGGCGAGGCGAACTTTTTCGACGCCGAAATTCGCGGCGCCGCCGAGGGCGAAAATCAGTGGCGCGTAAGCACCGCGCTCGGCGATTTCGTCGGCTTGAAAACCG
This sequence comes from uncultured Chthoniobacterales bacterium, assembly GCA_964246635.1. Classification (GTDB taxonomy): domain Bacteria; phylum Verrucomicrobiota; class Verrucomicrobiia; order Chthoniobacterales; family SZAS-18; genus JAFAXH01. The sequence goes on along the minus strand of CAXTRS010000415.1, from coordinate 1,574 downwards.
ACCCAGGCTGGTCTCCAACTGCCGGCGAGAAGGCGACGCTTTGCATCCGCCCGGAAAGCTGGAAGCTGCGCGAAGCCGCCGCCGCTGCCAGCTCAAACGGAAGTGCCGACAACGTGGTGCGCGGCCACATCGGACGCAGCGTCTATCTCGGCGAAATCGCGGAATATCAATTCCAGCCCGCTGCCGCAACCGGAGGCACGGCGCCGCCGACGGCGTTGACGATGTTCGAGTTGAATCCGCGCTTCGTCGCTGCAGCCGAGGATCACACCGAAATCACCGCCCGCGCGGCTCCGGAAGATGTCGTGATCTTGCGAGGGTAAAAAGGTTTTCGTTGTCGCTTACCCATGCTCCGCAATGCGCTGATTCTCCTCGCGCTCGCCCTCATCGTCGCGCTGCCATTCACCTTGCGTCCACGCGACAGCCTGCTCGCCGCGGCGGACGAAACGCTGGTCATCGTCAGCCCGCACAACGAAGCCATCCGCGCCGAGTTCGCGCGCGGTTTCCGCGACTGGTATCACACCAGGACGGGCAAGACCGCGCGTATCGACTGGCGCATCCCCGGTGGCACCAGCGAGATCGCCCGCTACCTGGCCGGCGAATACCAGGCGCCGTTTGAAACCTACTGGAAATCCACGCTCGGCCGCCGCTGGTCCGACGCCGTCCAGCGCGGCTTCGACGACCCCAAGCTCCAGCCCGGCCCTGACCCAACCAAGGACACCGAAGCCGAGGCCGCGCGCCGCGCTTTTTTGAACTCCAACGTCGGCATCGGCATCGACCTCTTTTTCGGCGGCGGCTCGTTCGATTTCATCCTGCAAGCGGCGGCTGGCCGTCTCGTGGACAGCGGGTTTGTCGCCGCGCACCGCGAACTGTTCAACGAAGAAAGCATTCCGCTGACGCTCGGCGGCGAGCCATTTTACGACGCCGGCGGCCGCTGGTTCGGCAACGTGCTGTCGGCGTTCGGAATTTGTTACAACGTCGAAGCGGTCGGGCACGGCGCCGAGGGTGCGCGCACCGGCGCGGGCGCCGCGCCACAAGATTGGCGCGACCTGGCGGCGCCACGCTATTTCGGCCGGGTCGCGCTGGCCGATCCGAACCAGTCGGCCTCTGTGGCGAAGGCGTTTGAAATGATCATCCAGCAAGCGATGCAGCGACAGGAAATGTTCATCGCGCAAATCATCGCGGCGCACGCGCCGCCGCCAGAAAACGTCGAGGTGAAAACGCGCGGAGACCTGCGGCGCGTCGTCGGCGAAGCGGACTGGAAGCGGATCGAAAATGACACGACCGCCGGCGGCTGGGAGACCGCGTTGCGGGGCATCCAAAAAATGGGCGCCAACGCGCGTTACTTTGCCGACTCGGCGCCGAAGGTCGCCATCGACGTGGCCACCGGCGACGCCGCGCTCGGCATGTGCATCGATTTTTACGGGCGTTTCGAGAGCGAGAACGCACGGCGCGCGAGTGCCGACGGCAGGGAGCGGATGCGCTATTTCAACCCGCCGGGCGGCACGAGCACGGGCGTGGAGTCGATCGGTCTTCTGCGCGGCGCGCCGCACCGCGAACTGGCGCTCGCGTTCATG
>CAXTRS010000414.1:273-4307 GCA_964246635.1 uncultured Chthoniobacterales bacterium | reverse complement strand
ACGCGGGGGGCGGCCGACCAAAATTTCTCCAACCCAATCTCGACCGATGCGATCTTCTTCCCAATCCGCCGCCGCGTTTTTCACCACAGCCGCGCTCCTCGGCGGCGCGGCGACTGTCGCCCGCGCCGGCAGTTTTCAGATCAACGAACAAAGCGTCAGCGGCATGGGCGTCGCCTACGCGGGCGGAGCGGCCGTGGCCGGCGACGCTTCGACGCTCTTTTTCAATCCCGCCGGCATGGCGTTGTTGAAAGATGCGCAGAGCCAGAGCGCGCTGCACTACGTCCATCCGCGCGCGGAATTCGACAACGAGGGCTCGACTTATGGCCGCGCGTTTCCGATCCGCGGCAGCGACGGCGGCGGCGCGGGGCGCCGCGCCGAGGTCCCGAACTCGTATTACACTCTGCCGCTCACTATCCTCTTCGCTTCGCAGCGTGAGCGCGGCTCGTTTTTGAACAACGACACGTTTAGCGGCTTGTCTGTCGGCCTCGCGCTCACCGCACCATATGGATTGGTGACGAACTACGATCCGAACTTCGTCGGCCGCTACCAGGCGACGCGCTCGAAGCTCATCACCTCGGACATCCAGCCCTCGCTCGCTTTCACGCTGTTCAACCGTTTCTCTTTCGGCGGCGGCGTCGATATCCAATACGCCGCGGCGCGACTGACGCAACACGTCGATTATGGCCTGCTCGGCTTCAGCCGCGGCCTTGCGCCGCTCGGTTTTCTGCCGGGCACGCGCGACGGCAACACCGAGCTTTACGGCAACGACTGGAGCGTCGGCTGGAACATCGGCGGCATCTTCGAATACCTGCGCAAAGGCGAGCACGTCGGCTTCCTCGACGACGGCCGCATCGGCGTCTCGTATCGCTCGGGCATCACGCACGAGCTCGAGGGCGACGTCGCGTTTTCCAAGACCCCGGCGCCGTTCACGAACGTGCCTCCCTTCGTCAACCAGAGCGCGAGCGCCAAGCTCAAGCTGCCCGAGACGTATCACTTCAGTCTCTACCAAGGCTTCGCGCGCCGCTTCGCCTTCCTAGCGGACGCGACCCTGACACGCTGGGGTCGGTTGCAGAACATTCCGATCACCTATTCCAACCCGATCTCGCAGGCCAGCCTCATCAGCGATCCGGCGCTCGGCCAGCCGGGGCTGCTGCTCAACTACAAAGACACCTGGCGCCTCGCCGGCGGCTTCACTTTCCAGCCCTGCGACAAATTGCTCCTGCGCGTCGGCGCGGCGTTTGACGAATCGCCGATCCAATCGAAAGCCACGCGCAGCCCGCGCATTCCCGACGGCGACCGCGTCTTCGTTTCCACCGGCTTGCGCTACACGCTGCCGCGCGTGCCGATCATCTATTTCCGGCAATTCGACATCGACCTCGACGCCGCCTACGCGCACCTGTTCCTGCCCAACGAGCCACAGGTCGATGTGATCGATGGGTCGTTTCACAATCTCGTCGGCAAATACAACGCGCACGTCGATATCGTGAGCGCATCGATCACTTTCCGCTTTGGCGGCACGAAGTCGGTCGAAACGCCCAAGGAAGTCAAAGACCGCTCGAAATAAGCAGCGCACGCGCCCGAACGCATTTTTGGATTGATCCGCACCTACGCCCCCGCCGCGCGGAGCCTGTGTCCGACCGCGGCGGGGGCGCCTTTTTTTGCGTTCGCCCGCGTTTGGCGGACTGTCGCTGCCTGCCATGCCGGAATCCTTCAAGACGCGAATCCTGCGCTGGAAGTTTAATTGGTATCCTGCCTATCGCCGCTCGGGCGCACGGGTGACTTACATTGACGAAAGCCTGCTCGAAGTCCGCATCCGCCTGCCCCTCAACCGGGCAACCCGCAACCTCAACGGCACGATCTACGGCGGCGCGATTTATTCCGCGGTCGATCCGCTGCACGCTGTGATGCTCGTTACCAACCTCGGCCGCGGCTACCAGGTCTGGACGAAGGAAGCGCGGGTGCAGTTCAAGCGTCAGGGCCGCACGGAGCTCGTGGCCCGTGCCGCGCTCGACCGCGCCGAGGTCGAGGCGTTGCGCGAGGAAATTGACCGCACCGGCAAAGCGGAACGCGACTATCCCATTGACCTCACCGATCGCGACGGACAGGTCTGCGCGACGTGCGATATTCTCATTCACTTCCGCAAGGCCGAAGGCGGCAGCGAGGGCACTGCGGCGCTGTGAGGGGGGGATAAAGATGCTGGATGCTGGTTCTCCGCCATCTAGCATCTGGCATCTGCCGCGACTCGTTTCGCATTCATCATGAGCACCCGCACCATCCTCATCACCGGCGCCAGTCGCGGCATCGGCAAAGCCATCGCGCTGCGACTCGCGCGCGAAGGCGCCAACATCATCGTCGCCTCGAAATCCGCCGCGCCGCAGCCGAAATTGCCGGGCACGATTCACGACACTGCAGCGGAAGTCGAAGCCGCCGGCGGCCGTGCGCTCGCCGCCGAGCTGGACGTGCGTGATGAGGCGCAAGTCCAGGCGGTCGTCGCCGGCGCGGTGGAGCGTTTCGGCGGGCTGGATGCGGTCGTCAACAACGCCGGTGCCATCAATCTGACGAACGTCGAAAGCACGCCCGTGCGGCGCTACGACTTGATGCAGAGCGTCAATGCGCGCGCCGTGTTTGTCTGCGCGCAGGCCGCGCTGCCGCACTTGAAAAAAGCCGCCGCGGCGAACGGCGGCGGCGCGCACATTTTGAGCCTCTGCCCGCCGCTGAATCTCCAGGGCCGGTGGATGCGCGATTGCGGGCCTTACACCTTGTCAAAGATGGGCATGACGATCCTGTCGCTGGCGATGGCGGCGGAGTTCGCGCCGCACGGGATCGCGGTGAATTGCCTCTGGCCGCGCACGCTGATCGCCACCGCCGCCGTCGAGTTCGCCATCCCCGGCGGCCGCGCGCTCTTTGCCCGCAGCCGCAAGCCGGAAATCATGGCCGACGCGGTGTGCGAAATTCTGCGCAGCCCGGCGCAAGAGCTGACCGGCCAGTGTTTGCTCGACGAAGATTTTTTGCGCGCGCGGGGCATCAGCGATTTTTCCGGTTACGCGTTCGACCCGGCCGTGGGTGATCGCTTGTTGCCGGACCTTTTTCTGTGATGAACCCTCCCAGTCCCGTCGCATATGCGCGCGCTTCGCTTCCATCGCTCCGGCTCGCTCGATGAATTGAATCCCGAGGAAACAGACCGACCCATGCCCGGAAAGGGCGAGGCGCTCGTGCAGGTGCGCGCGGCGGCGATCAATCCGAGCGACGTGAAAAACGTGCTCGGACGCATGGCGCAGACGACGTTTCCGCGCACGCCCGGCCGCGACTTCGCCGGCGTGGTGGTCGAAGGCCCGGCGGAGTGGCGCGGGCGGGAAGTCTTCGGCACCGGCGGCGGTTCGGGTTTCACCCGCGACGGCACGCACGCGGAGTTCGTCGCGTTGCCGATCGCTGCGCTCGTGCTGAAGCCGCCGAATCTTTCGTTCGTCGAAGCCGCCGCCGTCGGGGTCGGTTACATGACCGCGTGGGCTGCGGTCGTCACCGCCGCGGACTTGCGCGCCGGCGAGACGATCCTCATCAGCGGCGCGACCGGCGCGGTCGGCAGCGCGGCGGCGCGCATCGCCAAAATGCGTGGTGCGCGGGTGCTCGGCGCGACGCGTCACAAACCCACGGATGTCACAGGCGGCAGCGGGAGCAATCATCCCACGGCGCACGGCGTCGTGGATGCGTGGATCGAGCTCGGCGACGATGTGGCCGCGGGCGCGCGCGCCCTGCCGGCGACCGTCGGCGCGCTCACGTGTGATCGGGGCGCGGACGTGGTTTTCGACACGGTCGCCGGGCCGCTCTTCGAGCCGTGTTTGCACGCGCTCGCGCACCGCGGCCGGCAGGTCGCCATCGCCGTCACCGGCGACCCGCGAGTGACTTTCAACCTCGCCGATTTTTATCACAAAGAAGCGCGGCTCCTCGGCGTGGACACCCTCGCGCTCGACTACGCCGCGAGCGCCGCGATTCTGCGCGAACTGCTGCCCGGCCTCAGCGACGGCACGCTGCCGCCG
>CAXTRS010000414.1:0-236 GCA_964246635.1 uncultured Chthoniobacterales bacterium | reverse complement strand
GTCCCGCTGGCCGACGGGCCCGCCGCCTATGCGCGGCTCCATGCTGGCGACCACCGCGGCGCGAAACTCGTGCTCGTGCCATAGCGCAGCGTGGCGCGCCAGCCGTGCCCGAGCGCGCATTAGAATCGTAGCGAAGGCTGCGCCTCTTCACCCTCCACCGGTGCATCGAAGTCGAGCGCGACCGGCGGCGCGACGGCGGCTCGCAGAATTCCGGCGGGCTGCTGGAGGCCGACGTC